>JBEDUM010000024.1:0-19053 GCA_040414585.1 Sphingomicrobium sp. | reverse complement strand
ACTGCCAATATCCTAACGGGTTCTTTCTCGCCCCATCCTCCCGAAGTCACATCCGGACGTACGCCGCAGATGCCGCGCCAAAGAAGGCCACCTCGATCCAGACGCTGGCACCCTCGCTATCGCTTTGCCGAGTAAGACTGCCCATGGCGAGCGGCGGATGAAGAGACTAGCGATTGCGCGCCATAGCCCCTGCTATTTGGGCGGTGGAAGGGGCGCGGTCGTGTCAAGGCGCGGCAGCGCAACGTCCGTTTGGGGCGGTCCTTGTTCTGGATGCGGCAGCGGGAACTCGCTGAAAACCGAAGGCCCTCCGGCTCGGGGAAGAACACTCCCTTTCGGCGCAGGTCCTTCTCCACCAACGACGAAATCAGGAGCGAGCCGAACCCATTCTCGTGGAGGAGGCCCCCATCGGCGAACCATTAAGCTCTTTCCATTCGAAATTCAGCTTCTCGCGTTCACCGTCACGGTCGACCCGCCAGCGGACGGCAAACAGAAGTGACACGAGTACACTGACGCGCGCAAAGCGGGCGCGCACATCCTGCAGGAGCCCAAGATGCAGTTCTACGGCGACCGCATCTATCGCGCCCGCGACCCCGAAGGCCACATCTGAACCTTCGGCGTGACTGAGAAGAGAATGACGCCGCAAGAGTGGGACAAGGCGAGCGGCCTCACCACGAAGAAACGGCTTGATTGAAAGTCAGCATCGAGACGATCTTCGCGGCGACCGCTGCCCTACCCTCACCAGGCGGTGCCCCCTCGGTCTGCCGGCGCCGCCGAGGAGCCGGCATCTGCGCCAATGAAGCAGAAGGCGTGAGCGGGCAGACGCGCGCCCGTTCTGCGTCAGACATCCGGACGGGAATCCCGGCAGACTTTGCTGATTAGACTTTCCAAATTCACTCCGACGAGTCTGCCCCCGCTTACGATCCGCTTGCCGTGGACCCAGGAATGATCGACCCGGGTCAAGGCGCAAAATGCGAGGGCAGCGACCGGGTCCTCCGAGCCCGCGACTTCGATTCGGCGGCTGTCGATGGCGATGAAATCCGCTGCACACCCCGGTGCCAAGCGGCCGATGTCGGTGCGCCCCAGAAGCTTCGCTCCGTTCCGGGTGGCCATCTCGAGCGCCATGCGGGCGCTGAGAAAGGTTGCGTCATTTTCCGCGGCCAGCCGCGACAGCAGTAGGGCGGTGCGAATCTCCGACAGCAGGTTCGAGGAATCGTTGGATGCGGAGCCGTCAACCCCCAGACCCACCGTAATGCCGTTATCAAGATAGTGTTGCACCGGCGCGATGCCCGAGCCCAAGCGCATGTTGGAACTGGGGCAGTGGCAAATCCCGCAGCCGCAGCGCCGCAGAACCGCAACATCCTCGGCATCGAAATGCACGCCATGAGCGAGCCAGGTCTGCGCGGTCAGGCAGCCGAGCTCCTGCGCCACCTGCACCGGCCGCTTCCCGTACCTTTGCAGCGCGAAATCGATTTCGCCCGCGGTCTCGCCGAGATGGAAGTGTAATTGGACACCCTTTTCGCTGGCGAGGAGGGCGCAAGCGCCCAGCAATTCTGCCGTTACCGATCGCAGCGAGCTTGGGGCGACAAAGACCTGGCGAAACGAGCCGGGGCGCGCGTCGTGAAAACGCGCGATGAGATCGGCCGTGTGGGCGAGGATGTGGTCTGCATCCTCAACCAAAGACTCCGCGGCGAATCCGCCCTGCGTTCGGCCGATATTCTGGCCGCCCCGGCCCAGATGAAAGCGGATTCCGAACCTTGCGGCGATCTCGAACAAGATCGACGCGGCCAGTCCATTCGGCCAGAGATACTGATGATCCGCAACGGTGGTGCATCCCGAGAGGACGATCTCCGCCAGCCCGAGCTCGACCGCGCCGGCGATGGTCTCAGGCGTCAATTTCTCCCAGCGCGGATAAAGGCCCTGAAGCCACTCGGTCAGGCTCTTGTCCTGCGATGCAGGCCAGGCGCGATCGAGCGACTGATAGAGATGATGATGGGTATTGATCAGGCCGGGCAGCACGATGTGCCCGGTAAGATCCACGACCTCGTCCGCTTGCGGCGGCAGGCTGCTCCTTTCGCCGACGGCTTCGATGAAGCCATCGCGAATCCGCATTTCGCCCCTCGCAATTTCCCGGCGTGCATCATCCATCGTGACCAGCACGCGCGCATTGCGGACCAGCAGGGTGCCCATTGGCGCGGCTCGCGGCGAACTATTTCGCACGCGCCCAGGACGATCGAATCCGATCGGAGCCGATCACGTCGGCGAAGTGACGCCGCATCGTCGCGAGGGAGCTTGCATGCAGGTCGTGCTCGGCGAGAGGAGCATCGACGCAGTCGTCCGGGACGATCGCGTGGTAGTCGCGGTCGAACGCCTCACGCACCGTGGACTCGACAGCCACATTCGTCTCGCTGCCGGCGACGATGATCGTGCGGACGCAGTTGCTGCGCAACAGGATCTCGAGCTGCGTGTCCGCGAACGCGCTGGCGCGATGATAACGAACCACCTGCTCGCCATCGCATGGGACAACTTGAACTCCCGACTGTGCGTCCGCTCTCGGCGTGTGTGCGGATGCTGCGGGCTGCGCATGAACGACGAGGCATCCGGCGCGCCGGGCATGGCCGACCAAGTCTTGCATTGCCGCCCGAGGTGCGCCTGGAGAAAGACCGGAGCGGCCCGTCACCAGCAACAGCGCGGTGTGCTCCGGATCGACCTTGCGGACGAGCGTCGCCAGCTGGCGCTGGGCGCGACGTTCCGCCTCCCAGTTGCGGACGCCGTTTCCGAGCCTCCCCCAGGCGGCGACGATCTCCTCGGACGACGTCACAATTCCGAACGAGCGGGCCAGTACCGCCAGCGAAGCCTTCTGACGCTCCTCGGAGTAGCAGCCCACGCAATCGGCGGGAACGACCACCTGGTAGTCGCGGAAGAACGCATCACGAGCGGTGGATTCCACGCAAACCTCGGTGGCGATTCCGGTCAAAACCAATGTTCGGATGCCGTTGGTGCGCAAAAACAAATCGATCGCCGAACCCCAGAACGCGCTGTAGCGATGCTTGGTCAGGATGATCTCGTTTGGCGCGTCGCGCGGATCGATCCCGTGGACGAACTCCGCGCCGTGGGTACCGGTCAAGCAGATGCTGTTCGGGTATCCACGCCGCGCGTACTGCTCGGCAAGGGTTGGGCTCAGAACGACGTCGTCATAGATGGTGCGCATGAAGATCATGAGGACGTTCGCCCGCCGCGCCGCCGCTATCAACTCTTTCAGGCGATCGATCACAGGCCCGACCGGAGAGATGTCGTCGCCCACCCGCCCACAGACGCCTTGCGGCAGCGCGAAGTCGTTCTGCACGTCGATTACGACCAACGCGGTGCTTGCCGGGTCGATTCGTTCCTCGAACGCGAGACGCTCGTGCTTACGGTAACGTGATCCGATCATCGGATGAGCTCCCATATCGCTGAAGCCTCGAGGAAAGCGGGCTCGCCCGGCACTCGCAAGCTCCGCACCGGGAGAGCACCGACGCGGGACGCGCGATCGCCCTGTGCCGCGCCAGGCTAATTTGTCGGCCCAATGACATTCAGTAGCGAACCGTAGAACACTGTACGTAAGCTTGGCGAGCTGAAATGACCGGTCAGGTCGCTTCCAGCGATCGCGCTTGCAAGCCGGAGCTCTTCGAACATGGACAAAGTCGGCTTTTGCTTTCTCGACCGACCGGCGATTCCACAGCAGCTGGAGCTGGTGCAGCAGGCCGAGAGGCTCGGTTACCATTCGGCCTGGGTTTGCGAGACCCGCCTCGCGCACGAGGGATTTTCGGTCCTCGGCGCATTCGCCGCCCTGACCACGCGCATCAAGCTCTGCACGGGGATCGTCAATACCTGGACCCGCGGCCCGGCGCTCATGGCAATGACGCTCGCCACCCTCGACGAGCTCGCTCCGGGACGCGTGATCTGCGGCCTCGGAGCATACTGGGATCCCCTGGCATGGAAGCAGGGCATCGAGCGCTCGAAGCCGCTGACGCAGATGCGTGAATACCTGACCGCCTTGCGCAGGCTGCTTCATCTCGAGGAGTTCAGCTACGAAGGCGAATTTGTGAAGCTGCGCGAGATCAGCCTCGATCTCGGGCACCATTCGAAGCGGGAGCCGAAGAACGTCAAGCTCTATATCGGGCCGACCGGACCGAAAATGACGCAGCTTGCCGGCGAGATCGCCGACGGCGCGATCCTCAATGGATTGCTGTCGGCAAACTACACGCGACAAATGGTGGAATGGATCAAGATGGGCGCCGCGAAGTCCGGCCGTTCGCTGGCGGGATTTGAGCAGCCGCAACTCATCAATGTGTCGCTCGGCGACGACGAAGCGGAGGCGCGCACCCGGTCGCGTTATCTCGTGACGAAATACCTCGGCCAGCAGCCGCACATCGGTAAGGCCTCGGGTCTCGAGCCCGAGCTCCTCGATCGAATCAAGCAGACCATGGGCGGCTGGCCGGCTCGTCCCGGCGGCATCGAGGATGCGATGAAGCTCGTGAGCGACGAGATCACGGATTCGCTCACCCTTTCCGGCAACGTGACGACCATCAAGGATCGGACCTACGAGTGGATCAAGGCCGGTATCTCCTATCCGATCGTCTTGCCGTTGTCGGAGAACTACGGAGAGATCGTCGAGGCGTTTGCCCCCGGAAGATGGTAGCGTTTCGGGCCACGAACTCCCGAGCCTAGCCCACGACTTTGGCCCGCGACATTGATGCCGACCGGCAGTTTTGTCTCGATTCGCAACGTCAGCCTGATCTATGGCCAGGGAGAGGACTCGATCCTCGCCGTCCAGGACCTCTCGTTGGACATCGAAAAGGGAGAGTTCGTTGCGGTCGTCGGTCCAAGCGGTTGCGGCAAATCATCGCTGATGAAGCTCGTCACCGGTCTGGTGCGGGCCACTAGCGGGGAAATTTACGTCGGCGAGGAGCGGGTGCTCGATCCAATCCGCGGCGTCGGCATGGCCTTCCAAAATCCCACGCTCATGCCGTGGCGCACGACCCTCGCCAACATCATGCTCCCGTTCGAAATCGTCGATCCCCACAAGCGACTGATCGGCCGCGATCGCGCCAGGTATGTCGCACAGGCCGAGCAGCTGCTCGCCACAGTGGGCCTGAGGCAATTCGGCGGCAAGTTCCCCTGGGAGCTTTCCGGTGGAATGCAGCAGCGCGCCAATCTGTGCCGCGCGGTCATCCATCAGCCGGAGCTTCTCATGCTCGACGAGCCGTTCGGCGCGCTCGATGCCTTCACCCGGGAAGAGTTGTGGGGCGTCATGCAGAAGGTCTGGATCGAGAAGCGCTTTACCGGGGTGCTGGTCACGCACGACCTGCGGGAAGCGGCGTTTCTGGCCGACCGAGTATTCGTCATCAGCCAACGACCCGGCCGCGTCATTCATGAAGCCAGAATCGATATCCCGCGACCAAGGACACTGCAGACCACTTTCGAGCCGCGCTTCGTCGATATCGTGCACGGGCTGCGCGAACGGATCAGCCAAGAATTGACGGTATGACCAACGCCCGACGCCTGCAGATCGCCATCCCTTGGCTCGTCGGCGTTGGGCTGTTCGCCGTGTGGGAGCTCGCCTGCCGCGTGTTCGAGATTCCGCCTTTCGTGCTGCCGCGACCGAGCGCCGTGTTCGCGACGATGTACGACTATCGCGGACCGCTTCTCGAACACAGCTTGCACACGCTTTTCACGACGATCATCGGTTTCGTGCTGGCGGTCGCGGGCGGCACGGCGATCGGACTTGCGGTCGGCGCATCGAGCTTCATCTATGTCGGGCTCTATCCTGTCTTGATTGCGTTCAACTCGATCCCCAAAGTGGCGCTGGTGCCGGTGATCGTGATCTGGTTCGGAATTGGCACCATTCCGGCGATCATCACCGCGTGCAGCATCGCGTTCTTCCCGATCGCGGTGAACATTGCCACCGGGCTTGCAACCATCGAGCCGGAAATGCGCGACGTGCTGCGTTCGCTTGGCGCGAACCGGTGGGAGATCCTGACCAAGGTGGGGCTGCCGCGATCGGCGCCCTATCTGTTCGCGTCGCTCAAAATAGCGATCACGCTGTCCTTCATCGGCTCCGTCATTTCGGAAACCGTCGCGTCCAATGTCGGGATCGGCTATCTTATGCTTTCGGCCTCTTCACGCTTCGAGGTGCCGCTGGTGTTCGCTGGTCTTCTTATCGTCGGCGCGATGGGCATTGCGATGTACGCTATCTGCGTCGTCTTCGAGCGCCGGATGACGCGCTGGGCATTCCGCAGCCAGGATCTGATCAGCTAATGCTTGTCGCGGCGATGCTGCGGCGGGGGTGGAGACGACTCCTGCCCTGATGAGAGGATTGTGCGCCCTGTACTCTCCTGCCGTTTAGACCTTCAGCCCGGCCTTGATCAGTCCGCACATGAGGTGATCCAGAATATCGTCGAACGCCGTCAGGTAGCGAAAGTACTTGGGCGCGATTTCGAAAAATCTGGGCGCAATGCGCATCACTTCCGCAAGCGAGCTTTCCGCTTCCTGTCGTCTGCCGAGCTGGGCAAGCGCGGCCGCGCGCAACAAGGCCGGCGTGAAGTTTTCCGCGGCGTGATACTTGTCGATTTGGTAAAGAGCTTCGAGATAGCTCTTGCGGCGGTAGTAGTCCAAGAACGTGACCCGATGCGCCCAGCTGGGCGGATATAACAGCTCGGACAAGGCAATCCCGAGCATGCCGACGCCGCGCTCCCATTCGCCGGCCAGAGCTAGAAAAAACCCGGCGCTCAGCTTGGTGCTGGGAGCGTGAGGGTTGTCCTGCAGAATTCGCTTGCACGTTTGTAGAACGTCGTCGAGCTCGCGGTGGTAAAGACCATGCAACGCCATGACAACGTGTCCAAACGCACATTTGTGGTCGAGCTCGAATGAGCGCTGGGTCAGCCGGTATACGAGCGCCGTCCAGTTGTCGTCCTGATCGAATCCGAAAACATTGCCGTAGAAAACCGTGTGCGCGAGCGCCGACCAGATCATCGGATTGTACGGCGCCCGGGTAATCCCGAGCTCGAGATCGGCGCGGGCGATGCGGTAGACGGGCTCGGCGAGCACTCGCGCAAGATAACGATGCCGCTGGATGGCATTCCTGACCGTCCACGGCGTCTCGTTCGAATAGACCGATTGAAGCCCGAGCGTGTAGGAAATCACGCCGTAATAATCCGCCACCGCACCCGCGACGCGACGGGCAATCTCGTCCTCAGCCTCCAATCCGGACCGCGAGTCAGGCCCAAGGTCGAAGCAGTCGCCCCATACCACCGCGCCAATGCTGACGTCGTGCAGCCGCGCGGTGACGCGGATCTGTTCGCCGTTCGGCCTGACGCTCCCCGACAGCACGAAGCGGGCTTGCAATTTGAGACCCGCCGCAACGGGATCGCCAGTCGTCCCAAGCCGTGCGTCCTCAACGGGCTGCGTCAGCAGTGCGATGTCGCGATACCTGGAGATCTCGACCGTGAGCTGCTCGTAGAGACCATCAGTGAGCGTTTGGCCGGCATCGTTCTTAAGATGATCGCAGAAGGGCACCAGCAGCAGCCGCTCGCAGCCAAGCGTCACGTCCGGCGAAGGCGAGGCCCAGGCTTCCGCATTGCCGGCCCACGACGCCGGATTTGCATCCAAGCTGTCGCACAGATCAAAAGCCGGAACGTAGCTACCTTTTGGGATCGAAATCCGCACGCGGTCCCGAGCTCCCGCGCGCAAATAGTAGTCCTCGAGGGCACGGCGCAGCTTACTTGCTTCCAACCGGACGATCGGATCGATGTTGGGGTCGAAATCGGCGCCCCGGCCCAGCGCTTCGGTGGCTATGGCATATTGTTTGAGCCGCTTGGCATTGCCTTCGAGTGTCTGCGTCAGGAGATACTGGAGCAGCTTTCGCGAGCGGCTCGACCGCGTGAATGCGGGGCTGTTGAGGATCCGCTCTCCTTGGCTCCGGATCTGCTGTTGGCTTGGCCGCGGGACTGGTAATCGGCTAAGTTCGAACAACGGTGCTGGGGCGGGCGCCTCGCCGGACAGCGCGCTGGTTTCAGAATCAAAACGCAAGGGTGCCTCGGAAAGTCTTTGCCCCCGTTCCCTACCGTACTGTACCCCTGCAGCCGGACGGTTTCAAACTTTCGCAATGACGGCCAAATGAGCGAGAAACTTGGATTGAAACGTATAAGAGACGCCGTTCGCAGTGCCGAGCGTCCTATTCGTGCTTGAGGAGATCGAGATGAAGACGACAGCTTCGCGTCGGGCATTTCTCGCGGGCGCCGCCGCCGCTTTTGCAAGCCCCCCTGTCGCGCGCGCACAGGATGCCCGGCAGAAGGTCCGGTTCGCCGTGGATTGGGTTTGGCAAGGAAACCACTCGATTTGGACCTATGCCGAAGACACCGGCCTCTTCGCCGCCGAAAAGATCGAGCCGCAGCTTTCGCGCGGCTATGGCTCCGCCGACAACCTGACCAAGCTCGCAGGCGGCGCCCTCGACATGGCGCTCGTCGATCCCAATCTCTTGTCCAAATTCAATCAGGACAACCCCGCCGCCCAGGCGGTCTCCACCTGCATCGTCTACGACGCCGCTCCCAGTGCGGTGATCTTCCTTAAGTCATCCGGCATCAAGACCCTGAAGGATCTGGAGGGGCGGAGCCTCGCAATTTCCGAAGGCGACGCGACCTGGCCCCTGTTCCAGGTTCTATGCCGGATCAACAACATCGACATCAAGAAGATCAAGATCGAGAACATGAGTGGGCAACTCCGCGACAGCATGGTGATCCAGAAGCGGGTGGATGCTTCCCTCGGCTTTTTCGTAACTGCCGTGATCAATATCGCGGCGGCGGGGGTGTCGCGTGATCAGATCGACTATCTGCAGTTCAACAAGAACGGGCTTGCGCTCTATTCGTTGAGCCTGGTCTGCCGCAAGGATTACGCGGCCGCAAACCCCGACGCAGTCGGCGGCTTCGTGCGCGGGACCGTCAGGGGCGTCAAAGCGATGCTAGGCAACAAGACCGCCGCGATCGCCTCGCTGCTCAAGCGTGACAGCTTGCTGAAGCCCGACATCGAATCCGAACGCAATGATCTGATCATCGAAGGATCGCTGCTCACACCGTGGGTACGGGAACATGGATTGAGCACGGTGGACCCGCAACGCTTCGAATACACCACGGGGCTGGTCGCCGAGGCCTTCGGCGTCGCCAAGAAGCCGGCGATGAGCGAGATCTACACGGATAAATTCCTGCCCAAGCAGGCCGACCGGATGCTGAGCTGAAGTCGGTTCGGTGGCCGGGGTGGTGACGCCGTCGCCCTCCTTCGAGGGGATTGAGCTTGCCGGACTGAACTTTGCCGGCCGCTACCGGCTGTTGAGCTCCTCGATCATCCCGCGTCCGATCGCATTCGTGTCGACGCTGAACGAAGACGGCACGTTGAACGCAGCGCCGTTCAGCAGCTTCATGATCGCCTCGGTCGAAGCCGCTCTGCTTGCGTTCTCGGTCGGACCCAGCGAGCTGCCCAAGGGTACGCTGCAGAATGTGATGCGCAACCAGGAGTACGTCATCAACACGGTTCCGGTCGAGCTGGCGCGCGAAGTGCAAATTTGCGGCGAGGACCATGCGCCGGAGGTTTCCAAGGTCTCGCTTGCATCGCTGCACGGCATTGCGTCGAGCAGGATCAGAACCCCGCGCATTGCCGAGACCAAGGTGCAGTTCGAGTGCGCCCTACGGACGGTCATACCCTTTGGCGAGAGCCGCATGGTCGTAGGCGAGGTGCTGGTGATGCACGCACGCGAAGGGCTGGTGCGCGACGGCAAGATCGACGTTCTCGAATATGCACCGCTCGGCCGAATCGCCGGTCGCGCATATTGCGCGATCACCGATCTGATTTCAGTCTGAGCGCGGGACGTCGTGATGGAAGTCGAGACAGATCTGGTGCTCCGAGGCGACGTCGTGCTGCCCGATCGCGTGGTTTCGTCGGGTCACGTGGCGATCGGCGGAGAAAAGATCGTGTCGGCCGGCGAAGGCCCCGGGCCCGCGGCCAAAGCAACCGACCGCTTCGACGGTTGCCTGCTGTTCCCTGGGGTTGTCGACCCGCAGGTTCATGCGGGCAGCTGCGAGGGACTTCCGGGCCTGCGAGACGCGACGCGCGCGGCAGCCGCGGGCGGCGTGACCACGATCGTCGACATGCCGTTCGATGATCCCCTCCCGGTCGATACGGTCGACCGGTTCAAGCAGAAGGTCGACGCCGTGCATCGCTATGCGGCGATCGATGTCGGTCTCTATGTTACTGCGCGCAAGGACGGCGACTACGACGTGCTGCGCGCGCTGGTCGCCGCGGGTGCGCTGTCGATCAAGCTCTCGACCTATGAATACCATCCGGTTCGCTTCCCGCGGTTCAGCACAGGAGAGATGTTCGAAATCTTCCTAGTGGCGGCCGAACTCGGCGTCCCGGTCGCGTTTCACAATGAGGATCAGGACCTCGTTACCCGGCTGCTCGCCCGAGCGGCCGCAGCGGGAAAAAAAGGCATGGAAATCCACGGAGCCGGACGCGCGCCCATTGCGGAGCTCGTGGCCGACGCGCAAGTTCTGGAATTGGCCGCTAATACCGGGGTGCGCTGCCATATCGTGCACAGCACGCTCGCGGCCGGTAACCGCATCGCACGCCAGTACCGCGAGCGCGGCGCCAGGATATCGGTTGAAACCTGCGTGCATTATTTCATTTTCAACGAGGCCGACGCCCTGCGTCAGGGCGCCTTTCTCAAGCTGAATCCGCCGCTGCGCTCCGAAGCCGAGCGCCTGGCACTGTGGGACAGCCTCGCGACCGGCGAAATCGATTTGCTCTCGACGGATCACGTGGCCTGGCCCATCAGCCGCAAATCCGATCCCGACATGGCGAAGAATGGGTCGGGAATTCCCGGTCTGGAGACGCTGTTGCCGGCCTTCTACACGGCGGCGGTTCGCGATCGTGGACTTTCGCCCGTGTTGGTCGCGCGCATGATCGCCGAGAATCCGGCGCGTCACTTCGGTCTTTATCCGGTCAAGGGCGTGCTTGCGCCAGGCGCCGACGCGGATATCGCAGTGCTTCGCCTGGGCGAATCCACCTTCAAGGCCGAGCGGATGATGTCGGCAATCAAGTGGTCCCCATACGCGGGGATGAAAATGGCAGGCGAGGTCCACGCGACCTATTTGCGCGGCCGGAAGATCTATCAAAACGGCGAGCTGCTTGCGCCTCCCGGTACCGGACGGTTCATTCGCCGGGAGCACTGAGCATGGGACGAAGCCCGAGCACCCTCGTCGACAAGATGATGCCGGAGCTCACGGCGCTGTTCGATACCATCCGCGATCAATCGCGCGATGGCGCCGGGGTGACCCGAGATGCCTTTGGCCCGCGGGAGACGCAGGCTGCCGATACGCTCGCGGCTTTTGCTCGCGATCACGGTCTGGAGGCGGGGCCCGACGCGGCCGGCAATCTTCACGTCACCCCGGCCGGCGCCTTCGGCGATCCGCCTCGGATCATTCTCGGCTCGCATCTCGACTCGGTGCCCGTCGGCGGCAACTACGACGGGCTTGCGGGGGTGATCGCGGGGCTTGCCGTGCTCTGCGCGTTTGACCAAGAGATCGCAGGCAAAGCCGGCGTTCGCGTGGTCGGCTTCAGGGGCGAGGAAAGTCCGTGGTTCAGCGAGGCCTATCTCGGCAGCAAATTGCTGCTCGGCGAGTTCGCACGTGAGCATCTCGATGCGCTGCGCCGATATGATACGGGCAAGAGTCTTGCTGAGCACGTTCGCTCGATCGGCGGCAGCCTCGGCGCGGGCAAGCTGCATCCGACAATCGATCTGAGCAAACTCAAGGCATATTACGAGCTGCACATCGAACAGGCGCCGCTCTTGGAAAATCTCGGCCTGCCGGTCGGCATTGCGACCGCCATCCGGGGCAATATCCGTTACCCATTCGCGGCCTGCCGGGGTGATTACGCGCATTCGGGGGCCGTGCCGAGACGGTTCCGGCGTGATGCGCTGGTTGCCAGCGCGAAACTCATCGCCTTCGCCGACCAGCGCTGGCAGGAATTGATCGATCGCGGCAACGACGACCTGGTGTTCACCTGCGGGATTTTCCACACGGATGGCGCCGAGCACGCGATGACCAAGGTGCCCGGCCTGGTCAATTTTACATTGAACATCGGCGGCACGAAGAACGCCGTCATGGAGGAGCTGCACGACGCCATCGCGGCGCGCGCAAAGGAGCTCGCCCGCGAGCACGGTGTCGTGTTTGAACTCGGCAAGCGCGTCGGCACGTCGGCTGTCGAGCTCGATGAATCGCTTATCGGCGGTCTCGAGCGCGCGTGTGGCGACGTCGGGCTGAACTGCGTCAGGATGCCGACCGTTGGCCATGATGCGGCGATGTTTCAGCGCCGCGGCATTCCAGCTGCCGTCATTCTTGTCCGCAATGCGAACGGCAGCCACAACCCGGCGGAGCACATGGAAATGTCGGACTTCGCGGCCGGCACGAAGGTGCTCGCCGCGCACATTCTCATACGCTGCGAGGAGGAATCGTGAGCGGCGTAGGAGCAAATCTATCCGTCGACGCGGCCCTCACCGCCGCGCGCGAACGCTACGCCCTGCGAAATCCGAGAAGCCGCGGTGCCTACGCGAACGCGCTGAAAACGTTCCCCGGCGGAAGCACCCGTTCGGTTCTGTATTTTGAACCGTTCCCTTTGACGATGGTCAGAGGCATCGAGTCGGAGCTGCACGACATCGATGGGCACACGTATATCGATTTTGTCGGCGAATATTCGGCCGGGTTGTTCGGACATTCCGATCCGGTGATCAAGGCGGCGGTGATCGAGGCCCTGGAAACCGGAACGGTGATGGCCTCGCCAACCGCGGCCGAGGTGAGGCTCGCCGAGGCGATCAAGGCGCGCTTTCCATCGATGGAGCATCTGCGCTTCTGCAATTCCGGAACCGAGGCCAACCTGATGGCCATCGTCACGGCGATGGCGTTCACTGGCCGCCGCAAGATCCTCGTGTTTCGTGAAGCCTACCACGGTGGCGTGCTTGCGTTTGCGACGGCCGGAACACAGGCCAATGTGCCGTTCGATTACGTGTTGGCCGACTACAACCAGGTCGACGAAACGGTTGCAGCCATCCGCTCGGACGCGGCCGACCTGGCCGCAGTGATCGTGGAGCCTATTCTCGGCGCCGGCGGAAATATTCCGGGAACGCCGGAATTCCTCAGCGCGCTTCGTGCCGAATGCAACCGCACGGGCGCGGTGCTGATCTTCGATGAAGTGAAGACTTCGCGCTGCGGCGCCAGTGGCGTTCAGGGGATGCTTGGCATCGTCCCCGACATGACCACGCTCGGCAAGTATATAGGCGGCGGGCTGCCCACGGGCGCTTTCGGCGGCCGCAGCGATATCATGGCCCAGTTCGATCCGCACGGCCCTCATCCAATCAAGCATTCCGGCACATTCAACAATAATCAGTGCTCGATGATGGCCGGTTACGCAGCACTGACGAAAGTGTTCACCGCCGAGAAGGCGGAGGAGTTTGCGCGCGCGTGCGATCGCGAGCGGCAGAGCATCCATAACGAACTCTCTGCCAAAAACGCGCCGATGCGGCTCACCGGGCAGGGCTCGCTGTGGACGATTCATTTCTCCGATCATCCGATCCGAACGCCGAAGGACATCCCGCCGGTCAGCAAGAAGCTCGGGCAGCTTTTCCATATGGAGATGCTGCTCCGCTCCATTCTGGTCGCCGCGCTCGGCGACATTTTCATTAGCCTGACGGTCAAGAATGAACAGATGCAGAAGCTGCGTGCCGCCATACTGCAATTCGCGGACGAGTATCGGCCGCTGATTACGCGCGCGCTTTCCGTTTGATCATCGCAATAAGATGCTCGGACCCACCGTCGACATTCACCACCACATTCTTCCGCCCTCGTACCTCAGCGCGCTGGGCGAACGAATAGGGCATCAGGGGCTGTTCGGTTCGCCGCCGGCGTGGACGCCGCAGATCTCGCTCGAAGTTATGGATCGCAACGGCATCGATGGCGCGATCGTGTCGATCTCGGCGCCGGGGGTGTGGTTCGGCGACCCGAACGAGAGCGAGCGCCTGGCCCGAGACTGCAACGATTACGCCGCCCAAATGAAAGCAGAGTTCCCGGGCAAGTTCGGCTTCTTTGCCACGCTGCCGATGCCCGACGTCGAGGCCAGCTTGCGCGAGATCGAGCGCGCGTTCGAGATTTTGCGGGCCGACGGTGTGGTGCTGATGACCAACTATGGGGGCATTTACCCCGGGGACATCGCGCTCTGGCCGCTTTTCGACGAGCTCGATCGGCGGCGCGCCGTCGTGTTTTTCCATCCGACCGCGGCGACCTATCCCAATCCGCTGCCCCACATTCCGGCGCCGTCCCTGGAGTTTCCGTTCGAGACCACGCGGGCGATTACAAGCATGCTCTACGGCGGCACGTTGTCCCGCTGCCGGGCTGCTCGGTTCGTTTTCGCTCACGCAGGCGGCGCCCTTCCCTTTCTGGCGTTGCGCATTGCGCGTTTGACGGCGCGTCCCGAATTCGCCGAATGCGTTCCGGATGGCGTATTGACCGAGCTCCGCCGGCTCCATTTCGATACGGCGCTTGCGGCGAACGAATTCGCCTTCGGCCCGCTGCTGCGGCTCACCTCCGCCTCAAACGTGATGTTCGGGTCCGACTTCCCGCACGCAGGAGAGGCGACGCTGGCTGCCACGCTGCGCGGATTAGAAGGCATCGAGCTGACAGAGGCGCAACGCGACGACATCAAAGGCCGCAATGCGCATCGGCTTTGTCCAGGCCTCGCCGATCGGTAGATGGGCCACATCGTCAGCAACGCCGGTCCTGTACCGGATTCGCGGCAGGTGACATCACTTCTGAAGCGTGGCGAAAGGCTCGCACTGACACCAGTGCCGGGTGCTGCTCGCCTCGTTCGACGGAAACTGCGTGGCGACGGGGCTCTAGCTACCTCAGCGACCTATCGCAGCAATTCGCCCGGGTAATACAATCGCCCGCGCTCTGAGAGGCTCGGCCTGCGTCCGTAGATGTTTCCGACGACGTCGGAGCTGCCCTCAAATCCCCAATTTCCATTGGGCTGAAGCCAGTAATATCCGAAGGGCAAGCCTCTCCCCGCCATCACCTGGGCGATCTCGAGCGAGGCCGGCTGGCGATTGATATAGTACCAACCTTCTGCGCTCGCGACGGAGACGGTCGCTGCGAATCCGAAAGCTACCGCCAACCCAGCAAAAAGCTTTGAGCGCCTGTTTGTCAGCTTCATAACGCCTCCGCTCTCCAGGAGTGCATCGGCGCAAGGATCGCACGCGTAGGGCTGCGCGTGTGTGATCCGCGTCACATCCGCCAGAAATCCCTTATTTTCGTCGCAGTGCAGCGTCATCGAGAGCGTTGCCGAGCTTCCGGTTCGGCAAGAAGGGGTGGTCGCGGTCGAGGGTCTATCCTGTCGCTGACCGAGCTTTGGAAGCAATGATGAAAGAAGCCTTGCAGCCGACGCTGATCCTTGTGCTTTGGATCGTGCTTTGGCTTGCCGGTACAGTTGGGGGTGCCGTCCTGCAGGCCTGGCTCATCGACATCGGAGTTTTGTCTGAAATAGATCCGCCGTGGATCATCACGATCGGCTCTAGTTTGGTCGGCTTCTTCGCCGGAGGATACGCCGCAGTCAAACTGGGCGATTTGAAGCTGAGGCAAAAATAGTCGTTTGCTAAACCGTCTTGCACGAGGCCTCAGGCGTATGCCTCATAGGCGTTGGGTTCTGCAATAATGCAGACCCGGCACATTGGCGCCGGGTGGACCTCAATGAGTGAATGGCGCGCCCGAAGAGATTCGAACTCCTGACCCCCAGATTCGTAGTCTGGTGCTCTATCCAGCTGAGCTACGGGCGCGTCTTGCGCATTTCGCGCGGGAAGTGTTCCCGAACCGGGCAAATCCGCCGGGAACGCGTGTGTAGCTATAGGCTTCGCCTGCCAATGGCAAGTTCGGTCATTCCGGGGGCGCCGGCGAAGCCCGCGACCCCGGAATCCATAATCACTGGCCGTGGTTATGGATTCCGGGTTCCCTCGCTGCGCACCCAAGTCGGCTATAGCCGACTTGGGCATGACTAAATACGGATCTCGGGTAAACCCGAGATCAGTGGCCCCGGAATGACGGCAGACCGATGACCAACAAATCGTACCGATTTACTCACGCGTTCGCGCGCTCGCCGCGGCGCGTGTCGAGATCGACCGCGCGGTCGGGAATCGAGACGCGGAAGGTCGCGCCGATGGTGCCTTCGACCAGGCGGACCTCGCCGCCGTGGGCGCGCACCAGTTCGGCGACGATGGCCAGTCCGAGCCCGACGCTGCCGGTGCGGGTCGAGCCCTGGAAGGCTTCGAACAGATGCGCGCGGGCCTTCTCCGAGAGGCCGGGGCCGGTGTCGGAAAGCTCAATCACCACCACCGCCCCCTCGCGGCGCCCGGTGACGCGGATCTGATCGTGGCCGGGGTCCTTGGCCTCGCGCGTCTCCAGCGCTTGCAGCGCGTTGCGCGCAAGATTGAGCAGGATGCGGAACAGCTGATCCGGATCGGCATCGACCGTGACGCCGCGCTCGATCGCGGTCACCCAGCGCGCGCGCGAGGTGGAATCGAGTCCCAGCGTCTCGCGCACGTCCTCGACCAAGAGCTCGAGCGAGATCAACCGGCGCTCGGGCGGCGGCTCCTGGACACGGCCATAGGATAGCGTGGACTGGCAGAAGGCGATGGCGCGCTCGAGCGCGACCATGAGCTTGGGCGCAAAGCGCTGCACGTGCGGGTCGGAAATCTTCGCCAGCCGCTCGGAGAAGAGCTGCGCCGAGGAGAGAAGGTTGCGCAGATCGTGGTTGATCTTGGAGACGGCCAGCCCGAGCGCGGCAAGATGGTTCTTCTGCTGTAGCAAGGTCGCAAGGTTGAGCTGCATGGCGGCGAGCTCGCGCTCGGCGGTGCCGATCTCGTCGCTGCGCTGGGAAGCCGCCATGATGCGCGCGGGATTCTCCGGATCGGCGCGGAACGCCACCATGTTGGCCGTCATGCGCCGCATCGGCCGCACCAGCATCCGGTGCAGGGCGAAATAGACGAGCGTGGCCGTGATCGCGGAGATGATCAGCGACAGGATCAGAATGCGGATGGAGAAATCGACCATCGCCTTGCGCAGCGGCGCCTCGTCGAGCACGATCTCCACGAATTCGCCGCCCATGGGCGCCGGCCCGACCACCCGCATCACATCGGCATCGGTGCAGATTAGCGTGTCAAAGGCCTCGATGATCGCGCGGTGCCATGGCATGTCGCGCATGTCGATCTCATGGGTCACCGAGCCCGGCATGTTCCCGGCCGCGAGCAGGCGGCGCTGGTGCCCGAGCTTGAGGGCGACGGCATGCGCGCGGATGCTCTCGAGGATCTGCCGCGCGACCGGTTCGGGCACCTCCCCGCTGGGCGCGGTCCCGAACACGAGCGCGGCGGTGTAGGCCGCGGACAGCCGGTCTTGCAGCCAGTTCAGCCGGAAGTTGGCGATCGACGGCACGTAGATCAGCACTTCGGCGATCATCACGAACAAGAGCGTGAGAACGAGGAGCTTGCCCGAAAGCCCCATGCGCGCTCGCGGGCGGCCCGCTGCGTCGGCCGCAACAGGTCGACGGATCATGTTCATGAAAGCCTCGTGCCCCGGCTCAGCCGAAGCGGCGCAGGAAAGCGATGATGCGCCGCACCCACACACTGGTCACACTGGGAAGGAAATAAGTAACCGCGGCGCGTTTTCCAATCTCCGTCAGGGTGGGATATGGCACTATCATACCCGCCAGCGCCCGGATATTCAGCCCACGGCCGATTGCCAAGGTCCAGGTGGTGATCAGCTCGCCGGCGGCGGTGCCGACGATGGTGGCGCCGAGGACTTTGCCGCGCCCGTCCGTCACGACCTTGATGTGCCCCACCGTCTCGCGCTCGGTTTGGGCGCGGTCGTTCTCGTGATAGGGCCAGCGCAGCACGCGGATCGTGACCCCGCGCGAGCGCGCCTCCCCCTCGGTCAGGCCGACATGGGCCAACTCGGGGTCGGTAAAGGTCACCCGCGGCACGAGGTCTGCGTTCAGCTTCACCGGCAGGCGAAACAGCGCATTCCGGATGACGAGGCCGGCGTGGTAACTCGCGAGATGGGTGAACTGGCCACGGCCGGCGACGTCGCCGATGGCATAGACCCGCCGGTTCGACGTCCTGAGGCCGTTGTCGACCACAATGCCGTTGCGGTCGCAGGCGATGCCGGCGGCGTCGAGCGCAAGCCCGTCGGTGTTCGCTTTGCGCCCGGTCGCGATCAGAAGATGGCTTCCTTCGATGGTCGGCGCGCCGTCGACGAAGGCGACTTTGATTTTTCCCGCCGCCGCTTCCAGGCGCGCGACCGCGACATGGCTGCGAATGGCAACGCCTTCGCGCGCGAGCGCGTCGAGCACGATCGCCGCGCATTCGTTGTCTTCGCGCGCGAGCGGCTGCGCCGCTTCAAGCACCGTGACAGCGCTGCCGAGGCGGCGAAACGCCTGGGCGAGCTCGAGGCCGATTGCACCCGCGCCGACGACGATGAGGTGCTCAGGCCGCGTGGTGAGGTCGAAGATCGTCTCATTGGTGAGATGCGGCACGCCAGCGAGCCCGGCAACCGGCGGAAGCGCCGGCGAAGAGTCGGTCGCGGCGATGAAGCGCCGCGCCGCGATCTCGGTTGTGTCCACCATGACGGTGTCGCGGTCCTTGAAGCGGGCGGCGCCTTCGATCACCCGCACGCCCAGGCCGTTGAACCGCTCCTTCGAATCGTTCGGCGCAATCGCGGCGATGACGCCGTGCACGTGCCGTTGAACCTGGGCGAAGTCGATCTCCGCCGCTTGCGTCGGCACGCCGAAGGCGGCGGCATCGGCGATGGCGCGCGCACGCTTGCCCGCGGCGATGAGCGATTTGGAAGGAATGCAGCCGGTGTTGAGGCATTCGCCGCCCATCTTGCCCTTCTCGATGAGCACCACCGGCACGCCGAACGCGGCCGCGGCGGC
>JBEDUM010000023.1:0-28391 GCA_040414585.1 Sphingomicrobium sp. | reverse complement strand
CGGACTTGTGCCGGCTGCTCTTGTGGATGGAATCGAACGCCACCTCGAGCACCAGGCTCTTCTCGACCTCTCGCACGGGTCCGAAGCGCTGGACCGTATGCCCACGGATCCAGCGGTCGAGCCATTTCAGCTCCTCATCGGTAAAACCGAAATAGGCTTTGCCGACCGGAAGCAATTCCCCTTGGTCCGTCCAGCAGCCGAAGGTGTAGTCGCTGTAGTAGCTGGACCGCTTCCCCGATCCCCGCTGCGCGTACATCAGCACGCAGTCGGCGGTCAGCGGATCGCGCTTCCACTTGTACCAGAGGCCCGTGCGACGTCCGGCGACATAGGGGCTGTCGCGGCGCTTGAGAATGATGCCTTCGATAGCAACGTCGCGGGCGTTGAGACGGAGGTCCTCGAGCTGCTCGAAAGTCTCGGCGTCGATCAACTGCGATACGTCGAAGCGCTCCGGATCGAGCCTCGGCGCGAAGCTTTCGAGCCGAACCCGGCGCTGCTCCCATGGTAGCTCGCGCAAGTCCTCATCGCCTTCGAACAATATGTCGTAGAGCCGAACGAATGCGGGATAGGTGCCCAGCATCTTCTGACTCACATTCTTGCGGCCGAGCCGCTGCTGCAGTGCGTTGAAGCTCGCGGCCGAATCGACTTGAAGTCCAGCGCCTTGAGCTTCGCCACGGACAAGCAATTCGCCGTCGAGCACTGCGGCGGTTCCGAATGTCCCCGCGATGTCCGGGAAACTGCCTGAGATGTCGTCGCCCGTGCGGCTGTAGAGGCGGGTATCGCCACCGGCGTGGACGAGCTGGACGCGAATGCCGTCCCATTTCCACTCGGCGGCATATTCATCGAGCGAGACCTTAGTGTCCTCGAGTGGGTGGGCCAGCATGAAGGGTCGGAAAATGGGCACGTCCCGAGCCGTCGGCTGTCCGGCTCGGCCTTCGGCCCAAGCGAACAGCTCCGTAAAGGGCGGTCTCAATCCATGCCAGACCTCCTCCACGGCATCGAGATCGAGACCGAAGGCCTGGGCGAGGGCCTGCTTGGCCAGCCGCGCATTGATCCCAACGCGAAGCTCACCGAGCGCAAGCTTGAGCAGCGCAAATCGGCCCGAAGCATCCAGGTGATCGAGCATCGAGGCGAGCACGTGGGGCGCTTCGAGCTTGGAGGCAGAGCCCAGGCGTTCGATTGCATCAGTGATTCTGATCGTCGCGTCATCAATCTCGGGCGGTTCGCCCGCGCGCTTCGGCCACAGCAGTGCGATCGTTTCGGCTGTGTCGCCGACATAGTCGCGGCTCATATAAAAGAGCACGGGATCGATTTGCTCTTCGACCATCCCGCGAATTGCGGCGGGCTTCACATGCGGAATGTCGAGCGTGCCGGTGAGCGCGGCCAATCCATAGCCGCGGTCCGGATCCGGCGTTTCCCGGAGATAATCGCCGATCAGCTTGAGTTTGGTGTTGCGCGAGCGCGTGTAGACGAGGTCGTCCAATAGCTGCGAGAAGGCGCGCATCGCGGTTCAAATGCGTAGACCGCAGTTGTGCTCCTGCGAAGGCAGGAGCCCAGTCTGATCAAAGATTCTGGATTCCTGCGTTCGCAGGAATACTCAGGAGAGCTCAGTGGAGGCGGACGGCGAGCGCCGCGAGGATGGTCGTGCGGTCCCCGTCGGAGATGCTGTCGAGCGCCACTTCAACATGTTCGAGGCAGGACTGCATCGCGACCCGATGGCCTGGCAGGAGCGCGAGCTGCGCCGAGCAGCGGGCCAGGCCCTCAAGGGCGACGAGACCGTTGATCGCCGCCAAGCGGCGGATCGCGTCCATCTTTGCGTGCATGTCCAAGGGTGAGAGGCGAGGTCCTGCTTCGCGGATCTCGGCGACGCGCAGGCCGACCTCGTTCCTCACCTTGGCGAGCGGGTCGGTAGCCATGTGCGTCCCTCCTGATTTAACGGAAGGTCGCCCAAAGCCGTTAACGGGTGGTTACAAAGCTGTGTCGGTTGACATTTTGGGAACGCTGCGTCATTGGCGCCACACGTAGCGGCAGGAGGCCGCTTTTCTTTTTTCTGCAGAATTTGGGACTGTCCGATGGCCAAGCCGGCAACCGTCAAGATCAAGCTCGTCAGCAGCGCCGACACGGGCTTCTTTTATGTGACCAAGAAGAACCCGCGCACGCAGACCGAGAAGCTCAGCTTCAGGAAGTATGACCCCGTCGCGCGCAAACACGTCGAGTTCAAGGAAGCGAAGATCAAGTAGCCACTCGCTTAGAGTCGCAAAGAAGCGCTTCACCGCGTGACATTAGTGAACTTAAGGGCGCAGGTGCGCCCTAGTTTTCCTCACCCCCAGCCTCTGAAGGCCCCGGGCTCTCCGTAGTTTGATTCGCCCGGCTTTCGGGATTGTCGATGACTGGCTCGTCCAGCGGCGCGCCGCCTTGATCGTGGCCATCCTTCAGAAGCTGCTCGACCGTCTCCGCGAAGCGCACGACCGAGATGGGCTTCGAAACATAGGCCTGAGCGCCAGCAGCGCGGATCCGTTCCTCGTCCCCGCGCGCGGAATAGGCCGTCACCGCCATGATCGGCGTCCCGGCGAGCTGCTTGTCCTTTCGGATCATTCGGATGAGATCGAGCCCGCTGACGTGCGGCAGCTGGATATCGGTGATCACCAAGTCGGGCGAGAAGTCGCGCGCGGCATCCAATGCATTGCGGCTGTCGGTCACCGCCTCGGGCTGATGCCCATGCGCCGCGAGCAGGTCGCAGAACAGCTTGATGTTGAGGGCATTGTCCTCGACGATCAGGATCTTGGCCATCTTCCTCTCGAACCCTTTGCGATCCCATTAGGCTGTGCAGCGCGCAAACGACAATGATCCGGTGACTCTTGCCCTCGCCGCGCTTGCGGCAACGCTTGGGTGCGAGCGTTGGGCGCAGCGGTTCATCGACTTGACCGGAATCGGGACTTCCGAGCTGAGGCGTCGGGCCGCCGAACCGGCAGTTCTTGCCGCCCTCCTGCGATTTCTCGAGGCCCACGAGCCCGACCTCGTGTCGGTCGCCGAGACGATTGGCGTGAGGCCCGAAGACCTCGTACACGCGCGGCGCCAGCTCGAAGAAGGAAAGGCATGAAAACGATTCTGATCACCGGCGCGACGGCGGGGTTCGGCCGGTCAGCCGCGAAGCGGTTCGTCCATGGCGGGTGGAACGTGATCGGCACCGGCCGCCGCGCAGAGCGGCTTCGAGAGCTTCAGGAAGAGCTCGGCGATGCTTTTCTGCCCCTTGAGATCGACATTCGCGATCTCGACGCAGTCGAAAGCCTCGCGAAGCTCGAACCGCCCTGGGGGGAGATCGATCTACTGCTCAACAATGCAGGGCTCGCTCCCCCGACCGATCCACTCCCAGAGGCAGACTGGCAGCGGATCGAGGATGTGCTCGATACGAATATCACGGGCCTCGTTGCGCTGACCCGCGCACTTCTGCCTAAGCTGGTCGAACGAAGGGGCCAGGTCATCAATCTGTCGTCGGTCGCCGCAACTTATCCCTACAAAGGAGGAGCCGTTTACGCAGGGACAAAGGCCTTCGTACGCCAGTTTTCACTCGACCTCCGCTGCGACCTGGCCGGCACGGGAGTACGCGTGACCTCCGTCGAGCCGGGCATGGCGGAGACCGAGTTCACCATAGTCCGAACCGGTGGCGACAAGGAAGCATCGGACAAGCTCTATGCGGGCATGGACCCGATGACTGCCGATGACCTCGCCGAGCTCTTCTGGTGGCTCGCCAACCTCCCGCCGCACCTCAACATCAACACCATCGAGCTGATGCCGGTCAGCCAGAGCTTCGCTGGGTTCACGGTTAGCCGCGAGGCTTGATTCGCGCGACCGGCGGTGCTTGGGGCAGCTTCATGAGCATCGATCAACGCATTTCGGAACTCGGCATTACGCTTCCTCAGCCCGCGGCTCCGGTTGCCGCCTATGTGCCCGCTGTTGAAAGCAACGGCCTCCTGCACATTTCCGGCCAGATCAGCTTCGGCGAGGACGGCAATCTCATCAAGGGTCGCCTTGGCGAGGACGTCGATCTGGAGGGTGGGATTGAAGCAGCGCGGCGCTGCGGCGTCATGCTCCTCGCGCAGATCAAGGCGGCGCTCGGATCGCTCGACCGGGTTGAGCGCATCGTGAAGCTCGGCGTGTTCGTCAATAGCGGGCCGTCTTTCACCGACCAGCCGAAGGTCGCCAATGGCGCGTCCGAGCTGATGCAGCAGGTGTTCGGCGAAGCCGGGCGGCATGCCCGAAGCGCCGTCGGAGTCGCCGTGCTGCCGCTCGGGGTGGCCGTTGAAGTGGATGCGATCGTCGCCATCCGGCATTGACCCGCTCGACCCCGGCCCAGCGGGATTCGCCCACCGGGGCCTCCACTATGGCGCTGGAATTCCGGAGAATGGTCTTCTGGCCTTCGCCGCCGCGCTGGAGGTGCGCGCGGGAATCGAATGCGATCTGCGACTCACAGCCGACAATCATGTGGTCGTGTTCCACGACTCGGACGGGTGGCGCATATGCGCGAGCCGGCTGGTGATCGGCGCCTCAAAGCTGAAGGATCTAGCGCGGCTCCGGGTGGGTGAGCATCCGATTCCGACTCTCGAAAGTCTTCTTGCGCTCGTCGATGGGAAGGTGCCGCTGTTGCTCGAGGTGAAGGTCGAGCGCGACATTTGGCGTTGGGTACCCGCTCTCGCGGGCGCACTTGCCGGCTACCGAGGCGCTCTCGGAGTGATGAGCTTTGACCCGCGAATCGCGCGACTCGTCAAAACGAACATGCCCGAAGTCCGTCGCGGGCTCGTGATCCGTGACAGCTTGCCGCCGGCGAGGCGTCGGATTGCATTGTGGCTCGCTGATCCTCAATTCCTTGCGGTGGAACGAACCGCGCTCGGCAAGCCGTGGGTTGCGCGCGTCCGCTCGCGCATGCCGGTCTACAGCTGGACGATCCGGACGGCTGAGCAGCGCGCGCAAGCGGAGGTTCATGCCGACGCGCTCATCTGGGAAGGCGATGGCCGACCGCGAAACTGAAGTCATTGCCAAGATCACTTCAGGCATTTCCCCGCTGAACGCGCATGCGTGGGACAGGCTGGGGACTACCGACCCATTCGTCAGTCACGCCTTCCTTTCGTCACTTGAGGAATCAGGGAGCGTGGGTCCGGGCACGGGCTGGACCCCCGCGCCAATTCTCGTGGAGGACGATTCATCGCATTTGATTGCGGCGGCACCGGCCTATCTGAAGAGCCACAGCCAGGGCGAGTATGTCTTCGACCATGGCTGGGCGGATGCATGGCAGCGCGCAGGTGGCGAGTATTATCCCAAGCTGCAAGTAGCGGTGCCGTTCACGCCCGTGCCGGGGCCGCGGCTGCTTGGAACTCGTCCACAACAATTGCTCGCTGCCATGGAGGCGGTGACGGTCCAGAATTCAATCTCGTCCGCGCACATCACCTTTCTCGACGACGCGGGCGCATCGGAGTGCGAGCGGCGCGGATGGTTGATCCGCCACGGGATCCAATACCATTGGTTCAACCGCGGCTATGCGAGCTTCGATGATTTTCTCGGCAGGCTGACGAGCCGCAAGCGGAAGGCGCTTCGGAAGGAGCGGGCGGCGGCCCGCGAAGGTCTGACGTTCCGGACACTTCGGGGCAGCGAAATTACTCGGGCCGACTGGGATGCGATATGGGCCTTCTATCAGGATACGGGCTCGCGAAAGTGGGGGCGTCCATACCTCACGCGACAGTTCTTCGATCTGGTCGGCGAACGCCTGGGCGACCAGGTTTTGCTCTTTCTCGCCTATCGTGGCCCACTGCCGATAGCGGGAGCGCTCAACTTCATCGGCGAAGATACCGTCTATGGCCGCTATTGGGGCACCGTCGACGAAGTGCCCTTCCTCCATTTCGAGCTCTGTTACTACCAAGCCGTCGAATGGGCGATCGAGCATGGGCTTTCGTGCGTGCAGGCGGGCGCGCAGGGCGAGCACAAAGTCGCTCGCGGCTACGAGCCGGTGATCACCCGCTCCGCCCATTTCATACCGAACCGCAGCTTTCGTGAGGCCATCGCCGAGTTTCTGTCAGGTGAACGAAGCGCGATCGCGTCGGAATTGGAGTGGCTTCGCCAAGATCTGCCTTACCGGAATGCAGGCTCTTCTTCGGAATAGATCGCGACAGAGCGGCCGCTGGCGTCGGCCATCCCGCGGTACATCGCCGGCGTCGTGAATCCCCACGCCACCTCGCCGTTCGGAGCAACGGCGATCAGCCCGCCCCTACCGCCCAGCGCCGCGACGTCCGCGAGCACCGCGTCGAGCGCCTGTTGCAGGGACTCGCCGCCGAGGCGAATCCGCTCCGCGAGCTGGTGTGCGGCGACTGCGCGGATGAAGAATTCGCCTGAGCCGGTGGCGGAAACCGCGGCAGCTCGGTCATCGGCATAGGTGCCTGCGCCGATCAGCGGCGAGTCGCCGACGCGGCCCCAACGCTTGGCGGTGAGGCCGCCCGTCGAGGTCGCGACTGCGACATGGCCGTCCACGTCCACCGCCACGGCGCCGACGGTGCCGTACTTCACCTCGTCATCGAACCCGCCCAACCGAAGAAGTTCGTCGAGCTGCCGTCGTCGTTCGCGAATCTCGAACCATTTGTTGTCGACCTGCTCGAACCCGTGGTTGCGCGCGAATTCGTCGGCACCCTTGCCCGACAGGAAGACGTGCGGGCCCCGTTCAAGCAGCCGTCGCGCGAGGCTGATCGGCGCCCGCGTCGTCCTAAGTCCCGCCACTGCTCCGGCCGCGCGGTTGCGTCCGTCCATGATCGCGGCGTCGAGCTCGATACAACCTTCGGCCGTCAGCACGCTTCCGCGGCCTGCGTTGAAGCACGAGTCCTCCTCAAGGACTCGGACGGCGGCTTCCACCGCATCCAGAGCCGATTCGCGCTTCTCCAGGATCGCGGACCCCGCGGAGAGCGCAGCTTCTAGGCCATCGCGCGCGCACTTTTCCTGATCAGGATCCAGCCGCCCCGGTCTCATCGATCCCGCGCCGCCGTGCACGACCAAACGCCATCTTTGTTCCGTCATGCGCGCGCCTTAGCTGCGGTCTTTCGGTCGCACCAGTTGACGTTTGTCGCTCATGGATATTATTATGATATCATATTTATGGAGGCAAAGGTGGCTAACAACAAAGTCATTGCACTCACTGCGACCTGCGAACGGACCGCAGCGACGTTAAGCGGCTACGGTATGCTGGTCGTCCTGTTCCTAGCGATCCTCGCGGGCATGTATGGCATCAACCAGTTGGGCTCCGCAGCCAGCGTTGGCACGGCACTCGCAATCACTGTGACCGCGACTCTGGTCTTCATTCTCGTGATGCCCGGTTTCTACATGCTCCAGCCGAACCAGGCGGCGGCAATCACATTGTTCGGCGAATATCGCGGGAGCGACCGTACGACTGGCCTGCGTTGGACCTGGCCGTGGATGGCCAAGAAGAAGTTGTCGGTGCGGGCCAACAACTTCATTTCGGAGAAGCTCAAGGTGAACGACTTGCGCGGCAATCCGATCGAGATCGCGGCGCAGATCGTCTATCGCGTGGTGGACACCGCGCAGGCACTGTTTGATGTCGACGATTACAAGCAGTTCGTGCGGGTCCAGGTCGAAGCCGCCATCCGGACCATTGGCTCACGCTATCCTTACGACGATTTCACGCACCAGGAGATCACGCTCCGCGGCAATCACGACGAAGTCGGGATCGAGCTTCGAAAGGAGCTGATCGCGCGGCTCGCGGTAGCCGGAATCACGGTCGACGAATGTGGTTTCACACATCTCGCCTACGCGCAGGAGATTGCGGGCGCGATGCTTCGGCGCCAGCAGGCCCAGGCGGTGGTGGCAGCTCGAAAGACGCTGGTTGAGGGTGCGGTTGGTATGGTGGAAATGGCGCTCGACGCGTTGTCGGCAAAGAATGTGGTTGAGCTCGATGACGAGCGCCGAGCAGCCATGGTCTCGAACCTCATGGTCGTGCTGTGCGGCGAGCGCGACACGCAGCCTGTCGTCAATACCGGCACTCTCTACCAATAAGCCATGGCCGAGGGCGCCGAGCGCAAGGCGTATCCGTTACGCGTGGACCCTGCGCTATGGGCGGCGGTAGAGCGCTCGGCTGCGGCGGACCTGCGGAGCGTCAACGCCCAAGTGGAGTGCCTGCTTCGCGAAGCGCTCGGCGCACGCGGGGTCAGGCTGAAGGCGCCGACGCTTCGCAAGCGAGGACGCCCACCAAAGGAGAAATCGGATGAGTGACGGGCCCGAATGGTTCGCGCCGAGGCGCTACGGCTATGGAACCGGGCTTCCGATCAGCTGGCAGGGATGGGCGCTGACCATCGGCTTCGTCGTCATTGTGACCGGGCTGGCGCTAACTCTTGCGAAGCGCCCATTGGAGCTGGTCTTCGCCCTCGTCTTCCCCACCGTTGCATTTCTCGTGATCAGCGCAAAGACAACGCGCGGTGGCTGGCGTTGGCGCTGGGGTGGGAAAGATTAGCCGACCGACAAATCCCGTTGCTGGTTGACGAGCTGCCACTCATCGAGGTCCGACAGCATGATCCGGCTCGCCTGTTCGGCGAGGTCTGCCGCGCGCGATAGCGTCACATTCTTGCGCAGCTCCTCGTCGATCTGGCGGAGCGTATTCGAAGTCGCCATCGAACGCACCGCATCGCCTCCGAAATCGGCCTGGAAGCGGATTCCGAAGATTGCGGTACCGAGCGCCGGGAATCCCGCCGACACCAAAGTGAACCAATTGCCGTAGGCGTTCACAAAAGCGGCGTCGGCCGCATAGCCGACGATCGTCGCGACCGAGACCACCAGCGTCGCGAAGAAAAGGCTCATGCTCATGAGTTCGAGCCGGTGGTCCAGCTTTTCGATCTGCTCGGCATGACGCTCATGATAGGAGACCTGCGGTTCTATTTCGTGAACCGCAATCGCCTCACCCAGCCGGGCGGCGCACGCACGGTCAATCGATCCGGACGGGCAGCCCATCGAGCGCCAGATTCCGCCGGCGTACCATTCGATCCAGCGGTTCGGAATGGGGTTCGTCGCGGTCCCGGGAGGATCGGGGGCGGCGATGCCGAGCAGCTTGAGCGTACGCATCGGTCGAAGCCGTTCGGCGAGTTGGCGATAATCGAGCCATCGGCGGTGCCACTCCTGCCTGGTGCCGATGTGTGCATTGAGGATGATCGCGATCGTGATCAGCATTTCGAGCCACGCTTCCTCGATCTTGACGCGCGGCAGCATGAACGCGCTGAGGCCGAGGCAGACCGCAACGCCGCCAAGAACGAAATTGAAAATGTGACCGCTGCGGTAGGTTTGCGCGAAATGGTTCGCGAGTCGGTCGGCCCAGCTGTAGGCCTCTTCGAGCAGGTCGATCGGCGCCAGGATATTGTGCGCGTCGGAACAGCCGGCGCGATATTTCTGCCATTCGTCGCGGATCTGGGCCGCGTAATATTTGTCCGTGTAGTTCTGGGGTCTGAATCGCTTCACTCCCGCCACAGCAAGCAGCAACGGATATTCCATGCGCGTTCGGAAGGGCCGCACCTGCTCCCTTGTGAAGCGCTTCAGGAATTCCTGTTCCTGCTTGTCCGGGGGCGGCATGAGCAGGCCCGTCAACAGAGCATCAATGTCGTCGTGATCGAGCGGCCGGGCGACTCCTGGATCGTCTGCAATCGTCACAACCGTAGGATCGAACGCGGCCCACAGCACGCGCGGTTCGCGGTCGACCTCCAGCGGCACGTGAATGATCGCCGTGCCCCGGGTCAGGGCTAGCTGCACGACTTCGCCCGTGCCGCCCCGACCACGCGGCGGCTTGCCGTCCCACACCGCGACGAGCACGTCGCAATGGGAGACCGTTGCTCGGCCCGTCATCACATAGGCATCGAGACTCTTTTTGAAGTCGCCCGGCAGCTCCAACACACAGGTTGCCCGCTCGAGGAGAGCATCGAAACGCTCGCGCGCACTGTCGTTCGCAAGGCTCGCGCGATATTGGTCGCGCGCGAAAGGAAGGATCGCCTGCAGCTCCCAACCCAGCTCGAGCGCCACTCCGGCGGCGATCTGATCCGCGCCGTCCGCGACCGGCGAGACGAACCGCAGCTGCATCGGACCGGGCGCGAAACACTCCCGCTCGCGCTCGAGGAGCGATTTTGCCGATTCCGCGATCAAAAGCAGCACATTGCGAATGCGCGAGCGTAGTTCCGGGAGGGTTTCAGCCGAAAGCACCTCGATGCGATGTCCGGTGACGCCGACACTGAGCACGAATGGCAGTGCCGGCGGTCCCCGCACGGCGCTGCAGGCTTCCGCCTCAATAGGTTGAAGCGGAAGCCTATTCAGACGCTGTTCCCTTCATCTCACTAGGAATGGCCGCCTCCGCCATTGTCGTAGATGGGATCGAGCTCACCGACGTCATTGTCGGTCAAGTCAGTGAAGAACAGGCTGTAGCTGAATGTCTCAACGTTTTGATTCTTATTTTGCACCAGCAGCTTCTTGTCCTTCGTATCTTCGAGTGAAATTTGGCCCTTGCTTCCGTTGCCGCTCCCCTTCTCGGGACAGACGACTCCCGGTTGGACGCAGATTGGCTCGGATTGCTTGAATTTGACTCTCATGCTGCTCTGGCTGTCATCCAAATTGTACTCAATGTCATACCAGTCCGTGCCCGGGTCGAATTTGAGGCGAATGCCTTTCATGTGCTTCAGGGTCTCCTCATCACCGGGCTGAAGATAGAATTGCAGCTTACCGCTGCTATCGTCCGCGTAGACGTCGACCTTGTACTTCTTGTTCGTCACTTCCGGTTTCCCCGCCTTGCTCTCACCCGGATGCGGTTGAAGGGTCGTTGCCATTTTTGCCTCCTCGCTCAGTCTGTCTGCTCACACTTCATTTCCATTGCAGGGCTCATGAGCCGACTGCCATCCTATCCTTGAGGTAGATCGGGTCTTCATATCCGATCCTCTTGAGCTTCGATGCGAGCGCCTCCGCGGCGTCTCGGCGACCGAGGCCGCTTAAGATCACGACCTTTCGGGCCATCAGGAACGGCCGGTCCGGTTCGCTGGCCGGCCAAGCGGCCGCAGCGGCCTGGAAGGCGGCTCTTGCATCGGGGCCGGAACCGCTCGCCTGCGCAATCATCCCGCGTAGCGTCTGGGCGATGGCAAGCGTGATGCGAGCGTCGTTCGAGGGGGCGCGAGCAATTTCCAGGTTTGCTAGATCAGCCATCCGGTCTGCGAAGTCCCGTGCGTCCGGCGAGGATCCACGTGCGAGGGCAATCCGAGCCCTCATTTCGAGACACTCACTCCGAAGGTCCAGGCGCCAGTCGACCACGGTGGAATCGCGAGCGACCAGCCGGTCGGCTGCGTCGCAGAATGACGACGTCAAAGCTGAAGCTTCGTCGATGTTACGCTGCGCGAGTTCGAACCGGGCGAGCTCGAATTTCGCCCACGCGGTCATTGCAGCCCAGTCGGTATTCTGGGGTTCTGCCTGAAGCAATGCTTCACCAACACTCACACCGGCGCGGAGCTGCTCATTCCCCTTGGCGTCGTTCCCTCGAACGACGTTGAGACGGCCGGCCGCGCGGTAGGCGACGATCGCGTCGCGGCGGAAATGCGTGTCGCTCTTGGGATCGTCAATATATGGCTGGAGGAGAGCGATCTCCCGCTCGCGACTCGCCAGTCCGTCATCCAGCCTGCCTTCCTTTTCGCGGGCCTCGCCAAGCCAGGCGAGCGAGGAAATAAGCGCCTTCTTGTACTCAACGTTGTCGGGAGCGCCGGCCGCAAGCTTCTCGCGGTCTGCAAGCGAGTTTTCAAAGACTGCCGCGGCCTCGGAATAGCGTCCCTTGTCCACCAGCAGCGTGCCGAGGTTGGTATCCGCGTAGATCCCTTCCATCTGCCACTTGGGATTCGTGGGATCGGTTTGGATCAGCTCTGTGGCCATGCGCTTATATTCATGCATCGCCCACTCGGCCATGCGACCATCCTGCCGATGGCGCGCAATGTCTCCGACGTAGAATACGTTCTGCGCATGATCGAAGATTCGCTGCGGGTCGTCGGGCTGCCTGCGCAACAGCTCGGCGGTGCTGGCGAACGCCTCCTTGTACAGCCGCAGCCCACTGTCGAGATCGCCCTTGTCGGTCGCGATCTGTCCCATCAAGGTCAACGCCTTGGACCGCTGCGCGAGACTCGTGTCGCTGAGCTGCGATTTGTCCTGTTTTTGGTAATAAGCGAGAGCCTTCGCTCCGACTGCATCGAGCACATCGAGCCGGCCGATGGGCTCAAGCTTGTCCTTGAGGTCACCGAGCATGAAGCCGATCAGGCCTTCCGCCTCGCGACGTTGTTCGGTCGCCGCATCGCGGGCCTGGATGGCGGTGATAGCAAGCGTGCTGGTTACCGCCATTCCGGCGAGGGATGCTGCGGCCAGCCAGGCGAGCTGCCGATGCCGGCGTGTCTGCTCGCGCTGGACAAGTTCGTCGAGGCCCACGCCGAGCATTCCGGCCACAAGCTTCAGGAATGCCGTCCGCTTCCCTTCAGCGCCCTCACGAAAGTCCGCCGCAAGTGGCTCCGCACGCTTGGCCGTCTGGTGCCCGCGCCGGTCATATTTGTACCTGAGCCCAGGCGGAAAACATTCCTCCGCCTCGCGCCCCGGCATGTCGCTGGCGAACGGCTCACCCGATGCGATCGCTGCCAGAACGCAGCCCTCGGGCCGCGTCCGCTTGAATGACTCGACCTCCTGGTTCGTCCAGCGCGACTTGGCCGCCGTCGGCGAACAAAGAACGATCAGGAATTGGGACGCTGCAAGCGCGGCCTTGATCTCCTCCGCCAGATCGCCGCCGGCGGACAGGTCCTGCTGATCGCGGAAGATCGGTACAAGCCGACGTGGCACCACGCCGTTTGCGGTGAGCTTTCCGGCGAGCGAGTGGGGAACCCGGAATCTTTCGAGCTCGCGATGCAGCCAGTCGGCGAGCTCCTTGTCCTGGTGGCTATAGCTGAGGAACGCATAATAGCGCGTCCGAAGCCGCGGTACGCGACGCACGTCCGCTCCGGCTTCGGGAGCGCGGTCAATCGACGTCAGTCGGGCAAGCTTGGCCATGGGCCGCCCCCAGCGAGTCCGGTTAACTCCGTTAACACAAAGAGATAGGAGTCGCGATTGCCTTTCGATAACGGGTCTTGCGGCTTTGCCGCCGCTGCATCAGCGCCTATATGGTCCGCTCATGTCCATCCGTCCGTGGCGAGATATCGAGCGGCGCACGTCGCGCCAGATCATGATCGGCTCCGTTCCCGTAGGCGGAGACGCACCGATCAGTGTCCAGACCATGACCAACACGCCGACCGAGGATGCAAAGGCGACGATCGATCAGATCCGCCGCTGCGAGGAGGCAGGCGCGGACATCATCCGCGTGTCCTGCCCGACGCCGGACGCGACGGCTGCGCTGAAGGAGATCGTCCGGGCGGCGCGAGTGCCGATCGTCGCCGATATCCACTTTCACTATAAGCGTGCGCTGGAGGCGGCGGATGCCGGCGCGGCCTGCCTGCGCATCAACCCAGGCAACATTGGTTCCGAGGAGCGGGTCAGGGAAGTGGTCACCGCCGCTCGCGCGAACGGCTGTGCGATCCGCATCGGCGTGAACGCAGGCAGCCTCGAAAAGGACCTGCTCGAAAAGTACGGCGAGCCATGCCCCGAGGCGCTCGTCGAGAGCGCGCTCGACCATATCCGCATTTTGGAGGACCACGACTTCCAGAACTACAAGGTCGCGGTGAAGGCGAGCGACGTGTTCCTCGCGGTCGCGGCCTATCAGCAGCTGGCGAGTGATGTGGATTGCCCGCTTCACCTCGGCATCACCGAGGCAGGCGGGCTGATCGGCGGAACGGTGAAGTCGTCGATCGGCATCGGCTCGCTCCTGTGGGCGGGCATCGGCGACACGATCCGTGTTTCCCTTTCGGCCGAGCCCGAAGAAGAAGTTCGCGTCGGCTATGAGATCCTGAAGGCGCTAGGAATCCGCAGCCGCGGCGTTCGGGTGGTCTCCTGTCCGAGCTGTGCACGCCAGGGCTTCGACGTGATCCGAACCGTCGAGGCGCTCGAGGCACGGCTGCAGCACATCAAGACTCCGATGTCGCTATCGGTGCTGGGCTGCGTCGTGAACGGGCCCGGCGAAGCGCGCGAGACAGACATCGGCATCACCGGCGGCGGCAACGGCACGCACATGGTCTATCTGTCGGGCGTGACCGACCACCATGTGAAGGACGCTGACATGATCGATCACATCGTCAAGCTGGTCGAGGCGAAGGCGGCGGAATTAGAGGCCGCGCAGCAGCAGCCGACACTCGACGCAGCGGAGTAGGTTAGCCTTCCTTAACCTTGTCGGCGCACCATCGCGCCGTGACCAAGCTGCTGCTCATCCTGATCCTTGGCGGAGCACTCGCGAATGGGATTGCATCGCGCCATTCCGAGCCGCCGCTGTTGATCGATGACTCCACTGCTCCTGCAGCCGCACCACTCGACGCATCCAATTAACAGCAGCTAAGCGCGGGCGGTGAACCGCGTCGCGCAGCATCCGATCAAAGCCTTCGCGGTCGCTCTCGCCGCGGTCGGCTGCCTGTCGATCATGGACGCCGTGATGAAACATCTGGTGATTGCGATCGGAATCATCGCGGTCAGCATCTGGCGCTCGATCGTCAACCTGATGCTGAGCGGGGCGCTATACCTCCCTCGGCGCATGACCTGGCCGAGCCGCTCAACGCTTAAGATTCACATCAGCCGCGGCGTCCTCGTAACCGGGCTGGCGTTCCTTTTCTTCTGGGGCATCGGCCGCGTTCCGCTCGCGCAGGCGATCGCTCTGACGTTCATCGGTCCCCTGATCGCTCTCATTCTGGCGGGCCTCTTCCTCAAGGAGCAGATCGGATCCCGTTCCATCATTGGCTCGATCGCCGCATTTGTGGGCGTGATCGTCATCGTAATTGGACAGGCGCGCGCGCACATCGGATCGGAGGTTATACTCGGTTCGATCGCGATCCTGGGTTCGGCCATCTGCTATGCCGTAAATATCGTGATGATGCGCCCGCAGGCGCAGGCCGCGGGACCGCTCGAGATCAACTTCTTCCAGTCTCTGACGGTGATGATCGTGTGGCTGATGGCCTTGCCGTTCGTCGGAATTCCGATCTCTCCCGGTCTGCAATGGCCGTGGATCTTGATCGCCGCGCTGCTGTCGACGTCTGGCACATTGCTGTACGGCTGGGCTTACGCGCGCGGGGAGGCGAGCTATCTCGCGATCACCGAATATAGCGCGTTCCTGTGGGCGTCGTCGCTCGGCTGGCTCGTGTTCCGCGAACGCGTATCGCTTTACACGCTGGCGGGCGCCTTGCTGATCGTCGGTGGCTGCCTGATCGCTGCCCGCCGGAAAGTCGCGGCGCCGCCCGAGATTGACGTTGCCGCCTAGCCGCCGCTTCCGAGCACGTTGATCGTGAACGCCAGTACGCCGATGTTGAATGCGAAGGCGGCCAGGCAGTGGATCACGACCGTCTTGCGCATGTGCGTTTCGGTGATGACCACGTCGGACGTCGCGAACGCCATCCCGCAGGTGAAAGAGAAATAGATGAAGTCCCAATAGATGGGATGCGTCGTTCGCGGAAACTCGAGCCCGATGCAGCCGGCATTGGGATGCAGATAGGCCAGATGCGCGTAATGAAACGCGTAGACCATGTTGCTGAAAAGCCAGGCGAGCGCGAGCGTGAGAATGATCAGCAGCTTGGTGAAGGGCTGCGGATTATGACCGACGGCCTCGGCTGTGATTGCAACAAGCAGCACGGCCATCACGACGCCGGTGATGACGAGCAATCCGATCCGGTTCGCGACATTTTGCGACGCATGCTGCTTGATGACGTGCGCCTCGCGCGTACCGAGAAGCGGGACGCATGACAAAATGAAAACGATCGCCGCCCCATCGAAAGCGGCCATCACGGCCAGCGCCCAGCGGTGGAAGAACGGGTGTGCCAGCGGGATCCCAATGATGAGAATCGCCATGAACGCAAGGAAGCGTGGCGGCGCAATCATGTTGCCGATGGTGCGCGGCTTCGTCATGAGCCGGAAACGTAACGAAAGCGCTACTCGCGTCCAGTGAAAGGATTGTCATGCCGTGGCTATGGCTGATCGTCGGCGGCTTGTTCGAAGTGGGGTTCACCACCTCGCTCCGTTTCGTCGAGGGCTTCCGCAACATTCCCTGGACGCTCACATTCCTGGCGTCGGTGGCGGTCAGCATGGGACTGCTGGAAGTCGCATCCCGCTCGATCCCCATGGGCACCGCTTATGCAGTCTGGGGCGGCATCGGTGCGGTAGGAACGGTGGTCGTCGGCATCCTGTGGTTTCACGAGCCGTCGAGCACAGTGCGCATGCTGCTCATCCTTGCCATCGTGGCTGCGATCGCCGCGTTAAGGCTGACCGCGTAGGACTCTCGTTATCATCTGAGGCGGTACCTCAGGAGACTACCTCGAATATGCGCGCACCCGAAGGGACGCGCTCAACCAGCCGCAGCCACGCCGGCACCTCGCCGCGCTGGAGCGTGCGGGCGAACGGTGCCGCAACTCCGCCAAAGCCATCACAGGCAACCACCCATCGCACGTGCCACCGAATAGCCACCCGCTGAGCGTTGGCTCCGTCGCCAAGAAAGAAGGAATACATCGCGAGGTTTCCCGCACCGTCGCGGTGATACGCGCCCGCGATCAGCCGCTGATTTGTCAACAGGATCGCCGGGGCAGCCGTGTCAATGGGCGCCATGACGGTCCCCGCCTGCAGATTGCCCAGTGCGGCGATTAGATCGGGCGCGGTGCAGCTTGCTTCTGTGGATCGCGACTTCGGCTCTGCTGGTACCGCCTCTGCGGCCATTGGGTAGAATAACCCACCTGAAAGGAGCCAAGCGCCGGCCGTTGCCAGCGCACCGCGGCGTTGCGCGCTCATGACCACCGAACCGAGAGCGGGCGCCGCAAGCAGCGCCCCGGCATGGGACCCTCGCATCTGAAAGAACGTTACGAAGGCGGCGGAAAGCTGGAGAAGGACAAGGATTATCCAGTGACGATGGCGGGTGTGGTACGCGCGCCAGGCGCTCGCCACGAGACCGACGAACATCAGCCCGCATTGGGCAATCGCCAGTGCCGGAGGCGCATCAAAGAGCGGCTCGGCCTCTGCCACTCGGCTAAGCCATAGCTGCTGAAGTAGCTTCGGCACCTGCCCGTAAGGCGACAGACATTCGGGCGCGCTGGCTGCGATCGCGGCGGCCGTCGTCGCGCCGACCAGCAAAGTCACGCCGCACCGAAGTGACAGAGCGCATCGCGCAGGGAGCAGCGCAAGAGCGAGCGGCACGCACGACGCAATAGCCATTGCGCGGGCAGTGACAGAGGTGAACCCGTCACATGCGGGATAGTCCCAGGCCATCGTATGGAAGCTCGCGCATGCTGCTGCCGTCCCAAGAAACAGTGCAATTCCGAGGCCGACCAGCCGCTGCCGCGCACCATTGGCCCCAAAGGCCCATTCTCCGACTGCGACTAAGGCTGCAACTGCAAGCAGGGGCGCCAACTCCATGCCAATGACCACGCTAGCCACCGTCGCTAGCCCGCCAATGAGGCCCGTGAGCGCGGAAGGCTTGCTAAGGAGCGCGAGGGCCGTGATCAGCAGCAGGACGAGCTGTAGGCCATGGTGGTCGATGCGACCCGGCGCGAACAACGTCGTCGCCGGGAACGCAGCGACTGCTACGATCATTGCGCGCCAGCTGGCCTCAGCGCCGGCGACCAGGCGCGCGATGCGACCCGACAACCAGACTGCGGCGGTCAGCAGAATCGCCGGCCAGACGATCACTGCCGTTACTTCAGCGGCGTGCCGGCCGATCATGCCTTGAAGCGCCCATATGATGGCCGCTGGGACGAGATCGGGGATACGCGACCAGTGCATCGGAACGCCTGCGGCACCGAGCCGATATTGGGTCAGGTCAGCGAACTTTTGTCCGTCGAGCCAGTCACGGATCTGCTGCAGCCGCATCATGTCATCGGCATCCGGCAACCGCAGCGCGAACATGTCGGACCATGAGCGCAAGGTCCACACCGACGACAGCGCACAGGCGATTGCAACCGCAACGAAAGCGTCAGTCCGTGCTTTAGGCGGCTTCGCTACTTCCATCGAAGCTTCGCTTAGTTCTCGCCCCAACCTCTCGTGGCTGCGCATTCTACGAGGGCGACGATCAAGCACAGGCCAAGAAAGGTGTAGATAATTCCGTCCGCTCGCTGCGATGCGATACTCCCAACCGCGGTCGCAATGCTGGCAGCCACTAGCAAGAGACAGAACTGCGGCCTGTTTGCCCAAGGCCGACGATCACTCCATGCAAGGAAAGTGAGGCCCAGGACCATTAGAATGTTGACGGGCCAATAGTGAGGAGGAAGCAGGAACGAGATGATTAGGTTGATCGCCGCAGCGATCAAGTAAGTATTACGCACCGACAAACGCCAGCCCCCTTATACTCACGCGCCGAGCACTCATTCCGTCGCGGTACTCCCGCAGCGGCCTTCTTAGCTTTCGCTAACTCGACAATTCCCCCCGGCGTTCAGAAGCTATAGCTTCACTGGCATCAGTCAAGAGCCATGCTGGGAACGACAAAGGCGACAGATCAATGCATTTGGCGCACCCAGAGGAGACCTCAGGCCCGATTAGCTGATTGGCCCGAGGCTTCAGAGCGGTGCGAGCAGCGCGTCGAGCGTCCCTTGACCCTTACCGACCTTCTCCAGACGCGGATAGCGCAAGCCGCCGTGCCAATCGAGGGCGACGTTGCGGTAGAGATTGCCATCCTTCACGAGCAACTCGACATCCCGGCCGTTGCCGGTCGCGTCCTTGATCGCCTGCTTGAGATCGTCCGCGCCGTACGTCCGGTTGTTCACCGCGATCATCTGGTTGCCGACCGCGATTCCGGCGTTGAATGCCGGGCTGTCCCACAGCACGCTCATGACCTTGCCGTCGCTGCCGATGACAAGGCCGCCTGAATAGGTGAGATCGGTGTTCTTGCGATTCTTCTCGGCGCTTTTCCACCAGGCACTCGGCTCGTCGGTGTAGGCGAGACGATAGCCGCCCTGCGTAATGCCTTCGAGCGGCGCCTGCGCCGAGATGTCATAAACCTTGCGCTGCAGGTAACCGCGCCAGTCGTACGGCTGCACCTTGTTCAATGTCGCGACGATGTCGTCGAGCGTGTAGGTGAGTTCGCCGAAGTCGCGATCGCGGACTCCGAAGAACGCTTTCGCGAAATCGTCGATCGAGCGCTTGCCGCCGGACTGCTGGCGGATGATGCGGTCGACGTCGGTCCAGATGAGCTGACCTTCGCTATAATAATCCTCACTGCGCTGCCAGCTGCGCCACGGCTGCGGTGAGCGCTTGCCGATGGTCGGGTCGTTGGTGGTGTCGACCAGCGCGCGCCAACTGCGGCCGGGGGTTCCGGTGCTGTACGTGGCGGCTGTCGCGGCGATCGCATCGAGCGTGTCCTGCTTCGACAGCATGCCCGATCGCGCGCCGAGCACGTAGCCGTAGAACTGTGTCATGCCTTCATAGACCCACAGCAAATCATCCTGCATCGGCGTGCGATAGTCGGGCGTCCACAGGTCGGCTGCGCGGCGGAACTTGCCGTTCCAGCTGTGCGTGAATTCGTGCGGCAGCAGGTTGCGGTCGCGCAGCTTGTTCTCCCAATCGGTGAAATAGCCGCGCTCGACGCCATCCTCGGAGCTTCGGTGATGCTCGAGGCCCTCGCCGCCGAGCAGGTCCGAGATGGTGAACAAGAAATCGTAATGGTCATAGTGCTGCGCGCCGAACGTCTTCACCGCCTGCTCGACTAGTTTCTTGTGAACCGCGAGTTGCTCGGGCTTGATCTCGAGCTCGTGCTCGTTGTCGGCGACGACGTTTAGAGTGACGTCGGGGCTCAGCGGGATCTTCCGGTAATGGGCGCCGGCGATCAGCGGCGAGTCCATCAGGATCTCGTAGCTGGTCACGGGATAGTCGACGCGGTTCCCGGCCTGTCCGCTCGGGCGAAGCGCGGTCGCGACCTTCCAGCCCTGCGGAACGATCACGGAAGCCTGCACAGGGATATCGCGGACGAAATAACCGGCCGGGTACATGGAGTTGGCGATCCACTGGATGCTCGCCATGTCGGGCGTGGCGACGACGCGCCCCTGGTTTTCGGCCGTCGGCGAGACATACTGAAAGTCGACGTCGATCGCGCTGACGCCTTCGGGCACGGTGACGTGGAAGGCGTAGACGTCCAGGTTGTCGCGCGTCCACTTGAGCTCGCGCCCGTTCGCGCTCGCGCGGAAGCCCGTGACCTTGTTGATCTCGCCATAGTCGGCGTGAGTGCCGGGAAGATACTTCGGATAAAGCAGCACGAGGTCGCCGGCGCCGCTGACCGGCACATGTTCGCGGACTCGGAAGATCGCGCGCGTGACGTCGCTAGCGTCGACCGTCAGCTGGATCGTGCCGGGATAGGCAACGTCCTTCGGAGCGGGGATCGTGTCGGTCTTCGCAGTCGCCGCCGGCTTACTGTTTTGCGGCGGAGTAACCTGGGCGAATGCGGCGGCGGAAACCGACGAAAGAAATACTACGGCAAGCGCGACTTGGCGCATCAACGCAACTCCTGGAACGCGTGATTTTGGTGAGCCTGCCGCTCTAGTGCATTTATCGCATCGCGCAACGCGAGCAGGACCGTTTGCAGATCGTCGTTGGCACTTTGTAGAACTTCACGGCGTTGTCAGCGGCAATTCACGTTGCGGGGTTACCAAAGACGAGCATGACCATTCGATCGACGCTGTTCCTCAGCGCTGCATTCCTTTTCCTGGCCGCGAACCCCGCCGCGGCACAGGCCGGTGCATCGGATCAGTCAACGACTGCGCAGCCCGCGACGGCTCAGCCGGCGTCGGATACGAGCGCGAGCCAGCCCGACACTGGCGCAGCGGCGGCTCAGGATGAGGAGATTCCCGAGGAGCAGGAAATCGTCGTGGTCGGATCGAAGCCGCGCGGTTCCGTGATTGGTGACATCCCGCCGGAAAATACGCTCGATGCTCGCGACGTCCGTGCGACCGGCGCGACCAACATCAACGAATTGCTCGACGCGCTCGCGCCGCAGATTGGAAGCGCGCAGGGGCGCGGCGGGGAAGCGCCAGTGCTGCTTCTGAATGGTCAGCGTATTTCCAGCTTCCGAGAGCTTCGGGACATCCCCACCGAAGCGATCCAGCGCGTGGAGATCCTGCCGGAGGAGGTCGCGCTCAAATACGGTTATCGCGCCGATCAGAAGGTCGTGAACATCGTGCTTCGCCAGCGCTTCCGGTCGACCGTCGCGCAGGTTGCCGGGACTGCCGCAACGGAGGGTGGCTACGGCGCAGCTACGGGCGACCTAACGAAGCTTATCATTCAGAGCAACGGGCGCACGCAGTTCAACCTGCACGCAACTGGCAACTCGATGCTGACGGAGAATGAGCGCAACATTCTCCTGGGTGAGCCGTCGCCGACCGGCGATCCTGAGGACGAGCTTGCGGCGCGTTCGCTGATCGGTACCAAGCGCGATGTCCGGGGGTCGGCCATCTTCAACCGCCAGATCTTCGGGAATGTTTCCGCTACATTGAACACGGAGGTAGAGCACGTCGAGGGCAAGTCGCTGATCGGCCTCGGCGAGACGCTGCTCGAGCCGCTCGCGCGCAATACGACGACCGACAGCGCACACGTCGGCACTACGCTCAACTGGGACAAGGCGGAGTGGCATTGGAATGTTACTGGCAATGCCGACTGGGAGCGCGACCTCACGAACACGGATCGTGACAATCCGAATTTCCCCAACGACCGCGCACGCGAGACGAGCACGTCAGGCGATCTGACGGCAACGACCAACGGCAATCTGTTCAAGGTGCCGGCAGGCAATGCGAGCACGACTCTGCGCGTCGGCGTGAGCACGGTCCAGCTTGACACCCACAACGTAATCGCGGGCTTGGCCAATTCGAAATCGCTCGACCGCACGGAAGGGAATGCGGCGATCAATCTCGACCTGCCCGTGTCCCGGCGCGGGCGGGACTTCAGCGCGCTTGGCAACCTGACCTTCAACGCCAATGCCGAAGTGGACCAGCTTTCCGACTTCGGAACGCTCACTAAGCTCGGCGCAGGGGCGAATTGGTCGCCGGCAAATCGCCTGAACTTCGTCACCAGCTGGACACGAGAGGAAGGTCCGCCGACGATCAATCAGCTCGGCGATCTCGTGCTGACCACCCCTGACACGCGAATCTTCGATTTCACGACCGGACAGACGGTGTTGGTCACCGCCATTACGGGAGGCAATCCAGACCTGCAGTCGGATCGGCGGACAGTATTCAAGCTCGGCGGCTATTGGCAGCCGATACAGAATACCGACCTACGGCTGCGCGCGGATTACGTTCACCAGCGCATCGAACGTCCGATCTCCAACATAACCGTGACCCCGCAGGTAGAGGCGGCGTTTCCGGGTCGCTTCGTCCGCGATGCGTCGGGGCAGCTGGTCAGCGTCGACCTGAGACCCGTCAACTTCGATCATTCCGAGACCGATACACTGAGGGTTGGATTCGACTTTTCGAAGCCACTGAAGTCACGCCGCCCCTCGCAGGCAGTGCTCGACCAGCTGCGCCAGCAATTCGGGTTCGGGCAGCGCGGTGGTCGGGGCGGCAACGCGACTTCTGGTCAACAGGGTGGCGGCGCTCCACCGGAGGGCGGTCCTCCTCCCGGCCCGCCCCCAGAAGGGGGCCAGGCTGCGGCGGGCGGCGGTGGTCCTGGCGGCGGCTTCGGTGGTGGACGCGGAGGATTCGGCGGCCGTGGGGCCGGAGGCGGATTCTTCGGTGGCGGGAACCGCGGACGCCTGACCTTTTCGCTCACGGACACGGTCACCTTCGTCGACAAAGTGACCATCGCGCCCGGGTTGACGCTCGACTACCTGCACGGCGACGCGGCCGGCCAGACCGGCGGAACTCCAAGGCACCACGTCGAGGCTCAGGCTGGCTACTTCAACAACGGATTGGGTGCGAGGATAGCCGCAAACTGGCGAAGCGGAACGGACGTGAACACCGCTACCGGCGACAATCTGCATTTCTCCCCGGTTGGCACGTTCGATCTTCGGCTGTTCGCCAACCTGGGCGATATTCCAGAGCTGACGGTGAAGCATCCCTGGCTGCGAGGAAGTCAGTTCCGTCTCGATTTCACGAACGTCTTCAACACGCGACCGAAGGTCCATGATTCGTTCGGCAACACGCCGCTCAACTACCAGCCCGCACTGCTCGATCCGCTCGGACGGACGATCATGATCAGCTTTCGCAAGCTGTTCCTTCCCTCGCCCGCGTGGTTCCGCAGGCAGTTCGAGCAGGAACGGCAGCAACAGAACCAGCAATCGCAGCCACCGCGGCCCGCGGGCTGAAGGGTGCGTCTTTTCCGGCGAGAGCCTGAAACTGTCCGCAAGTTAATAGACAAGCCAGCGGCTGTTCAGCCGTTTGGTCCCACATGCGCGCGCAGACGTGCGCTCGTCCTTTAGCCTGTACATGATCGTTGGAGCAGGTTGCGCGGGCCTGCCTTTGCCGACATGCGCGCAACCGGCGTCCAACGCGACGGGCCAATCTTCCGCTCCCCAATCGACAGCCGCGCAGGCGCCGGAGCCCGTTGTTGACGAGGACGAGGTCGTTGTGACCGGTAAGGCACCGCGCGGCTCAGCGATCGGAAACATCCCACCTGTCAACGTCCTCCACTCGCGCGACGTGAAAGCGACTGGTGCCACCAGCTTCGACGAGCTTCTTGAAGCTATCGCCCCGCAAATCGGCGCAGCCAGGCAGTCAGGTGCGGCGCGCCCGCTGGTGCTTCTCAACGGCCGGCGCGTGTCCAGCTATCGTGAGCTTCGCGACATTCCGATCGAGGCGGTGTCGCGAGTGGACATCCTCCCCGAGGAGGTCGCCCTCAAGTACGGCTATCCGCCCGAGTCCAAGGTCGTGAACGTGGTTCTTCAGAATCACTTCGGCGAGACCGTCGCACAGGCAGCAGCGAACACGGCCGCACAGGAAGGCTTCAGCGGCGGGAGCGGCGATCTAACGCGTATCCTGTTGAGCCCGACGCAGAGGACCACGCTCAACCTGCACGCGGGCACCGACGATATCTTGAGGGGGTCGCAGCGCAGCCTCGTCCAGCAACAATATGAAGCCAACGGCACCGGCGCGACCGGCCTGCTCATTCCGCCGGAAGTCGGCATCCACGGGACAGCGACGGTGAGTAGGGCACTGCCCGGCGGCATCGATGCGACCGTCAACGCCGAAGCGCAGCACAGGATGGGCCATCTTCTGAGCGGTTTGTCAGAACAGCTGCCTGCGGAACTTCATCGCTCGACTACAGACGACAGCCTGCACCTTGGCGGAACACTCAGCGGGGATGCGGCCGAGTGGCACTGGAACATCGCGAGTAATGGCGACTTCGAGCGCAGCCACACGACAACCAGCAACAAGGGCCAGTTTTTCGCGCCGGGAAGCGCGACTTCCACTCGGACATTCGGCGATGTCGATGCGACCGTGAATGGACCTTTGTTCTCCCTTCCGGCTGGAACTGCCGACGTGACTCTTCGCGCGTCCGGTTCCACCGAGCATCTCGAAATTGATCAGGCAGATTTTCCGACGCCGCCCCGCGGTTCGACGAACCGGACGACAGGAACTGCAGCTTTAAGCATAGATGTCCCCGTTTCTCATCGTAGCAAAGCCTTGGGCGTACTCGGCAATCTGACGCTTAACGGCAATGCCCAGGTCGAGGAGCTTTCGGACCTCGGCACGCTGACAAGAGTCGGCGCCGGGTTGAACTGGGCGCCGGCTGCAAGGCTCAACCTGATCGCTGCCTGGGATCACGAGGAAGATGCGCCGAGCGTTCGGCAGCTCGGCGATCCATTCGTGCAGACACCGGGAACGCGAATCTTCGATTTCACCAATGGCGTCGTTCCTCGCGCGGCAGTCGTCACGGGAGGCAATCCGGGTCTTCGCACCGATCGGAGGAATACCCTCAAGCTGAGTGCGAACTGGCAACCATTGGACGCGATCGATTTGCGGCTACGTGCCGATTATGCGCGCGTGACGGCCGACCGCCCCATTTCCGACATCACCGTGTCGCCGGAGCTCGAGGCGGCATTCCCCCAGCGCTTCATTCGCGATCCCGCGGGCAATTTGCTCAGCGTCGACCTCCGGCCGGTGAACTTCGACCGCGCCCAGCGTGACACCCTCCAAGTCGGCTTCGACTTCACCAAGCCGTTGCGGTCGAAGAAGGTGTCGAACGCGGATGTCCAGAAGTTGCTGGAACGCGCGCGCGGCGCTGGTATCGCGGTTCCGCAGGGCGGCGCGTCGTCCGGCAATGCGCCTCACGGTTCGGTGGCGGGCCTTCCGTCAGCAAATGGCCGGCTGACATTTTCGCTGACGGACACGATTACCTTTGTGGATCGGGCCACGATTACGGCGGACCTGCCCCAACTGGATTATCTGCATGGCGCTGCGATAGGGCAGACAGGCGGTCAACCGCGGCATCAGGTTCAGGCGCAGGCGGGTTGGTCCAACAACGGTTTCGGCGCGCGCGTGGGCCTCACGTGGCGCAGCGCAACAGACGTAGACACGCTTGCCGGCGATACGCTGCATTTCTCACCGTTCGCGACATTCGACCTGCGCCTGTTTGCGAATGTCGGCCAGTATCTTCCGATCGTTTCCCGGCATCCATGGCTGCGCGGCGCCTCCTTCCGCTTCGAGGTCGGGAACATCTTCAATGCGCGTCCCGATGTGCGTAACGGGACAGGCGGAGTTCCAACCGGCTATGAGCCGAGCATGCTCGACCCGCTCGGGCGCACCATCATGATCAGCTTCCGCAAGCAGTTCCTTCCCAAGAGCTATTACGAGCAGCAGCTGCAGAACTTCGAGAAGCGGCAGAACCAGCAGCCCTAAGTGCGAGCGGGCGAGGCTTTTCGCTTTTTGAAGAAATGTGCTTAAGCGCGCGCAATGACGTCAGTTCAGCCCGTCCGGGGCACGCAAAGCCTGCTTGGAGAAGAGGCCGACCGCCTCGCCGCGATCGCGACGGCGTTTGATCGCGTGCGCCGAATCTTCGGGTTCAAACGGGTCGAAGTGCCGACCATCGAGCAGACCTCGGTCTTCGCGAGAACGATCGGCGAGACCACGGACGTCGTGTCGAAGGAAATGTATTCTTTCGAGGATCGCGGCGGAGAGTCGATCACGCTGAGACCCGAGTTCACCGCCGGAATCTGTCGCGCTTATCTGAGCGAAGGCTGGCAGCAGTATGCGCCGCTAAAGCTCGCAGCGCATGGCTCAGCATTCCGGTACGAGCGTCCACAGAAGGGCCGCTTCCGCGAGTTCCGCCAGCTCGATGCAGAGATCATCGGCGCGGCCGAACCGCAAGCTGACGTCGAGCTGCTGGGCCTGGGGTATCAACTGCTGCGCGAGCTCGGGATTGCAGACGGCGTGACGCTCGAGCTGAACACGCTCGGCGACCCGGAGACGCGCGACAACTGGCGTCGCGCGCTGGTCGATTATTTTCAGGCTCATCGAGGTGAGTTGTCGGACGACAGCAACTCCCGGCTGGAGCGCAACCCGCTTCGCATCCTCGACAGCAAGGACCACCGCGACAAGGCCGTTTGCGAAAACGCGCCCACCGTGGACGATTATCTCACCGCTGAAGCTGCCGATTTCTTTCGCGCAGTGACAGCTGGAGTTGATGCGGCCGGCGTGCCGTGGAAACGCAACCCGCGTCTTGTACGCGGGCTCGACTATTACCGCCACACGGCGTTCGAATTCGTGACCGACCGGCTTGGCGCGCAGGGAACGGTCATCGCGGGAGGCCGATACGACGGCCTGGTCGAGGCGCTTGGCGGGCCGCACACGCCAGCGGTCGGCTGGGCCGCTGGGGTCGAGCGGCTCGCGATGATGATCGAAGCGCCTGCGCCCGAAGCTCCGTCAGTCGCTGTGGTGCCCCTCGGTGAGCGGGCCGAGGCTGAAGCGCAGAAGATCGTTGCTGGGCTTCGCCGCGAAGGAATCGCAACCGACATGGCGTACCGTGGCAATTTGAAGAAGCGGCTCAGCAGGGCCAATGCGGCGGGCGCGGCATACGCGCTCATCATAGGCGATGACGAGCTCGACCGCGGCGAAGCCCAGCTCAAGGACCTCGCGAGCGGCGAGCAGCGTTCCGTCTCGCTCGATCTGCTTTCGGAAGCGATCAAGCAGTGACCCACATTTCGTCGGAACGGATCGCGTCGATCGAAGCGCGGAAGCAGGAGCTTGCGAACGCAATGGCGCGCGGCGACCTCGCGCCCGACGAATTCGTGCGCCTGTCGAAGGATTATGCGGCGATCGAGCCGGTCGCGGCGGCCGCGCGAGAGGTGCGGAGGCTGAGGGCCGAGCTCGAGGTACTGAACGGCATGGTCGCGGACCCTTCGGCAGAGCCCGAGCTAAAGGAAATGGCTGCCACCGAGGCAGAAGATATCCGGCACAAGCTGCCGAGGGCGGAGCGCGAGCTTGCGATCAAGCTGTTGCCACGCGACGCCGCGGATGATCGCGCCGCGATGCTTGAGGTCCGCGCTGGAACCGGGGGCGACGAAGCCGCACTATTCGCCGGCGATCTGCTGCGCATGTACCAGCGCTTTGCAGAGGGTCAGGGCTGGCGTTTCGAACTTATCTCCGCTTCTCCCTCGGAGCTTGGCGGCTACAAGGAGGCGATTGCCTCCATCAACGGGCGTGGGGTCTTCGCGAAACTGAAGTTCGAAAGCGGCGTGCATCGTGTGCAACGGGTGCCCGTCACGGAAAGCGGCGGGCGGATCCATACGTCAGCAGCGACGGTCGCGGTGCTGCCCGAGGCGGAAGACGTTGACGTTCATATCGACGACAAGGATTTGCGCATCGACGTCTATCGCTCGTCGGGACCGGGCGGGCAGTCGGTCAACACCACCGACAGCGCCGTGCGCATCACCCATCTGCCGACCGGACTCGTGGTGATCCAGCAGGACGAGAAGTCGCAGCACAAGAACAAGGCCAAGGCGCTGAAGGTGCTGCGCACGAGGCTGTTCGAGATGGAGCGGGAGCGGCTGGCGAACGAGCGCGCCGGCGCGCGAAAGTCGATGGTCGGCTCGGGCGATCGGTCGGAGCGGATCCGCACCTATAATTTCCCGCAGGGGCGGATCACCGATCATCGGATCAACCTGACCAAGCACAATCTTCCGGAGGTGCTGGAGGGCGGCGGCCTCGGCGAGATCCTCGACGCGCTCATCGCGGAGGACGAGGCGGAGCGCCTGGCGGGACTCGAAGAAGCGTGAAAGCCATCGCTCGCGCGGTCGACGACGCCGCGCGTCAATTGAGCGAGACCAGTGACACCGC
>JBEDUM010000022.1:0-4476 GCA_040414585.1 Sphingomicrobium sp. | reverse complement strand
GGCAACAATATCTTTCGGAATGGTCACAGCCTGGCGGACTGACCGCCATGCTCAACTGGTACCGGGCCTCGAGGCTAAGGGTCCCGCCGCCGGGAATCGCTTTGCCGCTTCCGCAGTGGGTGTTGGGTGACTTCCCGGTCGTGGAGGTCCCAACCCTCGTCATCTGGGGAATGCGGGACAAGGCGCTGCTGCCGGTCCAGCTCGAAGGGCTCGACCGCTTCGTGAGGGATTTAGATATCGTGCAAATCGCAGACGCAGGACATTTCGCTCCATGGGAGGCTCCGGACGAGGTCGCCGCGGCGGTCGAGCCCTTCCTTGCCGCGGACCTGAAGGCTAGTGCCTCAATGGCATGAGCCAGACTCGATCCCGTTCGCGTTCCGCCGCGCGCCTCGCCGCCGTCCAGGCGCTTTACCAGCACGAAATGGAAGGCACCCCTGTTCCGCGTCTGCTCAAGGAATTTCACGATCATCGGCTCGGCGCCACAATCGAGGACGCGCAATATCACGAGGCTGAGCGGGACTTTTTCGATGATATTGTCTTTGGCGCGGATGCGCGGGGCGATGAGATCGACGCGCTGATCAGCAGCCGCTTGGCCGAGGGCTGGAGCCTCGAGCGGCTCGACCGTCCGATGCGAGCGATCCTCCGCGCAGGCGCGTATGAGCTGATAGCCCGCGCAGACGTGCCGGTTGGTTCGGTCATTTCCGAATATGTGGACGTAGCACACGCCTTCTATGACAAGCGTGAGAGCGGTTTTGTGAACGGCCTGCTCGACGCTATCGCCAAGGAGGCAAGGCCGGCACGGGCTGATTGATGCGCGAAGGTGAAGTCATCGCCAGGCTGCGCCGGATTGCGACTACACCGGCGGCACGCGGGCTGCTCGACGACGCGGCGCTACTGGATCGCCTGGTCATTACGCACGACACGATCGCCGAAGGGGTGCACTTCCTGAGCTCCGATCCGGCAGCCAGCGTCGGATGGAAGCTGGTAGCAGTGAATCTCTCCGACCTTGCCGCGAAAGGCGCGACGCCGGCGGGAGCACTCCTTTCGCTTACGATCGCCGGACCTGGAAAATGGGAACTCAACTTCCTTGGGGGAATCGAAGCCGCTTGCGAAAGCTACGGTCTCCCTCTGATCGGCGGCGATACCATCGCGCTTCCTCCGGGTGCGCCGCGCGTGCTCGGACTGACCGCCCTTGGTCGCGCCGGAAAGCACGTACCCAACCGTGCCGGTAAGACCGGAGATCATCTTTGGTTGATTGGGACTGTTGGCGATGCCGCGGCGGGTCTCGCGCAACTGCGCGAAGACCGTCACGCGACGGGGCCGCTCGTCGAAGTATACCGGCGCCCGGTGCCGTTCCTCGCCGCGGGCAACGCCCTCGCGCCCCACGCCCATGCAATGATGGACGTTTCGGATGGACTGCTCTTGGATGCCACGCGCATGGCCGAGGCCAGCGGCTGCCGCGTGATTGTCCGCCTCGACACGCTTCCGCTCTCCGGCGCCTTCATCGAGGCCCGGGGACAGGATCTGGACGCACGTTTGTTCGCCGCGACCGGTGGCGACGACTATGCCTTGCTCGCTGCGTTGCCGCCCGAGATCGATCCATCAACACTTTCTTTACCAGAAGGCACGACCATCGAGCGCATCGGGAGCCTCGAAGCCGGCCCGCATTCGGTCCGGCTGCTCAATGAAGGCCGACCCGTGCCATTGCCGGAAAGGTTGGGATTTGAGCATTCGCACGATCAGCATCGGAGGCCATCCGCTCCGCCAATGGCTGATCGGCCTTAGCGGTCTCGCCTCCGGCATGATGCTCGCGCTTCTGCTCCGTTAAGCCCATTGATCCGCGTGGTTGCCAGCCGCGCGAACGACCCCTAAAGAACCGCGCATTTCCGGGCGGCCGCTCATTCTCCGGCCGAACCCACTTGCCAAAAGAACGGGGAAGCGTGACCCATGAATCTCGGTCCTAACCTGCTTTACATCGCGATTGTCTGCGGCCTGCTGGCCGTGCTCTACGGCATCTTCACGAGCCGCCAGGTGCTCGCTGCTTCGGCCGGCAACCAGCGGATGATCGAAGTTGCGGGCGCCATTCAGGAAGGCGCAGCAGCCTATCTGAAACGCCAGTACACCACGATCGCGATCGTCGGCGTCGTCGTAGCGCTGATCATCTTTTACTTCCTCGGTGGCCTTAGTGCCGCCGCGTTCCTGATTGGCGCGATTCTGTCAGGCGCTGCCGGCTTTATCGGCATGAACATCTCTGTCCGCGCGAACGTCCGCACCGCGGAAGCGGCGCGGCAAAGCCTGCAAAGCGGCCTCACCACGGCATTCCGCGCAGGAGCGGTAACTGGCCTCCTCGTCGCCGGCCTCGCGCTCCTCGCGATCAGCATGCTCTTTTGGTACCTGACCGGTCCCGGCGGTTACGCTCCGAACGATCGCGCTGTCGTTACGGCGCTGACGGCACTCGCCCTCGGAGCTTCTCTGGTCTCGATCTTTGCGCGTCTCGGCGGCGGCATCTTCACCAAGGCCGCCGACGTCGGCGCCGACCTGGTCGGCAAGGTTGAGGCTGGAATCCCCGAGGACGATCCCCGCAACCCGGCTGTGATCGCCGACAATGTCGGCGACAATGTCGGCGACTGCGCCGGAATGGCCGCCGACCTGTTCGAGACCTATGTCGTCACTGTCGGCATCACCATGGTGTCCATTGCTCTGGCGCTCGGCGGTGCGGACCCGGCGCTTCTCATGAAGCTGATGAGCCTGCCACTGCTGATAGGCGGCGTATGCATCATCACTTCGATCATCGGCACGTATTTCGTCCGGCTTGGCCGCAAGGGATCGATCATGGGCGCCCTGTACAAAGGCTTCTGGGTCGCGACGGGTCTTGCCGTGCCGGCGATTTACGTTGTTGCGAAATTTACGCTTGGCGATCTCAATCAGACGATCACGACGACGACGGGCCTAAGCTTCCCGGCGACCAGCCTAGTCTGGGCGAGCTTCATCGGCCTCGCCGTCACCGCGCTCATCGTGTGGATCACCGAATATTACACGGGCACCAATTATCGCCCCGTCCAGTCGATCGCTCGCGCGAGCCAGACCGGCCACGGGACCAACATCATTCAGGGTCTCGCCGTCAGTCTCGAAGCCACCGCGCTCCCGACGATCGTCATCATCGTCGGCCTGATCGCCAGCTACCAGCTGGCCGGATTCCTCGGCGTCGCCTTCGCGGCTTCCGCAATGCTCGCGCTCGCTGGCATGGTTGTCGCACTCGACGCCTACGGTCCGGTCACCGACAATGCCGGCGGCATTGCCGAAATGGCGGGCCTCGAGGAGGACGTGCGCACGCGCACCGACGCCCTCGATGCGGTCGGCAATACGACCAAGGCCGTGACCAAGGGTTATGCCATCGGCTCGGCCGGCCTCGCCGCACTGGTTCTGTTCGGCGCCTACACTGCCGATCTTCGCGAGTTCGGCAGCTCGATCGGCGTTACGACGAACCTCGATACGCTCTTCAGCCTGTCGAACCCGTACGTAATCGTTGGTCTGCTCCTCGGCGCGCTGCTGCCCTATCTCTTCGGAGCGATGGGGATGACCGCCGTTGGCCGTGCGGGCGGCGCGGTGGTCGAAGAAGTACGCAGCCAGTTCCGCGACAATCCAGGGATCATGGATGGTTCGGTTCGCCCGAATTATGCGCGCACAGTCGACCTCGTGACGCGCGCCGCGATCCGCGAGATGATCCTTCCGTCCCTGCTTCCAGTGCTTGCCCCGATCGTCGTCTATTTCGTGATTGGTGCGGTGGCCGGCAAGGAGAATGGCCTCGCCGCAGTCGGTGCGCTCCTGCTGGGCGTCATCGTCTCCGGCCTGTTCGTCGCCATCTCGATGACGAGTGGTGGCGGCGCGTGGGATAATGCCAAAAAATATATCGAAGACGGCAATTACGGCGGCAAAGGCTCCGAGGCCCACAAGGCAGCGGTGACCGGCGACACCGTTGGCGACCCCTACAAGGACACCGCGGGTCCGGCCGTCAATCCGATGATCAAGATCACCAACATCGTCGCGCTGCTCCTGCTCGCATCGCTCGCAGCGGCTGCCGCGCACTAAGCGTCTCATCGGTAAAAAGGGGAGCCCCGCCGGACTAGAATCCGGCGGGGCTTTTCTTTTGCCAGCAATGGGCGTTGAAGCCATCGTCATGGCGCACGCCATCCGAATTCATCAGACCGGCGGACCCGAAGTCCTCAAGTGGGAGGAAGTCGACGTCGGCGACCCGGCTCCGGGCCAGGCCCGCATCCGGCAGGAAGCGGCCGGCCTCAACTTCATCGACGTCTATCACCGCACCGGCCTTTACAAGCAGGAGCTGCCGTTCACGCCGGGCGTAGAAGGCGCCGGTGTCGTTGAAGCGGTCGGTGAAGGCGTGACGAACGTCCGCGTGGGCGACCGCGTGGCTTATGCCGGGCCAATCGGCGGCTATGCCGAGGAACGGCTGATCGA
>JBEDUM010000021.1:0-8289 GCA_040414585.1 Sphingomicrobium sp. | reverse complement strand
CGACCACTTCATAACGCTGGCCTTCGATGGTCGCATAGGGTTTCGCGGGCGAGCCGCCGAACGCCAGAGTGAAATAGCCGATCGCCATCACGATCGCGCCGAACTTCACCGATCGCTTCGATCCCAGGAACTGGTCCGCGAGAAGCCCGCCGACCAGAGGCGTCAGGTAGACCAACGCCGTGTAACCGCCGTAGAGGCCCGTTGCCTGCTGGTCCGAAAACAGGAAATGTTTGGTGAGGTACAGGGTCAGCAGCGCCCGCATGCCGTAATAGCCGAACCGCTCCCACATTTCGGTGGTGAACAGCCGGGCGAGTTGCCGCGGGTGACCGAACCATGTCTTCTTTTCGGCTGGATTTGTGCGTCCGGATGCAGGCGAAAACGGTTCTTCGACCGCCGGCGTGTCGACCATCAATTTCTCCCCTCGCGCTGCTGCGCGTTCCGGATTGGACTCGTAACGGCCAATTTCCTCTTGTGAAGCGGATTGTTGCCGCTGGCCGAGGGCCCTATCTGCCCTCACCCATGCTCAATGACCGTTCATCGATCCTTTCGCTTCTCGAAACCCGCCGCTCCGGAAAGCCACGCGAGCTCGTCGGACGGGGACCCACGGCGGAAGAGATGGAGCGCATCCTGACCATCGCGACGCGTGTGCCGGATCATGGAAAGCTTCATCCTTGGCGTTTGGTCACCGTTGGACACGATCAGCGGGATGCGTTTGGCGCGGTGCTCCGACAGGCGCTTGCGGAAGAGGATCCGAGTGCGACGAGCGCGCATTACGAGAAGGAGGATGAGTTCGCTCATTATGCAGGTGAACTCGTGGTGCTGATCTCGGCGCCGATTGAAAACCACAAGATTCCGGTGTGGGAGCAACAGCTCTCGTGCGGCACGGTCGGAATGAATCTGCTGCTCGCGGCGCATGCGCTCGGCTTCGTGGCGGGCTGGGTCACGGGCTGGCGCGCCTATTCACCCATGGTGAATGCGGCCTTCTGCGAACCGGGCGAGCGGATCGCGGGCTTTATCTTCATCGGACAGCCGTCTCGCGAACTTGAGGAACGGCCGCGCGCATCGCTTTCGGACGTTTGCAAGCCCTGGCAAGCGCCGGCCCTCTGATTTTTCAATTGAATTCGACGCGAGCCGCTGTATTATTACAGCATGACGCTCCGCACTTCTCACGACAAGCCGGTCTACGTCCGCCTTCGGGAGACCATCGCCGACGCGATCCTCGCCGGTCAATATTCGGACGGCGACCCGCTTCCCTCGGTGCGAGCACTCGCCGCCGAGCAACAGGCCAATCCACTCACCGTCGCCAAGGCATACCAGGGATTCCAGGACGAAGGTCTGATTGTCGTAAAGCGGGGAGTCGGCATGTTCGTGGCACCGGGCGCTAGCGCGCGTCTTGGCGATTCCGAGCGCAACCGCTTCCTTAAGGAGGAATGGCCCGAGATCCGCGCGCGGATGCGCCGCCTCGGGATTGATCCGGCCGAGCTGCTGGACCGCGAACGGGCATAGGAAAATCATTCAACGTCGCCCTGAACTTGTTTCAGGGCCCATTTTCGTGAAGGGCTGCAGCCTTTCTCCACGATGGATGCTGAAACAAGTTCGGCATGACGAACACCAAAGTCCTCCCGTTCGACGAAGAAGCGATTGCCAAGGCCGCGCGACTGATTCTGGCCGGAGAGCCGGTCGCGATCCCAACTGAGACTGTCTACGGACTCGCGGCCGACGCGACGAACTCTGAAGCCGTCGCGCGGATCTACGAAGCCAAGGGAAGACCCAGCTTCAACCCCTTGATTGTACACGTATCAGACCTCGCGGCGGCTGAGGGAATCGGCGAGTTCAATGAAGATGCGCATGCACTCGCGAGCCAACACTGGCCCGGTCCCCTGACCCTGGTCGTACCGCTCCGCGAAGGCGCCGGAATCGCCTCCCTCGCCACAGCTGGCCTGATCACCGTCGGACTTCGCGTGCCCACTCATCCCGCAATGCAGGCGTTGCTGAGGGCTGTTGGTCGCCCGCTGGCAGCGCCGTCCGCCAACGCCAGCGGCTCGATCAGCCCCACGCGAGCCGAACACGTGTTGAAGAGCCTCGGCGCGCGGATACCGCTGATCATCGATGCCGGAGCCACACAGCGCGGCATAGAGTCGACCATTGTGGCGGCTACCGCAGGCTCGCTGCGCCTGCTGCGGCCAGGACCGATCGAGGTCGACGCAACTGGGGCGCAAGGCTCCGGCATCGAAGCGCCGGGGCAACTTGCAGGCCACTACGCACCATCGAAGCCACTTCGGCTGAATGCGCGCGAAGCAGACGAAGGCGAGTTTCTGATCGGCTTCGGTTCGGTCTCAGGCGATGCCAACCTCAGCGTAGCGAGCGACCTCGTAGAGGCCGCCGCCCGCCTCTTCGATCTGCTGCATCAAGCCGACGCGTCGCCGAAGCAACGCATTGCGGTGGCGCCAGTGCCCAATGGGGGCCTTGGCGCGGCAATCAATGACCGCCTTCGCAGGGCCGCCGCCTAAGCAGTCGCTGCCGCGCTCTTCGTTCGCGCCTGGAAGCTTTTCCTGAGCTTCTGCAGCTTCGGCGGAATCACCGCGATGCAATAGGGGTTTCGCTGTCCCTCGCCCGCCCAATAATCCTGGTGGTAGGTTTCGGCGGGGTACCATTCGCCCATCGGCTCGATCGCTGTCACGACGTGGCCGCCACGCTCGGCATTCGCTCGTTCGATCGCTTCGCGGGCCTTGCGTTCCTGCTCTTCGTTCAGGGGGAAGATCGCCGACCGGTACTGCGTTCCGATGTCGTTGCCCTGCCGGTTCAGCTGCGTCGGGTCGTGCGTTGCGAAGAAGATGTCGAGCAGATCGTCATAGCTGAGCTGGTCGGGATCGAAGGTGACGCGGATTGCCTCCGCATGACCGGTGTCGCCGCTGCAGACCTGCTTGTAGCTGGGATTGGCGACATGGCCGCCCGTGTACCCGCTTTCGACCGACTTCACGCCGATCACGTCGAGGAACACGGCTTCCGTGCACCAAAAGCATCCACCTGCGAGCACTGCGACTTGTTCGGCCATGTTTCCGCTCCTTTCCGGGGTTGGAGCGGAGATAAGGCCGTTCAGCTCTGTTTGTAAGACGCCTTCAGGCTCGCGAGTTCGAGGCGCTTGCCGACCCACTCGGTGAGCTCGTCGAAATCGAGCGGCTTGTCGAACACGATCCCGGCGCGCCGGTCCGAGTACCAGCGCACTTCGCCTTTGATCGGACGGAGGCTCTCGACGACAACGATGACCTTCTTGCCGACGCAATATTCCTCGATCGGCTCGACCTTCATCCCGCCCAGCGAGATGTCGTGGACGTCAACGCTGTAATAGAGCTTGCCGACGCGTACCGAGGCCTTGCAGGAAATCTGGAGCCGCGGCGGCCGCGGGCGGAAACCGTGGCGCGGCTTGCGCCCGGCTAGCAGCTCACCCAGATCGAGGTCCTGATCGAACTTGATGCCGACGAGATCGCCGCGGATCCAGACGACCGCGCCGGGAATCTTCTGGGAGGAAAGCTCAACGTCGACATTGTCGCCGACTGCCGGCGCATTGCCGATAATCGCCATCAGCCCGCCGGCCGAGAGGTTCTTCACTCGGATCAGCTGCTGCTCGCCCGATGCTCGTGTCATCTTGGCGACCCGAAGCAGCGCCGAGACACGTTCGTCAGACCTCCGCTCCATCGGCCTGGGAACAGCCGTGGAAAGGGAAATCGTCGTCGACTCGAAGTCAATCTCGCTGTCCCCATCAACCGGGACGACAGGCTTCCTCCGGATCAGCGATTCAAACATGCATCAGGTCTCCGCGCGGATTTCGCGCCAAAATGGGACTTTATTGCCAGTACGGTTAAAAAGGGGTTTCATCTGCTTGACCTCGCGTGCTGTTGATGCGCACCCCACGCGAGAGGGGAGAGAGGAAGTAGCTTGATCCAGCCGCGCCTGCTGCTGATCGATGACGAGCCGGCTCTCGCCGAGTTCCTTGCGGATGCTGCGCGCGAGACCGGCTTTGAGCCGATCGTCACTTCGAATGACGCCGAATTTCGTGAGCAATTCTTAGAGATTGCGCCCGAAATGGTTGCTCTCGATCTCGGCATGCCGGGAATGGATGGCGTGGAGCTGCTGCGCTTCCTGGCTGAACAGGAGTACCATTCGCCCGTGCTCATCGTCAGCGGTTTCGACCGTCGCGTACTCGAATCCGCTTTCCGGCTCGGCGAAGCGCTCGGGCTGACCATGGCCGGCCCGGTCGAAAAGCCGGTCCGGCTCGAAGACCTCGAAACCGTGCTCAATCAACTGAGGGCGACGCTGGTCACATGAGGAAGAAGCCCAAGGATCGACTCCTTCGGGGCCTCAGGCGCGCGCTAAAAGAGCAACGGCTCAACATGGTGTACCAGCCCAAGGTCTCGCTTCGGGATGGAAGCTTGGTGCGCGTGGAGGCGCTGGTCAGGTGGGATGATCCCGATCTCGGACCCGTAGAGCCGTCGCGCTTCGTGCCGCTCGCCGAAGAGCATGGAATGATCGACGAGCTTACGCAGTGGGGCCTGCGTACTGTCCTGAGACAATGGCTCGATTGGTGCGATGAGGGCATCGACACGTGCATCGCATTCAATATCTCGGCCCTTAGTCTGCAGAATCTCGACTTTCCCGACCTCGTGGAGCGCATGTGCCGCGCGCTCGAGGTACCGACCGACCGCCTCGTCCTGGAGCTTACCGAGGGCGCCACCCAGCCTTTAGTCAAGCTCATAGACACGCTTACCCGCTTCCGGATCAAGGGGATCGGCCTCGCCATCGACGATTTCGGCACCGGCTATTCGTCGCTGATGCAGCTTCGGCAGCTTCCCTTCACCGAGGTGAAGATCGATCAGGCCTTCATTGCTGACGTCGAGCGTTCTCGGGACTGCCGGCTGATCGTCCATGCGATCACGGACCTGGCGCACGGGCTTGGACTGGGCACGACCGCCGAGGGCGTCGAAACGATCGGGCAGCTGCGCGCTGTGCAGGAGCTCGGCTGCGATCTTGTGCAGGGCTATCTCATTTCTCAGCCCATGCCTCCCGAGGAGCTGAAGGGCTGGAAGAAGGATTTCCGGCACCGCTGGCGCGATCTAATTGCCGACCAAGAGCTCGCTCTATGGAGCGACGTCAAAGCGGATGCCCTGAGCGAGTGGGAGATCTGAACCGTAGTTGATGGTGTTGGTCTGCCTGCGCATGTAGGCGCGCCACGCGTCGGAGCCGCTCTCGCGCCCCCCGCCAGTCTCTTTCTCGCCGCCAAACGCTCCGCCGATCTCCGCCCCCGATGGCCCGATGTTGACGTTCGCAATGCCGCAGTCCGATCCGGCGGCCGACATGAACAGTTCCGCCTCGCGCAAGTCGGTCGTGAAGATGGATGATGAGAGTCCCTGCGGCACCGCATTGTTGAGCGCGATCGCCTCTTCCAGGCTGCTGTACCGAAGGACGTAGAGGATTGGCGCAAAGGTCTCGCGCAGCGCTGGGCCATCCTGCGCCGCCATTTCGACGATCGACGGACGCACGTAATATCCGCCGGGCACAGCATCGACGCGCTCGATGCCGTCGCCGAGCACGCTTTTCATCGCATCGAAGGCCGCTTCATCGATCAGCGGCCCGATCAGGGTATCGGGCTGACGCGGGTCGCCGACCTTCACCTGCGCAAAGAGTTGCTTCAGCCGGTCGACGAGATCCTCGGCGATGCTCTCATGGACGATCAGGCGTCTCAGCGTCGTGCAGCGCTGACCTGCCGTGCCCGCCGCCGAGAACAGGATTGCGCGCGCGGCAAGCTCCAGGTCTGCGGACGCGCAGACGATCATCGCGTTGTTCCCGCCAAGCTCCAACAGCATGCGCCCGAAGCGCCGCGCCACCTGGGGGCCCACTGCCCGTCCCATCGCCGTCGAGCCCGTCGCGGAGACCAACGCAACGCGTGGATCGTTGACCAGCGCCTCGCCGATGTCCCGCTCGCCTTGTACGAGCTGCAGCAATCCGTCGGGCACGCCGCCGTACCGTTCGCACGCACGCCTCACGATCGCCATTACCATCTCCGCGCAGAGCGGAGTCTTTTCGCTCGGCTTCCAGATCACCGGATTACCGCAGACGAGCGCCAGCGCGGCGTTCCATGCCCACACCGCGACCGGGAAATTGAAGGCGCTGATGACCAGCACGGGCCCGAGCGGATGCCACTGCTCCATCATCCTGTGGTTCGGCCGCTCGCTTGCGATCGTGAGCCCGTAAAGCTGGCGCGAGAGACCGACAGCGAAGTCGCAGATGTCGATCATCTCCTGCACTTCGCCGAGGCTCTCCTGGATGATCTTGCCGTTTTCCAGCGTGATCATCTTGGCGAGCACGGGCTTCGCTTCACGCAGCCAGTCGCCCAGGATGCGCACCAGCTCGCCGCGTTGCGGCGGCGGCACGCGGCGCCATCGCTCGAATGCACTGGCGGCGCGTTCGCAAGCAGCGGCCGGGTCACCGCACGTCACGCGCCCAATCGGCTTTCCGTCGATCGGGGAATGGCTTACCAGCCGCCCGGCAGAGGAGATGCCGGCAAGCTCGAGGATCTGCTCGGCTTCCTGGGCGGGGGTCATGACAGCATCTCCTTGGCCTTCGTCATTGCGGCCACACCCGCGTCGATCGTCTCGTCCTTCTTGCCGAAGCAGAGGCGCACGAGGCGCCGGGGAGGTTCGCGCTCGGCAAAGGCAGACAAGGGCACGACAGCGACGCCGGCCTGTTCGACCGCAGCCGTTGCGAAAGACTCATCATCGAGCGCGATGCCCGACGCGCTAAGATCGACACAGAGGAAATAGGTCGCGGCGGACTGCAGCACGGAATAGCCCCCGTCTCTGAGAGCCGCGGCCATGCGGTCGCGCGCCCGCGTGAAGCGCGCGCGCATCGGCGCGAGCCAAGCGTCTCCTTCATTCAAGCCGAAAGCCACCGCCGCCTGGAGATTGGGTGCGGTTGCGAAAGTGAGAAACTGATGGGCGCGCGCAAGCACGGTTGCGCGCTCGGGTGCGGCGACCATCCACCCGACCTTCCATCCGGTCAGGGAAAAGATCTTGCCGGCCGAGCCAATCTTGATCGTCCGTTCGGCCATACCCGGCAGAGCCGCAAGCGGAGTGAAGTCGGTACCGTCGAGCAGGACATGCTCCCACACTTCGTCGCTGATGACGATCAGATCGCGCTCGCGAGCGACCGACGCGACGGCCTCCAGCTCGTCCTGGCCGTACAGGCGCCCGGTCGGATTGTGTGGGTTATTAAGCATGATCGCGCGCGTCTTCGGTGTAACCGCGGCTGAAAGAGCATCTCGCTCAATCCGCCATGAGGGCGGCCGGAGCGGAATTTCAACCGGCGCGGCCCCTGCCCTTCGGATCATCGGCGCATAGCTGTCATAGGCGGGCGTGAAGATGATCACTTCATCGCCGGCCTCAACCGTTGCCAGGATCGCGGCGCCCAATGCTTCGGTCGCGCCGCTCGTCACGCAGATGTGATCGGCGCTGAGTTCCGACCCTTGATGCCGGCCATAGTGCCCCGCGATTGCCTGTCTCAACGCCGGAAGTCCGCGCGAAGGCGGATACTGGTTCGACCCTTCCTTCAGCGCTCGCGCCGCGACATCGAGGATCTCTTCCGGCCAGCCGAAGTCCGGAAACCCCTGCCCGAGGTTCACGGCTCGGTACTTCGCGGCGAGCAACGACATGCGCTCGAACACGCTGGTCGTCATCTGCTCGTAAAGCGGGTTCACGCGGCCTCCTCCGATCCGCAATAGCGGCGCGAACAGCCGAATGAAGCTACTTTGTGGAGCGCCGGTACATGGGCAAGCTGCCCTGCAGCCTCACGCCACCTCGCCGACCTGAGGAATGAATTCGGCTACCTCGACGCGTTCGTACAGCCCGTCCTGATAGAAGGGGCCCTGCTTCAGAAATGTCTCGGCATCTTCGAAGCTCTCGGCTTCGATGAGCGCCAAATATCCTTTTCGCATACCGTCTTTGCCGCGCAGAAGGCCGAATAGCGAAATCTTCGGAAATGGCTGAGACAGATGCTCATTCCACTCGTTGCGCAGAGCGATGAGCTGATCGTCGCTGCAGGGCTTCAGAATGCCTGCAAGAAGGTAGAGCATGCGCCTGTCCTTCCAATTGCTCGCAAAGCGAGCGAAGGCTGGCTGGGGCGGCAGGATTCGAACCTGCGAATGCCGGTACCAAAAACCGGTGCCTTACCACTTGGCGACGCCCCAGCAGATCGTCCGCATTGCGGGAGAGGGGCGGCTTATAACGAGCGAAGCCG
>JBEDUM010000020.1:0-5130 GCA_040414585.1 Sphingomicrobium sp. | reverse complement strand
CAACTTCCTCGGGCGCACCTATCGGGTCACCGCCCAGGCCGATGCGCCCTACCGTGACAATATTTCGGACGTGGAGCGCCTGCGCACACGCTCTGACTCGGGCGCAATGGTGCCGCTGGCTTCGGTCATGAATCTGAAGAACGACAGCGGGCCCTATCGCGTCGTCAGGTACAACCTCTATCCCGCTGCCGAGCTGCAGGGAGATACGGCGAAGGGATATTCGAGCGGTCAGTCCCTGGCCTCAATGGAGCGTCTTGCGGCTGAGGTTTTGCCCCGCGGCTTCGCCTTTGACTGGACCGAACTGGCCTTCCAGCAGAAGCAAGCAGGCCATACCGGCGCCATTGCCTTCGGCCTTGCCGTGATCTTCGTCTTCCTTCTGCTGGCGGCCCAATATGAAAGCTTGGTCTTGCCACTCGCAGTCATCCTGATCGTGCCGATGTGCCTGCTTGCCGCGATCCTCGGCGTCAACGTGATGCGTCTGGACAACAATATCCTGACGCAGATCGGACTCGTTGTGCTGATCGGCCTCGCCGCCAAGAACGCGATCCTCATCGTCGAGTTCGCGAGGCAGAACGAGGAGGCGGGTCAGGAACGTCGCGAGGCGGCCAGGCACGCGGCCGCGATCCGCATGCGTCCGATCCTGATGACATCGATAGCCTTCATTTTCGGTACGCTGCCGCTGGTGATCGGCAACGCCCCGGGCTCCGAGATGCGCCAGGCGCTCGGCGTCGCGGTGTTCTTCGGAATGATCGGCGTGACCTTGTTCGGGCTGCTGTTCACGCCGGCCTTCTACGTCATCGCCCGCAATCTGGGCGATTGGGTCTCGGCCAGGGTGCGGCGCTTTCGCACTCTGCCGCCGATTGAAGAGCCGGCATGACGAAGCTGCTCGCTCTTGTGCCGGCGGTTTTGCTGGCCGGCTGCATGGTCGGGCCGAACTACAGCCGGCCTGCGGCTCTGCCCGAGCACGCTGTCAAGCTCAGGGAGGCGGATCTTCCCGGCATCACCGCTTCGCCATTGCCGCCGCGCTGGTGGCGATTGTTCGACGATTCCAACCTCGACCGGCTGGTCGAGAAGGCGCTCGTCCACAACACCGATCTCAGGCAGGCCGCCTCTAGCCTCCAACGCGCCCGGGCGGCTCTGTCCGAGGCGCACGCGGCCCGGCTGCCGACCGGCACGGCGACCGCGCAATACAAGCGCGAACGGACGGGTGGCGCCCTGGCGACCGGCGGCGGGCCAGCGGCCGGGACCGATTTCTTCGCCCTTGGCTACGACGCGTCATTTGAGATCGACCTGTTCGGCGGCGTCTCGCGCTCAATCGAGGCTGCCCGGGCTGACGAAGAGGCCGCCCAGGCACAGGTCGATGCGGCGCGCGTGTCCGTCGCGGCCGAGACGGCGCGCACCTACGCCAGCGCCTGTTCATTCGCCGACCGAATCGCCGTTGCGCGTGACACGGTGGATCTGCAGGCCAAATCACTCGAGATCACGGATCGGCTCGTTTCCGGCGGGCGCGGCAGTGAGCGTGATCTCATGCAGTCGCGAACGCTTTACGAGGAAACGCGCGCACAAGTCCCGACACTCGAAGCCGAGCGCCGCGCGGCACTTTATGCACTTGCAGTGCTCACCGGCGACCCGCCCGCCGACATTGACGCCGCGGCCGACCGATGCGGGATCGCCCCGATCGTCCACCAGCCGATCCCGGTCGGCGACGGCCAGGCGCTGCTTGCCCGCCGACCCGACGTGCGCGCGGCCGAGCGTAACCTCGCCGCCAACGTCGCACGGATCGGGGTAGCGACAGCGCAGCTTTATCCGAGCATCAAGCTCTTTGGGCTGGTAAACCTCGGCGCCCCCAGCGTCGGCGATCTCGGCAAGAGCCAGTCGTTCGGCTTTTCGATGGGGCCACTGATCAGCTGGAACTTCCCCTTCAACGGTGCCGCGCGTGCGCGGGTGCGAGAAGCTCAGGCGAGTGCGAACGGCTCGCTTGCCGCATTCGACGGAACCGTCCTTCACGCGCTTCAGGAGACCGAGCAGGCATTGGCCCGGCTCGGCGGCGCTGTCGAGCGCGAAGCCGCACTCGCGAATGCGGCGGCAGCCAGCGAACGCGCCGCCGAGCTAACTCAAATCCGTTACCGGGCGGGGTCGGACAGCTTTCTCGTGCTTCTCGTCGCTGAGCGGGACCGCGCTGTTGCCCGCGCTGCGCTCGCTGAAGCGAGGGCCGACCGGGCCGACGCGCAGGTCGGCCTGTTCAAGGCGCTCGGCGGGGGCTGGGAAGACGCGCCGGACGTCGAGGTCAAAGCCGCGGCGAAATGAATTGCCGGATCCAGATGACGGCCGGATCCGACGCCCTGACCGCTACTGCTCCCCGGTGTTGCACCGCCGGAAGGACGAGGGATCCGTGCCATAATGTTCGCGGAAGAGATGGCTGAAATGGCTGCGGCTGTTGAAACCCACTGCCACGGCGATCCCTTCCACACCCAGGGCGGTAGTCTCGAGCAAACGGTGTGCAAGGTCCAGACGGACGCGGGCGACAAATTCCATCGGCGTGTGATTTAGCGCGGCCCTGAATTCATTCGCGAAAGCAGAACGGCTCATGCCGGCCTCCTTTGCCAAGCTGGTGACGGAATGGGGGGCAGCGGGAAAATTCAGTATAGCGGTGATGGCCCGGCCGAGGCGAGTGTCCTGAAACACCGCCGGCGCGGTGCCCGCGGTCCGGCTCGTCTCGAGATGTCGTCGCAAGAGCACCACCATGCATCCTTTCATGAGCGCGCTCATCAGAGCCCTCGAACCTTCTTTTGGGGCTTTGACTTCCTCGAGCAGGGCAGCAAAAGCCGCGGAAACGACGGGGAAGTCGGAGAGATCTTCGACGACTGGCCGGGTCAGGCTCTTCAACGGTCCAAATGAACCGAGCGGATTCGGCAGCACCGCGCCACATGCGATCCGCAGGGTCGGTTCTACTTTACCGTCCGTCGCGTCAATGACGAGTATGCCCTCGCGAACGGGCATGCACACTTCAAATGCCTGTTTGTTCATGAGTGCATTGCTGGATGTCGCAAGATGCTGCATCCGCTCCGGCGGCACGATCAACATCGAGCCGGGACCGGCCTTGACGGATTCATGCTCGTCGATCGTCACATGAGCCGTCCCCTCGAGGATATAATGGACCACGATCATCTCGATCGGGGGAACGATGAGCCGGACGCCTTCACTGATCTCACAAATGGCGAACGCCTCGATCTCGACCGAAACCGCTCCAAGGAGCCCATCGAGCGTCGCTGTTCCCATTTCCTGTGCTTTCTGACGCCACGCGGCCGTGACCGCCCAAAAACCACCTTACTCCGGTTCGAATCCCAACCGTAAACGCTAGGTCGAGCCCTGACGTTCCAGCCTCACACCAACCAGCCATCGTTCGACGTCCGGCGAAGCAGCGATGCCAAGTGTAACGCCGGACCGACCTTCTTCGTGCTTCCCTTCGTATCACAGCCATTTGCCCGGGACTGATGCAGCAAAAGCGTCGCCTGAAAACCGGTGAACGAGGAAGTTACTGATGTCCAAGGAAGCATATGATGTTGTCATTGTCGGCGCGGGCGCGGCTGGCTGCGTGGTCGCAAGCTATCTTGCCGAACATAGCGATGCGTCGATCGCGCTGATCGAAGCAGGAGGCCTCGACACCGATCCGTTCATCCACATTCCCGCCGGCTTCGCCAAAATCCTCGCGAGCGGCCGGCACATCTGGAAATATGAGACGGTGCCCCAGCATGGCACCAAGCGCATCTATCCCTCGGCCAAGGTGCTCGGCGGCGGCTCATCAATCAATGCATTGTGTTACGTCCGTGGTCAGAAGCGCGATTACACGGCCTGGCAGGAGGCCGTCGGCGAAACCGGCAATTGGTCATATGAAGACCTTCTGCCCGTCTTCGTCGCGCAGGAAAGCAACGATACGTTCCACGACGAATTCCACGGGATCGACGGCGGGCTCGCGGTCCAGCAGCCCAAGGGCATCAATGAGCTGAACCAATATGCCCTCAAGGCCTTTCAGGAATACGGGCTGCCTTATAATCCGGACTACAATGGGAGGAGCCAGATTGGCGTTTCGCCCGTGCAATCGAACGTTGGGCACCACCGTCGGTGCAGCGCGGCGGACGCCTATCTGCGTCCGCACCTCGCCTCGGGACGTGTGACCCTCCTTACGGATCAGACTGTCGTTCGCGTCCTCCTTGAAAACAACCGGGCCCTCGGCGTCGAGCTGAGTGACGATGGCGGGAAGATCTGGGCCGGCGAGGTCGTGTTGTCGGCCGGCGCTCTCCATAGCCCGAAGATCCTGATGCACTCGGGCATTGGACCGGCCGAGCAGCTACGCGAGCACGGCATCGGCGTGATCGTTGATTCCCCGGAGGTCGGCGAAAACCTCCATGACCACGGGATCGTGCCTGTGCGCGCCTATGTGAAAGGGGATCTTGGTTATCAGGCGGCCGCTCAGGGTCTCGGCACGGTAAAGGCGGGTCTGCGCTATTTCGCCACCAAGGATGGCCCCGCGTCGGGCAATGGCATCGAAACCGTTTCCCATTGGAATCCGTCCGACTTCACAGCCGATCCCACCATCCAATGCTATCACGTGCCGATCATCGCGGTCGACGGAATCAGTCCGTCGGGTGATCGTCCTGGCATCACCTTCGAACTTGTCGTGCTTCAACCGAGAAGTCGCGGCTGGGTGCGGCTCGCCGACAGCGACCCGACGTCGATGCCGCTCATCAATCCCAATTTTGTCGGAGATGAGAGGGACCTCAAGGCCGCCATCGAATCGGTGCGCGCGATCCGCAAGGTGATGGCGCAGGCCTCGCTGGCCAACGTGATCGAGCAGGAGATCGACCCCGGGCCGAACATCCAGTCGGACACCGAGATCGGCGATTGGGTGAAGAGTGCCGTGACGACGATGTTCCACCCTGTGGGAACCTGCCGCATGGGCAAGGATGACCGGGCGGTGGTTGACGGGAGGCTGAGGGTAAAAGGAGTCGATGGCCTGCGGGTCATCGACGCCTCGATCATGCCGAACATCACCAGCGGCAACACAAATGGTCCGACCCAGGCGCTCGCGCGCCATGCGTCGGAGATGCTGGTCGAGGACCTAAAGCGGAC
>JBEDUM010000019.1:0-6435 GCA_040414585.1 Sphingomicrobium sp. | reverse complement strand
GCCGTTATTTGCCCGACCAGGCCGTGCTGATTTCCGGCGGTAAGGTCGCCGCGGTGGGGCCCGCCGGTTCGATCAAGGCGCCGGCTGGCGCAACCGTGATCGACGGCCGCGGCAAGACGATCCTTCCGGGCCTCTGGGATTCGCACCAGCACGTCGGCGACGACTGGAACCTGCTACAAAACGTTGCGACGGGCATGACCAATTACCGCAGCCCGGGCAGCGCGATCGACGATGCCTTGAGCATCTACAAGCGTCGCGCTGCGGGCGATCTGCTCGCGCCCGACGGCAAGATATCGGTGATCATCGACCGGAAGGACCCGCTGGCGGCGCAGGGTGCGCTGACCGTCAGCTCGGAGGCCGAGACCATCGCGGCGGTCGACCAAATCAAGAAGGCGGGTCTGTGGGGCGTCAAGTTCTACACGTCGATGAACCCGGCGTGGATCGCTCCCGGCGCGGCCGAGGCGCACAAGCTTGGTCTTCATGTCCACGGCCACGTGCCGGCGGGCATGCGCCCGCTCGACGCCGTTCGCGCGGGCTATGACGAAGTCACGCACATCAACTTCATCATGATGCAGGCGATGCCGCAGGATGTGGTCGACAAGGCGAACACGGCCGCGCGCCTCGAAGGCCCCGCCAAGTACGGCAAGGATGTCGACCTCGACTCCCCTGCAATGAAGGCCTTCTATGCCGAGCTTGCGAAGCGGCGCACCATCATCGACCCGACGCTGACGGTTTGGGAGCCGCTGATGACGTCGGACGGCACCTCACTTTCGCCCGAATATGCGCCGTTCGCGGACATCGCGCCGCCGGCGGTCGCCCGTGGCTGGAAGATCGGGGGCTATCCGTTGTTCGGCGGCCTCACTCGCGACGATTTCCGCAAGAGCTTCGACAAGATGGTGGGACTGGTCACGAAGCTGCATGAAGCCGGCGTCCGGATTGTCGCCGGAACCGACGGCTACGGGCTGGAGCTGGTGCGCGAGCTCGAGCTCTATCAGAAGGCCGGTCTGACCAACCCGGAAGCGATCCAGACTGCGACAATCGTCCCGGCGCGGATGACGGGCATGGACGACAAAGTGGGTTCGATCGCCAAGGGCAAGACTGCGGACATCATCCTGGTCGATGGCGACGTGTCCAGGGATTTGGGCAACCTCCGTCACGTCCATACCGTCTTCCTCGACGGTTACCGGCTCGACGGACAGGCGCTGCGCGAAGCGAGCGGCCTCAACGGCATGCCCAAGTGACGAGCGCAGCTATCAGGCTGAGCGGTGGAGGGGCCAGCGACGCTCTAGCTCGCTAGCGGCATGAATGGGTGGAAAGCTGCCATTAGGGAGAAGCCGATTTCCGGGCCGTGGCCTAGCGCGGAGTCCTTCCCTTCTGTGATTAGATCGAACCGTGGAGCCGACGAGTGGGTCGTCTCGCCGAGATTTGCTGCGACAATATAACATTCTACTTGAGACGATGTATCATACCGGCTAGGGCTGCGCCGCTTCCAACCAACCGGGCGTTCCATGTATCGGATGATTCTTCCTGCCGCTGTGGCTGCAGTCGCTTTCCCCTTGTCGTCTCTCGCGGCCCAAAGTGTCGCTCCTACGAACTCCGACTCGAATGCGCCGGACCCGTCAGCTCAGCAGGAGGCGGGTAAGAACGCCGAGCAGATCGTCATTACGGGCCGCCGACTTGATGTGGCGCGGGACGCAATCGCCCCATCCCTCGGTGCCAGCCAATATACCTTCAATCGCGAAGCGCTGGACAAGCAGCCCGGTGGTACGAACCTTTCGCTCAACAAGTCGTTGCTGCAGGCGCCGGGCGTCACGCAGGACAGCTACGGCACGATCCACATCCGCAACGAGCACGCCAATCTGCAATACAGGCTTAACGGCGTCATCGTGCCCGAAGCGATCAGCGGCTTTGGGACAACCTTCGATCCGCGTATCGCAAGCTCGATCCAATTAATTACCGGCACGCTTCCGGCGCAGTACGGATACCGCACGGCGGGAGTGATCAACTTCAAGACGCAGTCGGGCACGCTGGATAATGGCGGTGAGATCGGAGCCTACGGCGGGAGCTTCGGCTGGTTCGAGCCAAGCGCAATGCTTCGAGGCTCAAGCGGCGATCTCAGCTACTTCGTATCGGGAAGCTACCTGAAGAACGACATCGGCATCGAGAACCCGCTTCCGACCCGCAAGCCGATTCACGACCGTACGACGCAAGTTCGTCCGTTCGTCTATGTGTCCGACGTTCTCTCGCCGTCGAGCCGCATCTCGGTGTTCGCCGGGAGCTTCATCGGCCATTTCGAGATACCCAATGTCACCGGCGTCCAGCAGGGGTTCGAGGTCAATGGCGTTGACACATTCGACGCCGCGAAGCTCGACCAGAACCAGCGCGAGATCACGCACTACGGCGTCGCGACGTACCAGTACGCTGGCGACACGTTCAATTTTCAGATTGCGCCGTTCATCCGCTACTCGCAGACGAAGTTCACGACTGACCCGAACCATGGTGACGTGATCCTTACGGGCTTCGCAGACGCTGCGCGCCTCTCCAGCCTGGCGGCTGGTCTACAGGCCGACGCAAGTCAGGAAATCGGCAGCAAGCATACGGTGCGCTTCGGCATCTTCTTTCAGAACGAGCACACCACTTCGGATGTGGTCTCGACGGTCCTTCCGTCGAACGACTGCGGCGCCGATCCAAACTGCATCATCACGCCGACGAGCAACGTCCCCTTCAACATTACTGACCAAGGAAGCAAGACGGGTCAGCTCTACGGCATCTATCTCCAGGACGAGTGGAAGCTCACGTCAAAGCTGACGCTCAACTATGGCGCGCGGTTCGACGTAGTGCGCGCCTTCACCAAGGAATCGCAGCTCAGCTCCCGTGCCAATCTCGTCTGGAACGCAACGCCGCTCACGACGCTCCATCTCGGCTATGCGCGCAACTTCACGCCACCGCCGCAGGAGCTGATCGCTCCTGCCACAGTCACCCTGTTCAACAACACCACGAAACAATCGCAAGTTCGCTTTGGCGACCCGGTGAAGGCCGAGCGCGAGCATTACTTCGACGGCGGTGTCGAGCAGCGCATCAAGGGCGGCTTCAAGGTCGGTCTCGATGCTTACTACAAGATCAAGCGCAACCTGCTCGACGAAGGCCAGTTCGGCTCTTCTCTCGTCCTCTCGCCCTTCAACTATGCCAAGGGTTACGCCTGGGGTGTCGAGCTGAGCGGTAACTACACCCACGGACCTATCGATCTTTACGCCAATGTCGCGCGCGGCGATGAGAAGGCCAAGGACATTGTCTCGGCGCAATATTTCTTCGCGCCCGATGAGCTAGCCTACATCCAGAACCACTACATCTACACCGACCATTCGCAGCGATGGACGGCGTCTGGTGGCGCCAGCTACACGATCAGGGACGGGCTCGGGACGCTCGTCCCCACCGCTGACTTCGTTTACGGCTCCGGCCTGCGCACGGACGACCCGAATGGAATCGTTCCGAATGGCGGCGAGCTTCCGGGCTACTGGGTGTTCAACGCGGGCATTTCGCAGAACTTCGACGGTCCAGGCGCGCTGAAAGGCCTGCAGGTCCGCGCCGACGTGCTGAACCTGTTTGACCGGAAATATCAGCTTCGCAGCGGCAGCGGAGTAGGGGTCGGAGCGCCCCAATGGGGCCAACGGCGCGGCTTCTTCGTCGGAGTCACCAAGAAGTTCTGACAACGACGCGCTAGAGTCAGCTTTGGGTCGAAAGCAGACACTCCGCTAGAGTCAGCTTTGGGTCGAAAGCTGCCAATAGGCTTTCCGCTTTCCTATTTGGAAATGCGCTGCTTGGCTTCGCCGCAGGCGGCGTTCCACACCCGGCGAATTGCTCGACGATCCGCGCCCACGCTTAAAGTCACGAAAAAAGCGCTGCTCTCCGTGACATTAGTGACTTTAAGCGCGCTTCCGAAGCTCGTCCCTGATCTCGGTGAGCAGCTCGACCTCGCTCGGACCGGCAGGCGCGTCCGGCGCTTTGCGCATTGCTCTGTTCGCCGCCTTGATCATCAGGAAGATGATGAAGGCGAGGATGACGAAGCTGACCACTTGCGTGACGAAGGCGCCCCAGCCGAGCACCGGCGCTCCGGCCTTCTTGAGCGCGGCGTAGTCGGTCATCGAGCCATGATAGCCGGCGGGGACAGGACCGAGCAGCAGATAGTGGCTGGAGAAGTCGAGTCCGCCGAAGATCTTGCCGACGATCGGCATGATGACGTCCTCGGTGAGGCTTGTGACAATCTTGCCGAAAGCGGCGCCGATGATCACGGCTACCGCCAGATCGAGCACGTTCCCCTTGGCGATGAAATCCCGGAATTCCTTCAGCATGAACGCCCCCTCTCCTGTGCGTCGGATCGCGGACATTAATGCAGTTCACACGGGGAGTGAAAGTGAACAGCCTCGTGTGTTGCTGCTCTAAGACAGCGTATTGAAAGCCAACGGCCGTGCGTCTACTTAGGCCGCCCACGCGACGCATCTTAGGGGATCGGACAATGACCGCACTTCGTCGTTTTGGACTGCTTGCGCCCGTTGCGGCTCTCAGCCTCTCGGGCTGCGGCCTCAACAGCGTCCCGACCGCCGAGGAGCAGGTCAACGCGGCATGGGGCAACCTGCAGGCCGACTATCAGCGTCGCGCCGATCTCGTTCCGAACCTAGTCAACACCGTGAAGGGCTATGCCCAGCAGGAGAAGAGCGTCCTCACGGAAGTTACCGAGGCACGCGCCAAGGCGACGAGCATTCAGTTGAATGCAAGTGACCTCACGGACCCGGCCAAGGTCCAGGCGTTCCAGAATGCGCAGAGCCAGCTCGGCGGATCGCTCGGGCGCCTGCTTGCGACGTTCGAGGCTTATCCGGACCTCAAGTCGAACCAGAACTTCCTCGCGCTGCAGGACCAGCTCGAAGGGACGGAGAACCGGATCAATGCTTCGCGCCGCGATTATAACGAGGCGGTGCGGCAGTATAACACGCTGATCCGCACCTTCCCGTCCGCGATCGGCGCGAGGGTTTTCTACGGCGCCAAGCCGAAGGTTCCGTTCGAGGCTTCGGCGGGCGCACAGCAGGCGCCGACGGTCAATTTCAACGCGAGCTAGGACAGAACCTTTGCGTCATCGCGAGGAGCGTAGCGACGTGGCGATCCAGCATCGCTTGCTGGATTGCCTCGCTGCGCTCGCAATGACGGTGCTTCTTCTGTTTGCGATCCCTGCAACGGCGCAGACCTTTCCGCAGCTCACAGGTCGGGTAGTCGACCAGGCGCACCTCCTTACACCCGCACAGGTTGCTGACCTGACGAGCAAGTCGCAGACTCTTGAGACGCAGACCGGACGCCAGTTCGTCATCGCGACGGTGAACAGCCTCGAGGGCTATCCGATCGAGGACTATGCCTATCGCCTCGGCCGCTACTGGAAGATCGGCAGCGCCAAGAACAATGACGGCGTCCTGCTGGTCGTTGCTCCAAATGAGCGGCATGTCTGGATCGCGACCGGCTACGGTGCCGGCGGCTTCATGACCGACGCGATGTCAGGCGTGATAATTCGCGAAAATATCCTGCCCCACTTCAAGCAGAACCCCCCCGATTATGGCGGAGGAATCGAAGCCGGCGCGAACGCGATCATCAAGCAAATGTCGCTCCCTGCAGACGAAGCGCAGAGAAACGTCGCGGCGGCTCAGCAGGCGCAGCAGCAGCGGCAGCATTCCGGCGGAAGTCCGCTGCCGGTGATCTTCTGGTTCATGGTGATCGGCTTTGTCGTCCTTTCCCATTTTCGCCGGTCGGTCGGACGCCGTTATCGGACGCGTGGCGGCGGGATCAGCCCATGGGTGGTCCTGTGGGGCCTGAATGCACTCGGCCGCGGTTCGGGCGGCGGCTGGGGTGGCGGCTCGTCCTGGGGCGGTGGCGGCGGCTGGGGCGGCGGCGGAGGGGGCTTCTCCGGCGGCGGCGGATCGTTCGGCGGCGGTGGCGCGGGCGGAAGCTGGTGATGCTGCGGCTGTCGGATGAAGATCGGCAAAAGGTCTCCGAAGCGATTGCTGCTGCCGAAGCCAACAGCAATGGAGAGATCGTCGCGGTCGCGACGCCGATTAGCGATGCTTATCACGACGTAGCACTGCATTGGGCTCTCGTTCCGCTCTTTGCGGTGCTCGCCTGGGCGGCATGGCGGCCGACGGCACTGGTCTGGTGGTACGATTTCCTGTTCGGCGGGTGGTCGCCTGATCCCACGTTAAGTCAGCTGCTAACGCTGCTGATGTTCTTTGCGGCGCTGAAGTTCACGGTGGCGCTGCTGATCCTCAAATGGATGCCGCTGCGGCTTGCGCTGACACCCGCCGCGACGAAGCACCGCCGAGTGCGCCGCCGTGCTGTTACGGTGTTCAAGGCGGCCGCGGAGAAGCGCACCGCAGGCCGCACCGGAATCCTGATCTATCT
>JBEDUM010000018.1:0-28288 GCA_040414585.1 Sphingomicrobium sp. | reverse complement strand
CCGGAATATGGCAAGCTGCCGGCTCGGCTCAGGATGAACATCATCGGATCGCATGGCATTTCGAAGGAAGAGTTCGAGCTCCTGAGCCTCGCGGTCTCGGCAATGAATGGATGCGGAATGTGCATCGACAGCCACGAGCGCGTGCTGCTCGAGCACGGGGTAAAGCCCGAGACGATCCAGTCGGCTGTGAGGATCGCTGCCGTGATGAAGGCGCTCGCGACCGTTCACGCGACGCTTTAGCTCGTCAGGAGCCGGACCGAGACTACGAGCAAGGTTATTGCAAGGACCGGCCGGAGCACGGTGTCGGACGAGCGGCTGCTGAAGAGACTGCCGACGATGATCCCCGGTATCGAGCCGACCAGCAGCGCTCCCATGAGCCCGAAATCAACCGAGCCCATCAGCCAGTGACCGGTACCGGCGATCAAGGTCAGCGGCACCGCATGCGCAATGTCGCTCCCGGCGATCCTCGAAACCGGCAGCTTGGGATAGAGAATCAGCAGCGCCGTCGTCCCGAGCGCACCCGCCCCGACCGAGGTTACTGAAACCAGCACTCCGAGGATTGCGCCGAGAAGGACGGTCCAGTGCGAAATGCGCGCTTCGGGCAGGCCGCTGAAATGCGGTCCGGCACGCCGAAGGATCCAGGGGCGGAAGAATATGGCGAAGGCGGTCACGAACAGCGCGCCGCCGAGAAGAATATTCAGAACAAGCGTGTCCTGACCGCCCATCGTTCCGAGCCTGCTCATGACAAACAGGGTCAGGATGGATGCAGGCACGCTGCCGCAGGCGAGGCCGGCTACGATGTGCCAGTCGACCGTTTCGCGCTTCCCGTGGACGACGGTGCCCACCGTTTTGGTCACCGAGGCGTAGAGGAGATCCGTTCCGACGGCAGTTGCAGGATGGAAACCGAACAGGAGCACTAGGAGCGGGGTCATAAGCGACCCGCCGCCAACGCCGGTCATGCCGACGAGGGCGCCGACGAGGAAGCCAGCGAGCGAATAGAGTGGATTGTAGGCGGAGACGAAAGACGTCCCCACTATTTCACCCCATCACACGACATCAGAGCTTGGCCTTCCCTGTTGCGGGCGGGATTTGGCGGAGGCTGCAGCGTTCGGCAAGGCCCGCGCCGGGACACTTTAGCCAGCCGGCTGGTATTTATGCGTCACCCCACTTAGATTGTCTGTCCAACGATTAGAGGTTGATGCGCTTGCAGTCTGCGCTGTTTGCCTATCTGGATTCCGTCAAATCCCGCGATCCTGCGGCGCGCTCCCGCTGGGATGTGATCTTCTACCCGGGCGTGCTTGCGCTCGGCCTGCATCGGGCTGCGCATTGGCTGTGGGAGGGGCGGCTCTATTTCATCGCCCGGCTCGTCAACCACTTTGCTCGCTTCCTGACCGGAATCGACATCCATCCAGGCGCGAAGATCGGGAAGAGATTCTTCCTTGATCACGGTTTCAGCGTGATCGGCGAGAGCGCCGAGATCGGCAACGACGTCACCATCTACCAGCATGTCACCCTCGGCGGCACTAATCCGACGACTGGCGTCGGCGGCAAACGCCACCCGACGCTGCGAGACGGAGTGGTCGTGGGCTCGGGAGCGCAGATCCTCGGCCCGATCGAAGTCGGCGAGGGTGCAAAGGTGGGCGCAAATTCGGTCGTCACGAAGGACGTCGCGCCAAATTCCACAGTGGTCGGAATTCCGGCCAAGCCGGTTCCCGTGGACGTCGTTCACTACAGCCCGGGGTTCATGCCCTACGGTACGCCATGCGGCGAGGACGTCGATCCGGTACGCGCGCGCATCTGCGAGCTGGAGAAGGAAATTGAAGAGTTGCGGAAGGAGGTGGCGCTGCTGAAGCCGGCTCGCCAGCCGCAGCCGAAGGTGAAGAGCGCTTGAGCGTCGTCACGCCGTTCCCGCGTCACTGGGACCGGCATCCAATTGCCACTTTCGATCGCAAGGAAATCGCGCGAATCCTCGATCTCTACGGGAGGATGGTCGCAGCCGGGTACTGGCGCGACTATGCGCTGAGGATCGATCCCGAGGTCGCGGTTTTCGCAGCCTACCGGCGCCACTCCGAGCAGCCTGAGATCAGGATCGAGAAGCGCCCCGCGCTTCGGCTGAAGCAGGGGGCGTTCTCATTGGTCAGCGAGCATGGAGTAGTGCTAAAACGGGGGCACGAGCTTGCGCCCGTCCTCGCCCCGATCGAGCGCCGTCTTATGCGGCTTGTTGGGTAACGGTAGCAGCAGTCCGGTCGAGAACCGGGAGACGCTCGCGCAGGCTCTCCGGAAGTGGTCGAACAATCGCAGCACGCGCCTGGTGCCAGAAGGCCGAAAGCAGCAGTAGCGCCGAGCCGATGACGAGCGCGGTCAGCGCAACATTGAGTTCGACCGCGCCGAACTTCTTGAACAGCTCGGTCAGCGCATAGAGCACATAAGCGAGCGCGGAAACGAGCAGTGCGCGCCGGTCAACCGCGAGGGCGGTGATGCCAAGAGCGATGTACAGCAGGACTGCGACCAACGCCCCGCTGACGGCCACATTGCCATTATTGAGGCCGAGCAGGGTGAAGACCGGATGTACGATCATCGGCGCCGCAAGGAGATGGAGCCAGAAGGCGACGTCGGCGCGTCGTGTAGTGCGTGAGCGGTCGGACCCGTCCCACCACATTGCGAACAGGAATACGCCGATGCCGAGCACCAGCACCAGGCCAAGGATGATGTTCCCGGCATTTTCGACGTTCTGCCCCAGAGCGGCGACCACAAGGCCGACCACGATTGAGGCGACCGACGCAGCGCCGGCTGCAATAGTGATCGGCACGTGGAAGCGGCGCCAGTGCAGCCACGCGGCGCCCGCGGCAATCGCCCCCGAAACGGCCGCGAGGATGCCGGTCAGGACATTGTTGTTGTTCATCTGATCTGGACCGATCGCCACGATCAAGCTGAACATAGAGGTGGCGAACACGCCGACGACGAAGCTCAAAAGCAGCAGGATCGACGGAAGCGCCATTCGTCGTTTCGCCGTGAAGAAGAGGGCTAGACCCCAGGAAGCCGAAGCAACGAAAAGAGGCGCGAGTGGGGAGGGGCCATTGTGGTCGACCATGACTCCGGTCGATTGGCCGAGCCACTGACCGATCCAACCCAATGCAAACAGCAGGATTACCGCGGCGATGGACACGAAGATGTCATTGAAGCCCGTGAGCAGCCGGAATTGCTCTTCGTCGGGAATCGCCGTCGCGCGCTGGCGCTCTATGTGAGCGCGAAGCGCATCCGCGGCGTCGGCACTGATGACGCCGGACGCTACTGCATCGTCGAGCTCTTGCTGGCTGTACATCGGCAATCCTCCTGTCTCTTGCAGGATATCGATAGTGTATTATAGTGTCAATACACCAAGGCAGTTGACCGCAGCGCGCTTGCGGGACCATTCGCGGATACGGCGATGCGTCGCGTGAGTTAAGCGTCCAAAGTCCTAGGCACAGGAGACCGCAATGGCGAAAAAGGCGACGGGCAAGAGCGAGACAAAGAGCCGCTCGAAAAGCAGCGGCAAGGCCGGCTCGAAGAAGGGTGGCAGGAGCAGCTCAGTCGCTCGCGTCTCTTCCCGCGGAGGAGGGCGGTCCAGCGCTGACGAGGGCTTCAACGCAGGCGAGGCATTTATCAGGCTGCTGCAGAGTCCCTTGGTTGCCGAGCTTGTCGCGGTTGCCGCGACCGCGGCGCTAGCGTCTCTTGCGGAGAACGGCTTTGCGAACGGCAATGGTAGTCGCGGCAAGCGAGCCGGCAAAGCGGTGAAGCAAGCCGGGAAAGCCGCTGCCGCCGCGGTGGGGCGCAGGCTCGGCAATGAGATCGATGAGATCAAGAAGGCAGCGAAGGCCGGCGCAAAAGCGTGAGGCGCGCGCGGCCGACGTCACGCGTCGCTTCAATTGCATATTCGCCGGGTTCGATCCTGTCGTTGTGGCTCGTCTCGACGCTCATCCAGCCGCCGGGCGCCAGCCAGCGAGCCTTGCTGACTGCCTCGACTACCGCGCTGCCGGACCCAGATGCGTAAGGCGGGTCGGCGAAGATCAGGTCGAAGGGCTCAGAGCGGGGAAGAACAAGGGCCGATCCGCCCAAAACTTGCACTGCTGCGCCCAGCTTCTCGGCGTTGCGCCTGATCGCCGCAGCGGCCGCCGGTTCATTTTCAACGAAGGTCGCCAAGACGGCCCCTCGAGACATTGCTTCGAATCCGAGCGCGCCGCTCCCGGCGAACAGGTCTGCCACGCGCAAGTCCTCAAAAGAACCGATACGACTGGCAAGCATGGAAAAGAGGGTCTCGCGAACGCGGTCGGCAGTGGGCCGGGTGGCACGACCCGGCGGCGCTTCGATCGTCCGCCCGCGCCAAGTGCCGGCAATGATCCTCACCTAAGCATCTTCGCAAACATTTCGAGTTCGGCCGGCTCGATCTCGTCAATTGCGCCGGGCTCCAGACCTTCGAGCGTAAATGGACCGTAGGCGGTGCGGATCAGCCGGGACACCTGCAAGCCGAAATGCGCGAGGACCCGCCGGACCTCCCGGTTCTTGCCCTCTGTCAGGCTCATTTCGATCCAGCAATTCCGGCCTGTGCGGCGTTCGAGGTTCGCATTGATCGAGCCATAGTGAATGCCTTCGATCGTCACTCCTTCGGCAAGCCGCTCAAGCTGCGGTTGGGTAACATCTCCGAATGCTCGCGCCCGGTATGTGCGCACGACGGCGGTTCTCGGAAGTTCCAGCTTCCGCTTCAACTCTCCGTCGTTTGTCAGGAGCAGCAACCCCTCGGTCATGAAATCGAGACGCCCGACCGGCATCAGCCTTGGCAGTCCCTTCGGCAGCCGGTCGTAGATTGTCGTGCGGCCCTTCGGGTCATGCGCAGCAGTGATTGTCCCCTGCGGCTTGTAGAACCGGAACAGGCGGGTTGCCGCGGCCGGCCGGACCGGCTTCCCATCGACCGTGACGCCGGCGATATTGTCCAACAACGTCGCGGGGGTGGTGAGCTTTTCCCCATTGAGCGCGACACGCCCTTCGGCGATCATGCGTTCGACCTCGCGGCGCGATGCGACTCCGGCGCGCGCGAGCAGCTTGGCGATGCGCTGCGGCCCGCCTTCGGACGGCGGCGATTTTCTGGGCTGTGGCGCTGCGGGCACGGGCGAGCGTTGATCGCTTCTGCGGCGCGGCACTGCTTGGCGCTTCGTTCGTTGCTTTGGTTGTTTCGGAGGCGAAGTCATTAATTGGGGCCCAAGATGCTGTTCGGAAAGCGTAAGCAGGTCGTCAAGCGTATCCTCATAGTAGAGGACGAGCCGCTGACCGCATTTGATAACGAAAATATCCTTGCCGATGCCGGATACGAGATCGTCGCGACGGTCGACGACCTCGATGAGGCGCTGCAGGTTCTCGACCGCGAGCAGGTTCATCTTATCCTGAGCGACGTCCGGCTGCGCAAGCAGCAAACCGGTATCCATCTCGCCCGCGCTGCCAAGGAGCGCGGAGTCCCGACGTTGTTTGCGACGGGGAATCCCTATCCGGGCGCCTCGGAGATAGCGATCGGCTGCTTGCTGAAACCTTATACCGAGCGCCAGTTGTGCAAGGCCATCGAGTCCGTTGACCGCCATCTCCAGGGGCAAAGAGTCAAGCCGCCCAAGGGGCTGGAATTGTTCATCGCCGTTACTGAGGGCAAGTAGCGCGGTGGACCGTTCATCGCGGGGCTAGGCATGCCGTGAAAGCTGTCTAAAGTTTCTGAAAGACAGCCACGGAGGGGAACGAATGGCAGGCCAGCGGCCTAAGGGTTGGAAGCTGCTCAAGGCGGCACTCGCGACACGCAAGTCGGCAACGATGCTGGCCTTCGGCTTCTCGTCGGGTCTGCCTTACGCGCTACTGATCGGGACGCTGACCCTTTGGCTCGCCGACTCCAAGATCAATCTCGCGACGATCGGCGTCTTGTCGTGGATGGGACTGAGCTACAGCTTCAAGTTCCTGTGGTCTCCTCTCGTGGACCGTCTGCGCTTGCCCATTCTCGAGCGCATCGGACGGCGCAAGAGCTGGATCGTAATGTGCCAGGCGATCATGATCGCTGCCTTCGCCGGACTGGCCGCAACGAACCCCGCGACGAACATCGGCACGTTTGCGATCTTCGGAGTCATCGCCGCGCTTGCCTCGGCCACGCAGGACGTAGCCGTTGACGCTTGGCGCATCGACGTTTCCGACGAACGGACGCCTGTCGAACTGCTCTCCGCAATCTACCAGTTCGGATATCGTATAGCTTCGATTGTCGGAGGAGCGGTGGCCATTGCCCTTTCGGCGCGCATCAGCTGGCCGCTGGTCTATCTGATCATGGGCGCACTAATCGCCCTGATGGTCGTCGTGGCGCTGCAGGCCCCGGATACAGAACGACCAGACGCTGACGTCCTGCACAGAGACTTGTCTGAACCGGGAGCGCTCGAATTCAGGGCGCGGGTCGTTGCGCTCGCGATTGTCGGCGTGAGCTGGGCCTGGGCGATTTATACAATTGGCCACTTCATGGTCTCGATGCTGACGACCGCACCCGGGCAGCAGCCGTCCGTTGCCGAGTTCACCAAGCATTATGCTCCGTGGATAGTGTTTGCGACGGTCATCGTGCCGCTTATCATCGCTGCGCTGACCAATTGGCTGCGTGACCGGCATCGCTATGTGCTGACTCAGCCGGATACGCGCCACACAACAGGCCGGACCGCCGCCAATCACCTCTACGTGGCTCTCGTCGCTCCCCTCGCAGAATTGTCGAAGCGGTTGGGCTGGGGGGTGCTGATCGTGCTCGGCCTGATCCTGACCTACACCCTCTGCTACAACATCTGGTCGGCATTCGCCCTGCCGTTTTACGTCGACTACATGCACTACACGAAGGACCAGGTCGCCTTCGCGTCGAAGATCTTCGGCATCATCATGACGATGATCGGAATCTCGATCGGAGGATACCTGTTCCTGAAGATCGGCCGGTTGCCGACAATCCTGATTGGCGCGATTCTGCCGGTGTTCGGCAATTTCGTTTACGCCGACCTGGCCGAGGGTGGACCGCACATCGACATGGTTGCCCATGTGCTGAGGCTCGATGCGCTCGCCAGCATGCTCGGTAGCGACGAGCGGATGGTGCGCCTGCTCCTCGCCATCTCGATGGAGAACATTTCGACCGGCATCGCGGGTGCAGCCTTCGTTGCCTATTTGTCGGGCATCGTCAGCAAGCGTTTCACTGCTGTGCAGTACGCACTGCTCTCGTCTCTTACCTTCCTGATCGGCTCGCTCGGTCGCGGCATCGCGGGCGAGGCCTTCGATACCTATGGCTATGCGACGGTGTTTCGCTGGACGGCGGCGGCGGGCGCCGTAGCCGTCTTCTTCGTAATATTGGAGTGGTTCCGCGTCTCGTCCGAAGGTCGTCAGGCGGAACAGAATACTGCTGCCAAGGTGGATCAGCCGGCGAAGGCCTAGTCGGGCACCTGGTTGTTTGCGGCGAGGACCTCTCCCGCGAGATAGAGCGAGCCGAAGATCAGCACGCGCGCATCTTCGGCCATCGATGCGAGCGCTTCCTGAAAACTTCCGTGAGCGGTGGCCGAAAAGCCGAGCTCGCCCGCAATATCGGCGAGATCTTCGGGCGCATAGCTGGCGTGATCGCCGATGGGGACTGTCCGAACGTCAGTGACGAAACCACGGAATGGCTCCAGCATCCCCTGTGGGTCCTTGGTCGCGAGGCTCGCGAAGATCATGTTGAGCGGCTTGCCGTCCGTGAACGCATGCTTGAGCCAGCTAGCGACCTGGCGAGCGGCGGACGGATTGTGGCCGCCGTCCAGCCAGATGTCGCGATTCCCAACTAACGGTCCGGGTGCGAGATGCTGGAGACGCGCGGGCCAATCGGCCCAGCCCATCGCCGCTGTGAGCGCCGCCGGTGGGATGCTCAGCTTGTCCTGGTGGCGAAGGATGGCGACGGCCAATGCGGCGTTCATTACCTGATGACGGCCTGGCAGGCGGGGCAGCGGGAGATCGAGCGTGTCGCGCTCGTCACGATAGTGGAGCTTGCCTCCGCTAGCGATCGAGTCCCAGACGCCGCCCCGCGCGAACCAAGGGGCGCTCGCCTCGTGCGCGATCTTGCCGATACGGGTGGCGATTGCGGCGGGGTAGAGCTGCGTGACGAGCGGCACCCCGCGCTTCGCAATGCCTGCTTTCTCACCGGCAATGTCGGCTAAGCCAGTCCCAAGGAACTGCTGGTGGTCGAGAGCCAGGTTCGTGATGGCTGTGACCAGCGGTTGATCGATCACATTGGTGGCGTCGAGACGACCGCCCAGGCCGACCTCGAGGATGCACGCGTCGGCCGCCGTCCGGCTGAAAGCGAGGAGTGCGACTGCCGTGGCAACCTCGAAAAAGCTCGGCTCAATTCCGCCGCTCGCATCCAGAACTTCGGTGAGCAGCGCCGAGAGCTGCTCATCATCGACGAGCCGTCCAGCAATCCGGATCCGTTCATTGAAGCGCACGAGGTGCGGGCTGGTGAAGACGTGGACGTCGTGTCCGGCAGCGTCGAGCGCGGCGCGGAGGAAGGCGACGGTCGAGCCTTTCCCGTTTGTTCCAGCGACGTGGATCACAGGTGGAAGCCGGTCCTGGGGGCGTCCCAGCCGATCGAGCAATTCGCAGATGCGGTCGAGGCCCAGCCTATCGCCGGCGGGGGAAAGCTTCGACAAGCGGTCAAGTTGCGACTGGACCCCCGCGTGCGCCGAGCGCGCGAAGTCGGCCATCAGGCTGCCTCTTTGGTCTCCGGAGCCAGATAGGAGATCAGCAGTGCAAGCTTTTCCTTCAGCTCGGCGCGCGGCACCACCATGTCGATCATTCCGTGCTCGAGCAGATATTCGGCGCGCTGGAACCCTTCTGGAAGCTTCTCGCGGATTGTCTGTTCGATCACGCGTTGACCCGCGAAGCCGATGAGCGCGCCGGGTTCCGCGAGCTGGATATCGCCGAGCATCGCGTATGACGCCGTAACGCCGCCCGTCGTGGGGTCGGTCAGGACAACGACGTAGGGCAGGCCGGCTTCCCTCAGCTCAGCCAGCGCGACCGTGGTCCGCGGCATCTGCATCAGTGAAAGAATGCCCTCCTGCATGCGCGCGCCGCCGGCTGCAGTGAAGAGGATGTAGGGGGAGCGGTCGGCAATCGCCGCGCCTACCCCGGCAAGAAATGCGGCACCAACGGCAATTCCCATTGAACCGCCCATGAAGGCGAAGTCCTGGACTCCGATCACCACCGGATGGCCCTCGATCTTGCCTTTCGCGTTCACCATTGCATCACGCTCGCCATTGGCGCTGCGGGCGGTTTTCAGCCGGTCGGTGTAGCGTTTGGTGTCCTTGAACCGCAGAGGATCTTCACGGACCTCGGGGGACGGCAGGAGCTCATATTCCGCTGCATCGAACAATTGCTCGAACCGCTTGGTCGGGCCAATTCGGTCGTGGAAGTCGCAGCGGGGGCAAACGCTGTAATTCTCTTCCCATTCCTTAACGAAGACCATGGTCCCGCATTTGGAGCATTTGTGCCAGAGGTTCTCCGCGGTCTGGCGCTTGGGCAGGAACGGGATCCCGCTACGCACTCGGCTCAGCCAGCTCATTTCAAATTCTCGCTTCTTCGGTTTGCGGCAAGGTCGCCGCGATATCGCGGATCGCCTGTGCCGGGTCGGACGCACCAGTGATCGGCCGACCGATGACAACTATGGAAGCGCCACGCTCAATTGCTTCGCGCGGAGTAACGACTCGCTTCTGGTCGGCAACGTCGGCGCCGGCCGGGCGCACGCCGGGAACGACGAAGAAGCCGTTCGGCCAAGCTGCTCGCGCGCTCGCGATCTCGGCCCCGGAACATACAATGCCGTCGACGCCTGCGGAGCGCGCAAGCCTCGCAAGCCTTGACACCTGCTCGTCTGGCGAGCCCGTTACTCCGGCCTCCGCGAGATCGCCCGCATCGAGGCTCGTCAGCACTGTCACTCCGACGACTTTCGTGCCTGCGGGAGCCGCTGCTCTTGCGGCGGCCAGCATTGAGCGCCCACCCGCTGCGTGGACTGTCAGGATGGCCGGCTCAAGTGGCGCCAGCGCCTCCACGGCCTTGCCGACCGTGTTCGGAATATCATGCAGCTTGAGGTCGAGAAAAACCGGGAGGCCGAGCTCGACGATCTTGCGCACGCCGTCGGGTCCGTTGCCCGAGAAGAATTCTAGGCCAAGCTTTACGCCACCTGCGTAGTCTCGGACAGCTCCAGCCAGCTGCAGCGCGCGTGCAAGATGAGGCGTATCGATGGCGACGAAGATCGGTTTCATATGACCGGCGCTTCCTCCTTGCCGGCGACGGCTTCCGGTGCAGCGGAGGCGTGCTGTCGTTGAAGCGCCTCCACCCTGCGCCGATGCGACCAGGTACGAGCACGCATGATCAGCCAAGTCGGCAGGAACCCGATCAGGAACACGACCAAGAGCAAAATGGGGATTTTGATGTCCGCCTGGATGTCGCCCCACAGGTTCAAGGTCACATCGGTCCAGTTGCGGCTTGCGAACAGCGCGACGATCACTGCCAGGAGGACCCAAAAGACGGTCGAGAGAAATCGCATGGCAGGCCGTGTAGGCGAGCCGCGTCCGCAACGCCAGAATGCCGTTCATCCCGCGCGCCCGTCGCTTCGCCGCAAGTATGTTAAATGATGCGTTGAGAGCGTATCGGCTCCCCGTCACACCGGCGTTGTGGGTGGGGAGATTTGGTTGAAGACTAGCAACAAGATTGCGGTCGGCGCCGGCATTCTGCTGATGGGCGTTTCGCTGCTGGCGATGCGGCCGCATGCGGCTGATCAATCGGCCGCCCGCATCGCTCGGGCGCATTTCAAGCTCGCGTCGCTGTCGACGGATTCGCGAAGAGATGTCGACTACCGCCTCCTCGACAGCCGGCTCAGGGAACTGATGACCAAGCCGGCGATGGTCGGCCTCGCCGTCGGTGTCGTTGAGAACGGCCGGATCACCTTTCTTCAGGGCTATGGCGAGACCCTCAAGGGTTCGGGCGATCCGGTGACGCCCGAGACGGTTTTCCGTTGGGCTTCCTGCTCGAAAGGATTGGCGGCGACGATGGTCGCCAAGCTCGCCGCGGAAGGAAAGATCAATCTGGATGCGCCGGTCGCCGACTACGCCCCCGATCTCAAGCTTCCCAACGGTAATGAGCGCGTAGCGACAGTCGGCGATCTCTTGTCGCACCGCCTCGGCCTCTATCGGGATGCCTACGCCAACAAGCTCGAGGAAGGCCAGGACCCGAGCTTTCTGAGAAGCCAGCTCGCGACGCTCGACGCAGTGTGCGCACCTGGGACCTGCTGGGACTATCAAAACGTCGCCTATGACGCTTCCAGCGAGATGGTGTCCCGGATCACGAACATGCCCTACGAGCAGGCGGTCAAACGCTACCTGTTCAATCCGATCGGGATGAGCAGCGGCAGTGTCTCGATGGAGGGGCTCGAGTCGAACCGCAGCTGGGCGCGCCCGCACAGCGCAGGCAGACGACCCTGGCCGATGGTGGACACTTATTACAAAGTTCCGGCAGCCGCTGGAATAAACAGCAATATCAAAGATATGGCGCTGTGGATGGAAGCCCAGATGGGCGAGATGCCCGACGTGGTCGATGGCAAGGTGCTAGACACGATCCATGCGCCCTACGTCGTCACGCCCGGTGAGCGCGGACGTCTGCGCAAGTTCCTCGAGCGCCTCGGCACCGCCTGGTACGGCTATGGCTGGCGAAGCTACGATTATGCCGGGCACCGGGTCATCGGCCACCGCGGCGGCATCAAAGGCTATCGCTCGCTGATTCTCTTTGATCCTCAAAAGAAGAGCGGCGTCGTCGCGCTGTGGAACAGCGACACGTGGCAGCCGGGCGGAATGGAGTTCGAGGTGATGGACATGATCTATCACCTGCCGTTCCGGGACTGGCTGGAGCTCAAGACAGCCGTGAAGCCCGACACGCAGACGATCGCGCAGGCGGACACGGAATCGGAGAGCGGAGACGGCGGGCGCTAAAGTCTTTGGGCATTAAAGCGCCCGAAAACCGGTCGGAGACATGATGGACCACGCGAAAACCGACGCGAAGGCGAGCCGGTCGATTCAGAGGGATGTGAATTCGCTTGAGGCGAGCACTGTCGTCCTCGACAAAGACGCTGACCGCCGAACAGCACTCGCGGCTGATCGTACGCTGCTCGCCGCTGAGCGCACCTATGCGGCCTGGGTGCGAACTGGACTGGCCGCACTTGCGAGTGGCATTGGCGCACGAGCGATCCTCAAGGACGCAATGCCGATGCTACTGGTGCGCGTGACCGCAACCGTGTTGATCCTCTTTGCCGGCTTTTGCATGTGCGCCGCGATCTGGCGCGAGTTCTACAGCCTGCCGCCGCCCGGCAAGACGCGCCTCAACATGATGCCAAGATACGTCATTATTCCCGTCAACGGGTTTCTGATCCTGGTAACGCTCGCCGCGCTCGTCGGGGTTTGGATCAAGTAAGCTAAGGTCTTTGCCGGTCGGCGTGCTGCGCCTCTGCCTCGGTACGCTCGATCTCGCGCCGCTGTTTCAGGTGGGCCATGTAGCGAACGACGAAACCGATGATCGAAGTCACGACGCCGCCGATCAGCGCGGGCCAGTACCACCACGGATCATCCGGCTTAGGCATAGCTTGGGCGCCGAGCAGCAGCACGCCGAGCACCGAGAAGAGATAGCCGATGCCCTTCCAATCGACGCCGTGCGGCTGGGGAATTGTTACAGTCGCGTGACGCATGCGTCAGGAACATCCAAGCGAGGCAGTTTGTTTCAAGTCCCAACAAGGAGAAGAGCCAATCGCCAGTACCAAAGCGACTTGAGCTGCTACCGAATCGCCGACTCATCTCGATCAAGCCGGAACGGCAATAATCGCAATTTTCTGCCGGATTCGCTTCACCACCGTAATCGATGATAGAAGTTCCGCAGGGACGCCTTGGAACCCGCAGGCGCCGCGTCCCTGACAGCCCCCGAAGCTGCCGCTTGTAAGAGAAGCCGGGGCCTTGGTCATGAGTAACGAAGTCCGTCAATACCATCGCGAACGCGAGCGTCATTGCCGCAAGATGGCGGAGTCAGCGAGCGATCCGGACGTTCGTCGCCGGCACGAGGAGCTGGCCTCGCTCCATGCCGGACGGGCCGCACTGTACGATGGCGTTGGCGATCTTACTCGCGAGCTGAGCGCCGTTTAGATCCTTGAATTCGCCTCCGAAGATTGACGCGTTTTTCGACGAGGCGACCAACAGCGTCAGCTATCTCATTTCCGATCCGGCCAGCGGCGACGCGGCTGTGATCGACCCTGTGCTGGGTTTCGACCCGGTGAGCGGGACTGTCGACACGAACGATGCGGATCAAATCCTGTCCGCCATCGCAGAAGCCGGTCTTAGCCTCAGATGGCTACTCGAGACGCACGCACACGCGGACCATCTGTCGGCCGGCCATTATGTCAAGGGCAGGACCGGCGTCGCGACTGCGCTTGGCGCCGGCATTCGCGAGGTGCAGCAAGCGTTCGGACCCAAATTCGACGCTGACGATATCCAACCTGACGGCCAGGACTTCGATCTGCTGTTGGAGGATGGCGACCGGCTGCCCTTGGGTGAGCTCGAAATCGAAGTGATGGCAACGCCGGGCCATACGCCCGCCTGCGTCAGCTACAAGGTCGGTGACGCAGTATTCGTCGGCGATACATTATTCATGCCGGACTACGGCACAGCACGGTGTGACTTTCCGGGCGGCGACGCGCGGCAGCTTTACCGATCAATTCAGCGCATTCTCGCACTGCCGCGCGAGACGCGCATGTTCATGTGCCATGATTACAAGGCGCCGGGGCGGGAACGCTTCGCCTGGGAAACAACGGTTGGCGAGCAGCTCGACTGCAACATCCATGTCGGCGGGGGAGTCGGCGAAGACGATTATGTCGCCATGCGCGAAGCTCGGGACAAGACACTCTGCATGCCCAAGCTCCTCTATCCGGCGATCCAGGTGAATATCCGCGGCGGCAGATTTCCGCCGGCCGACGCGCATGGCCAGCGCTTCTTAAAGCTGCCGCTCAGCGTTCCCGACGAGATGTCAGCCTAATTTGCGAGAGCAGTGACCTGCGACTTCGCTCGCGCATCCCGCCCATAAATATCGTCGACGAAGCTCAGCTGCCCGCCGTTCACCTGCGCCGTCAGGTATGTGACGTAGATGGGCACGGGCGTCGGCAGCAATTCATGCTGCTCAGGCTCCGTTGACGCTGTTTCGGGGTCGCGGCCCATTAGCCAACGGCCGAGCCGCTGCGCATCCTCCAGCCTGATACAGCCGTGGCTGAGATTGCGGTCGTCTTGCGCGAACAGATCCTTCGTGGGCGTGTCGTGGAGAAAAATGTCGTCCGCGTTAGGAAAGCCGAACTTGAGATGACCCATCGAGTTGGCTGGTCCCGGAAGCTGGCGCACGCGGACTTGCAAGCTGCCGTCCGCGACCGCCCGCCAATTGACCTTTGACGGATCGAGCAACGTGTCGTCGCTTCGATCGGCGGGCATGATCTGATAGCCATGGCTCCTGAGATAGCCGAGGCCCTGCTCAAGCACGTTGTGCGCAATCAGGGAACGAACGAGCTCCGCGCTCACGTGCCAATAGGGGTTGAGCGTGGCGTAATAGATCGTGCTGGCAAGCATCGGCGTCTGGGTCGACGGATCAGCCTTGCCCACGATCACCTTCATCGAATCCGCTATCCGGCCGTCTTCGATCATATAGAGCCGGGCCGCGGCCGTATCGACCATGATGTAGCGCTTCTGGAAAGGCATGTCGCGAACGCGATCGAGGCTGGTGGCAACGCGCGGATCGATTGGCCCGGCGTTCGCCTGCATCTGCGCCCAAGCCGCGTCACGCAGCTGGGAATAGATCGGATTCACGTCGGAAATCGAGCGAACATAAGACGGGAGAGACTTGGCGTCTGCCGTGCGCGCGAGGATCTGCGCAGGCGTCGCCTCGCGCGGCCGAACCCAGCTATCCGCATAGATCATTCCGGCGGGCGGGCGCTGCAGGGCCTGGACATACATGACCCATGCTGCGGACAGGAGATGATCCGCCTGGCCAAGCGCCTCGGTATCGCCGGTGCTGGCCCTAGCCATCAGCGACTGTGCTTGGAGCGCCATGGCGGGCCCGCTCGGCAAGCCGTCGAGAGGCGCACGCTGGAGGATGCCAAGAAGCTCGTTGGCCGCCGAGTTATCAGAGCCGCGCAGCCAAAGCGGAGTGCCTCCACGCGATGCGTAGAAGGCGTTCACGGCATCGTTGACGGACCCGCCCCATTGCGTCAGCGGCGCCACTTCCGGACTCGTGGCGGCCGAAGCTGGCACGCAAAGGAGAGTCAGCGCCGCGAAGGCGGCGCCGGCCAAAATTCCGGATTTCACGGTCGAAACCTTTGTCTTTCGTCTATTGTTGCGCACAACGCTGGAGTGCCAGCCGAGTTCAAAATTACTGTTCATAGAAAGGGTTAAATTTGTGCCGTGATTGGACTCGCCGATATGCAGACTCGGGCCGCGCCAGCCCACGGCGCGGCCCCTCGGCAGCTTACGCGCCGATGAAAACCGGCGTTCCGATGTCGGTTACGGAATAGAGTTTCTTCGCGAAGGCGACCGGAAGCCGGATGCACCCGTGCGAAGCGGGGTAGCCGGGGTTGAAGCCCCCGTGGAGCGCGACGCCGTACTGGTCGATCCGCTGCATCCACGGCATGGGGGCGTTGTCGTACTTCTTCGAGCGGTAGAACGGCTGCTTGTCGAGCACGGAGAAGATTCCGGTTGGGCTCGGCTTGTCGTCACGGCCAGTCGAGATCGTCGCGACTGCCATCAGGGTATCGCCGCGGTACACATAGGCAAGCTGGTCCGACAGGCCGATGACAACGCGCTCCGGCCCTGCGCTTGCCGGGACGTCGCGCCACAAATACTGGCCTGGCTTCAGATGCTTGAATCCGAACGCCTGGAACATGTCGAGCCCAGCGAGCTGGGCGGCATCGCCAGCTTCCATCTTGGCTTCGAACGTTTCCAGCGCGAACGCTGGAGTAGAAGTAACGGAGCTCGCAAGTACGCACGATCCCGCGAGCGCAAGCGCATAGGCTAGCCGCTTCATTTCACACCTAAATTTTCTCTGTTGACTTTTGATGCCAAATGCACCGCACCCGAGTCGGGTTCCTGCAATTGTTGTTTTTCGCTGTCGGCCGGAGAGTGATTTCGCACCGAAAATTGGGCGAGTTGGAGCCGGGATGGGGGCCCTGCTATGGACGCGTGGCCATGACTCGGAAGTTCATCCCGGCCGTTGCCGGCATCGTTGCCGGAACGACGGTTTTCACCGCCCTGCGTTGGTTTCGGGCAAGATCAGAAGAAGCGGAACAGCAGCACCATTGGCGCCAGGAGAAGATCGTGGATGAGGCGGGAGTGGAGTCTTTCCCGGCCAGCGACCCGCCCTCCTGGACACTTGGCGACGACAGGAGCGCGTGAACGTGGGGGTCGCCGGACGCGATCGGCATGAAGCCGTTACGATTAACTTTCAATTATTGCTTGTTGCTGTTTCGTAGGTTTAACTCGCGCTCCTGACGACGCCATTGATTCCGTAACGGCGTCGCTGTCCCACGAACCCGCCAATCCTGGCGGGAGTGGCGGAGCAAGAGAGGTGATGTCTGATGCGCAAGACCTTCATGACGGCGCTCGCCGCGGTTTCGATCATCGCGCTCGCCGGCTGCAAACAGCAGTCCGCCACCGGGAACCAGGCGGCCGGCAATGCCACGGCTACCGCCGCTGCGGGCTCGCCCATCGACGGCATATGGAAGGCCGATGTGAACAGCGTCCAATTCGACCAGAAGCCGGATGAGATGCTGCTCCAGGCGGGTCAATATTCTTGCAAGAGCTGCGTGCCGCCAGTGACGGTCGCGGCCGACGGCGCCTTCCATCCTATCACCACGCCTTATGCGGACAGCCTGTCAGTGAAGATGGTTGACGATCACAATGTCGTGCGCGCTACCAAGAAGGGAGGCAAGCAGACGGGGGAGACGAAATTGTCCGTCTCGCCCGACGGGAATACGCTGACCGGTACGTTCACCGACACATCCGGATCGAATACGGCCACGGGAACCTTCGTTGAAACGCGGGTCGGCCCCGCGCCCGTGGGTGCGCATGCGATCTCCGGTCAGTGGAAGCCGTCGAAACTGCAGGACTTCAACACGGCCGCGCTGACCTTCACATATAAGGTGGACGGCGACACGCTCCACAGCACCAGCGGCACCGGACAGAGCTACGACGCCAAGTTCGGCGGACCGGACGTCCCGATCAAGGGCGACAATGCGGGAACCACCGCGTCGGTGAAGAAGACGGGCGACAACAGCTTCGAGGAGACGGACAAGCGCGGCGGCAAGGCCGTGAGCGTGTTCAACTTCTCGGTCGACGCGAACGGTGTCGGACGCGGGGTCTACGAGAACAAGGAAGACGGTTCGAAGATCACCTACACCGCGACGCGCTCATAACGGGGTGGGCGGGTCGCCGAGGCGGGCCGCCCCTGCCGCCGGTCATCACCAGCGATAGCCGTAGTAGCCATAGGGAGCGTAGACGGGATACGCGTAGACGGGATAGCCGTAGCCGTAAGGAACGTAGCTAACGGTCCTGTAGCGATAGGTCCGGTAGGCGTAAGGATAGCGGTACCTGTGATATCCGTAGGCGTAGGCCGGATGGCGATAAGCGTAGCCGGAGTAATAATGACGATGGTGGTGGTGCCCGTGATGGGGCCGCGCATCGGCCGGCGAAGCGACGAGGGCAATCGCCGCGGTTGCAAGTAACATCGGTTTGAGCATGGTCTTTGGCCTCAGTTGCCGCGAGCCAAACAGCTGCTCGGGGCTTTCCAAGGCATAACGTCAAACCTTCCCGACGCGTCAGGTCATTGCGGCGGCTTGCTCTCTCCTTGCGGCGGGAGGTTGCGGATGCTCGCGACGAAGTTCGCGACTTTCCACATGTCGTCATCCTTCATGATGTCGCGCCAGGCGCCCATGCCCGAATAACGAATGCCGTCGTGGATCGCCGCGAAGGCTTCTTCGGGGGTCACGTCGCTGCCTTCCTGGAAGAATTGAGGCGCGCGCGGATAGAAGCCTTTGCTTCCCCAGTCGCTCGGCCCTTTCGCATCGCCATGACAGCCGGCGCAGCCGTCGGCGTAAATCTTTGCGCCCGCCGCAAAAGCAGTATGATCATCGGCTCGAATTGGGTTCTTGAGACCTTCCGCACGCCGTTCAAGCGACGCGTCCAGCGCGCGCATGCCGATGCTGCTTTCGATGCCCGGAGGCGAAGACGTGGCGGTGCTCGGGAGTAGGCCTACGACGGCGAGCACTACGATCACGACCGGCAGCAAAATCGATCCAATGAGCAAGGCTGCGACGACTTTCATGGCGAATCTCCCGGTTTTCCGACAATTGCGTCTCAAACCATGAGCACTTCGAGCGTGGTTCGCTCAGCGTGTCCCCATTAGCTCGTTAGCGACTTGTTAGTTCCCATGGGATCAATGCTGTGCCGACACGTGTTGGGATGACGAATGACTGAAGCACCTTCGGTCACCACTTTTGTGGTGGGAGATCGACTCCCATGGCCCGACGACGCGTCCGCATCCCACGACAGGGGGCCGCTCGACGGGGGGACGATCTTCGTCTCCGGTTCTCGCGAGCCGTGCTCGATCCGAAAGATTTCCGCACTTGGCGTTACGGTTCGAAGCGACCTCGCCCCCGCTCTTGGCGAGCGAGTGGCGGTAGAGCTTGCCAACGGCCAGCGGCCCACCGGAAAAATCGCCTGGACCGACCGTGGGGAGCTCGGCGTTCGGTTCGACGACACGGTGGACGTGGTGGCGCTGCTCAACCGCAAGCTGGTCAGCCTCACTCCTGAACGCCGGATCATGCCTCGCGTTGAAGTGCGCTGTCCGGTCTATGTGAAACACGGCCAGAATCTGTCACTCGCGACATTGCGCAACATTTCGGCACGCGGGCTGCAACTGGAAGGCGATGAGCTTCCTCCTGTCGGCACTTATGTGTCGGTGTTTCTAGAGGGGCTGAACATTCCGCCCGGCGAAGTGATCTGGGCGCGGGACAAGCTCGCCGGAGTCGAAGTGTTCGAGGAATTGAGCTGGACCTCGATCATTCCCTGGATCCGCCAGGCCATCCGCAATGGCTGACTAATTTCGAATTCCGGTGCAGTGAAATCAGAGTTCGCGTAAGAGCGGCGCCTCGCAAAGGGGGTGTCACATGCGCAGAACCGTCCTCGCGTATCTGTTTACAGCCGCCGTCATCGGCTTGCCGCAGGCTGGCTTCGCCCAATCGCACGACAGCCATTCGCCGCCGGCGACACCCGACACGCTCGCCGGATGGGCGAATGGCGCCCAGCTGTTCGATGGCCTCGGCTCGTTCCATCGGAAGATCACGACCCGCTCGCCGCTGGCGCAGAAATATTTCGACCAGGGCATGCGCTTCATCTGGGCGTTCAACCATGACGAAGCGACGCGCTCCTTCGCCAAGGCAGCCGAAATCGATCCCAAGTGCGCGAGTTGCTACTGGGGCGTCGCGCTGACGCTTGGCCCCAATTACAACATGCCGATGATGACCTCGGCGCGAGCGCGCGTCGGCTTCGAGGCCTTGCAAAAAGCGCAGGCAAATGCCCGGCGAGCGACCCCGATCGAGCGTGCGCTGATCGCCGCGGTCGCAAAGCGCTACGCAGGCACCGAGCAGGTCGATCCGTCGAACAGCAAGCCGCTCCTCAGTGCCTATGTCGACGCCATGAAGGCAGTCGCCGCCAAATATCCGAACGATCTCGACGTGCAGACGATGTACGCAGAAGGGTTGATGAACACGAACCCGTGGAAGCTTTGGAACGCCGACGGCACCGAAAATCCAGGGACGCAGCAGATCCTCGATGCATTGCAATCTGTGCTGAAGCGCGATCCGAAACACCCGGGCGCGAACCATTACTACATCCATGCCGTGGAGGCGTCGCCGCATCCAGAACAGGCGCTTGCGTCCGCCGAAGTGCTGAACGGAATGATGCCGGCGGCCGGGCACATCGAACATATGCCGGCGCACATATTGCAGCGGGTCGGTCGTTACGAGGATGCAGCGGAAGCGAACCGCAAGGGCGCCGCAGCGGACCTCGCTTATCTCAAGGAAACCGCACCTCCGGATTATTACCCGATGTACCTCATCCACAACTTCCAGTTCCTCGGGAACTCGGCAGGAATGGAAGGGCGTCGGGCCGAAACGATCCAGGCGCTGCGCAACGCGCGCGACCATATGCCCGACGCCATGCTGCTCGCGATGCCGGGCTACGACTGGCCCGCGACCTTTGTTTATGACGGCCTAGTCAAGTTCGGCATGTGGGACGAGATGCTGAAGGAGCCGGCGCCGAACCCGCAATTGCCGGGTGCGACGATCCACTATCTGCAGACGCGCGCCGAAGCGTTGGCCGCGACCAAGCGGTTCGATGAGGCCGGGGTGGAGCTCGCCAAGGCGGAGAAGCTGATCGCTGCTGCGCCAGCGGATGCGAAGCAGGGCAACAATGAGGCGAAGCCGATTTACGAGGTCGGTCAGCTGAAGGCGCGGGCTCGGCTGGCGAGCGCGCAGGGACGCCGCGACGAGGCGATCGCGCTTCTGACGCAGGCAGTCGGGATTGAAGACAAGCTCGCTTACAACGAGCCCAACGATATGATCTTCCCGACGCGACATGTGCTCGGGGCGGAGCTGCTCGCCGCGGGGAAAGCAGCCGAAGCCGAAGCGGTCTTCCGCGAGGACCTTAAGCGCCACCCGCACAACGGCTGGGCCTATTACGGACTGAGCCAGGCATTGGCAGCGCAGAAGAAAGACACCGCAGCGGCCGAGGCTCGAAAGCAGTTCGAAGATGCGTGGGGCAAAGCTGACGTGCACCTGGCGGCGGCGGCATTTTGACGAAGGCGGCGCAACCCCGCGTCCATTTACTCGAACGGAAGTGAGCCGGCGCGGACTTTGGCGATCACTTCGCTCACGCGTACAGCTCTCGACACAAGAACGGCATCTTCCACCTCGTTGCGATCGTGATAGCGGCCATGGGTCCGTCTGTCGGGCTCGCTCATGGAGTTCCGATCTTTGTATTTGAGCGGTAGTTCCTCCGCAGATCGGGTCACGTAGTGATTGATACGTAATTGGGACACTGACACGTGCCCCATCTCAGGCTGGAATTTCGCGTAAGGATCGAACGGCAGGTAAGGCAGCCATGCGGCCAGGTGTCGCAGCCTGCGCCTTCCATTCGCTCTTCGGACGACCCGCACGGGCATGAAGTCCTCCGTCACGAGCGCGTGACCCGGCAGAACTTTGAATAGGTGAGCGCTCTGCGGCTCGATCGCCAGTGACGGATCGACAATTGTCTTTACCCGGTAATTCCGGGCCCAATTCGTCCGTGCGCGTCGGGTGAAGTTCTCGATCGTCAGGCCGGGCGGGCGTGTCTTGTGGCCCGAAGTTCCGTAGCACTGCCAGTTCACAACAACGCCAGCATGATCTTCGTATTTCCTCAGCACTTGGGCTACTGTCTTCCCCGTCGGCGAAAACAGATACTCGTCGGGATCGATGAACGCCGCCCATTTCGTGAGGCCGCGCAACCTGCTCAGGGCATCAAGAAAGGCTTTAGACTGGGATTCACTCTTCCAATGGAGAGGCCAGTCGATCAGTTCGACGATGCCCGCATCGATCCAGGGCTGAAGCACTTCGCGAGAGTTGTCGGTGCTGCAATTATCATACAACAGCACATGCTCGATCCCTTCTAGGACGCAGAACGCCAACCACTCGTCGAGATAGGGCGCTTCATTCTGAATTGCCGCCATTGCACTAAGGTACCAACGCACCTCGTTCCCGGCCTCAACCACTTGGCGTGGTTCGGCCGTCTCCTCTTGCTCGAGCTGATTGCCACTTGTCACTCGCCGGGCGGAGCAGCCCGAGGGGACCCGTTCAAATTACAAGTGCGCTGTAATGGCAGCTCCCTGCAATTTGTAATTCGGGTGTTAAGCGGCGGTCATCTTGAGGAGCGCGTTTGGGTGGAAAGGCGCCATTCCAAGGCGTAGTGATCCTCTCGTGCGCGTTCAAAACCATTTCCGTCTCGCTTCGTTGCTCAGTCCTCCTTTTTATATTCTCGTCGCGATTTGTGCTGCTGCGGGCCTTTTCCTCGCGATCGCTGATTTGGCCGAACATCAGCGACGGGCGAGGTTGGCAATCGAACTAGCACTGTTCCTGCCTGCAATTCTGCTGGCCGCGAGAGCCTACGTTCATCTTCGACACTGATGTCTGCATTGGGTCGAAAGCAGCAACTAGCGAAGGCCGTCATTCCGCGCTGACGAAGGAGTCCAGCACCTTCTTGCGCCCCGAATGCTCGAAGTCGATTTCGAGCTTGTTGCCTTCGATCGCGGCGATGGTGCCGTAGCCGAACTTGCCGTGGAAGACGCGCTGGCCGAGCGAGAGGTCGGTTCGGCCCTGGTTGCCTAGCGACACTGCTGAGGCCCGGGCCTCGATCACGCGTTGGGGCTGGGCATTGAAGCGACCTTCGCGGCTGGCGCGCTGCCAGCCTGGCCCACGCGTGCTCGTGCGCATCGACTGAGCGGGGCCAAGGTGCGCGAACGGGTCGGCGCGTTCGGACCATTGCGCGCGCCACAGGCTCTCGCCGCCGGTCATGGTGGTTTCCTGCTCAATGTGAGCGTCGGGCAGCTCGGCGAGGAAGCGACTGGGGATGCTGCTGGTCCACTGGCCGTAGATGCGGCGGTTGGCGGCGTGGATGATCGTCGCTCGACGGCGAGCGCGGGTGATCGCGACATAGGCAAGGCGGCGTTCCTCCTCGAGGCTGGCGAGGCCGCCTTCGTCGAGCGATCGTTGCGATGGGAAGACGCCTTCCTCCCAGCCGGCGAGATAGACGATGTCGAACTCCAGGCCCTTGGCGGCGTGGATCGTCATGATGGTGACACGTTCACCTTGGCGCGCTTCGTCATTGTCCATGACAAGGCTGACGTGCTCCAGGAAAGCCTGGAGTGACTCATATTCTTCCATCGCACGTGTGAGCTCGGCGAGGTTTTCGAGGCGGCCGGCGCTTTCGGCCGAGCGGTCGGCCTGGAGCATTGCGGTGTAGCCGCTCTCGTCGAGCATGATCCGGGCGAGCTCGGGGTGGGGGAGGGTCGCGGACATCTCGCGCCAGCGGGCGATGTCGGCGACGAAATTGCCGAGCGAGCGGCGCGCCTGCGGCGTCAACTCGTCGGTACCGAGAATGGAAGCGGCGGCAAGCAGTAGCGGCTGCTGCGTTGCGCGTGCATGACGGTGGATGGTGGCGATCGCCTTGTCGCCGAGGCCGCGCTTGGGCGTGTTTACGATCCGCTCAAACGCCAGGTCGTCGGCGGGCTGGATTATGAGACGCAGGTAGGCGATCGCGTCGCGGATCTCGGCGCGCTCGTAAAAACGGAAGCCGCCAATGATCTGGTAAGCGAGCCCGATCGCGATGAAGCGCTCTTCGAACTCGCGCGTCTGGAACTGGGCGCGGACGAGGATCGCCACGTCGTCGAGCGAGCCGCCGCTGCGCATGTGGGATTCGACTTCCTCGCCGACCCGGCGCGCTTCCTCAGGGCCGTCCCACACGCCGATGACGCGGACTTTCTCGCCTTCGCCGGCATCGGTCCACAAAGTCTTGCCGAGGCGCCCGGCGTTGTGCGCGATCAGGCCATCGGCCGCGGCGAGGATATGCGACGTCGAGCGATAATTCTGCTCAAGACGGATGATCTTCGCGCCGGGGAAGTCCTTTTCGAAGCGAAGGATGTTGGCGACCTCGGCGCCGCGCCAGCTGTAGATCGACTGGTCATCGTCGCCGACGCAGCAGAGATTGCGGCGCGGCTCGGCGAGCAGCTTCAGCCATTCGTACTGCGCCTGGTTGGTGTCCTGATATTCGTCGACCAGCAGATAGCGGAAGCGCTCGCGGTAGCTTTCGAGCACGTCGGAGTGCCCGCGAAAGATCACCAGCATATGCAGCAGGAGGTCGCCGAAGTCGCAGACATTCAGTGTTTTGAGGCGTTCTTGATACTGGGCATATAGCTCGGCGCCGCGGCCTGCAGCAAATGCCTCGGATTCTCCCGCATCGACTTGGCTCGGAGTCCAGCCACGGTTCTTCCAGCGATCGATGAGCCCGGCAAGCTGACGCGCGGGCCAGCGCTTCTCGTCGAGGTTCGACGCCTGGATCAGCTGCTTGAGCACGCGCAGCTGGTCGTCCGTGTCGAGGATGGTGAAGTTGGAGTGCAGGCCGACGAGCTCGGCGTGGCTGCGGAGCATGCGCGCCGCGACCGAGTGGAAGGTGCCGAGCCACGGCATTCCCTCAAGTGCTCCGCCCGACAGAACGCCGACGCGGTCACGCATTTCACGCGCAGCCTTGTTGGTGAAGGTGACTGCCAGGATCTGGCTCGGCCAGGCTTTGCGGGTGGCGATGAGGTGGGCGAGACGCGCCGTCAGCGCCGCCGTCTTTCCCGTGCCCGCGCCGGCGAGGACGAGCACGGGGCCTTCCGTCGCGAGCACGGCTTCGCGCTGCGGCGGGTTCAGGTCCTGCAGGTATGCGGGCTCGGTGGTTGGAACGGGCGATTCAGGCACTTGGCCGAGGTAAGGCAGGGGGAACGGAACGGCAACCGAATCGCCCGGTTAGCGGCCGTTCTAAAAAGGTTCCAATTGTTGTTCCCGATATCCCCGTTATCCACAGCCCTCCTGCCTAAAATTTCGCTTTTGCGACTCGGATGAGGGGTGCATGGTGCTCAGGTGATCGGGACGGAAGTCCCAGCCTCCCTGGAAGGCCGGCAACGGCAAGAAGGACGCGGCAGGCGACAGAAGGACCGATCTCCGCCGGCAGGCAATGGGAAGGACTTTCGGGTTCTTTTCGGGGCCAGCCGGGAAGAGGCGCCGGAAGAGATGATCTTCCTGTCGCGCGACGCGGCTCCCGGGTCTCCTTGTGGGATTTGGTGAGCGAAGCGGGACGCGAGAGGGGTTATCCCAAGAAGGGCCGCGGAACATCGGACGGCTTTGGCCGGGAGCAGTGGTTTCAGAACGCTAATCGAAAGATTGGAGTTCGGGGAATCAGGTTCTCAGAAGGTCAGGCCGGACATCGAAAGACAAGCGAACCTTCGGGAGGCGCAGTCAAGTAGAAGTCAGGGCTCCTCCTCGGAGGGAGCGGTTTGATGGAAAGCGACGCCTGAGCTGGTGAGCCAGGATCGAGAGCGGGTAGATAGTCCTTCGGGTTCTATCAACCAGGTTGCGAACACCGGCATATCCTTCGCTCGGCGCAGTGGGGGCTGGCAGCAATGCCGGCCCCCATTTCTTTTGCGCAAAGCGAATCCGGCATTGCGGCCCATTCCTGCATCAGGAGCCTGGCTCCCGCGGCGCGCCCCACGCACTCCACGCGTTAACCGCCTTTTAGCCTTCGCGGGTCATTCTCCGGCAAGCTCCGGGAGGTGAACGCGTTATGTCCGAGCTTGTGAAGTTGCGTGAGGATCATGCCAACCTGGCGAAGATGTTTTGCCAGCTCGAAGACATCATCAAGCAGGGGCAGGCGCCGCCGCAGGTCGAGCTCTTCGAGGTCCGCCAAAACCTGATGTCCACGCTGATCGCCCACCTCAAGCTTGAGGACTGGGCACTCTACCCGCGGCTGATCGACAGCGGCGACGAAGAGATCTCCAACGCGGGCCGCTCGTTCCAGGAGGAGATGGGAGGCCTCGCCCCCGCTTTCCTAGCTTATTGCGACAAGTGGAACGCGAACAGCATCGCGTCCGACTGGGCCGCTTATTGCTGCGACACCCGCGCCATCCTCGATGCGCTGATCAACCGCCTCAGCCGCGAAAACCGCGAGCTGCTACCCCTGCTGGAACGGATCGACCAGGCAGCCTGAGACGCTGGAAGGGTGCAAAGAGTCAGAACGCACCCCTGAATTCGTCCGGATCGTCGCATCGGCGGGCGGGTTCACCAACCTTGATCAGGATTGCTGCGACCAAAATCGATTTGCGGCGTTGGGGCTGGCAGGTGGCGGCGGCAATCATGCCGCTGGAGCGGCGGGCACGAAGGAGTGTAACGTGTACCGCGCGATTGCTGCTCTTGTGCTGGCTTCGGCCTCCGCCCATTCCGCAACTTCATCCCCGCTTCCCAACTCGGCCTGGTGGGAACGCGTGACGGTGACCATCTCGGGCGACGGCCAGGCCCAGGGATGCCGCTTCGAATCCAGCATGAAGCCGGACGCACCGCAAAGCTGCGATGCGACCTCGGATGGCAAGTCGGCGGTTGCGAGCGCGACCCATTCGTCGGGATCCAAGGATGAACTGACGCGCATCACCTTCGAGCGCCGGTTCACGCCGGGCCCACTGGCCAAGACGCCACTTCAGACCGGCGATACGTTGCTTGGCGGGCAGGTGATGGCGCTCGCCATCGACGGCCGCGGGCAGGTCAAGGGCTGCAAGGTGGTCGCCGAGACCGGATCGGTGAGGCCGGACTATGGCTGTGACGACGTGACCGCGGAGCGTTTCGAGGCGAGCGCGGGCGCGCACGCCGCGACCACCCAGGAAGCCTATATGTCGATCATTGTCTACGGCCACTCTGAGCACGTGGTCTGAGCTGACCAAAGCTGCTGAGTAAGCCCCTCCACCATCAAATCTTCATTTGGTGGTTCCCGTCCCTTGCCGCTGCAGGGGAGGGCAGTCAGGTGACGATGATGTACGCGGTCATTCCGAGCTGCTCGTGCATGAAGTGGCTGCAGTGCGCGTGGAACGTGCCCTCGCCGGGGACGAGGGTGACGACCTTCGTCTCGTGCGGGGCGAGGTCGATCTCGCCTTTGGGTGCGGCGCCGGCGATGATCCGCGCATGATCGAAGAAACCTTTGGCGGAAAAGTCGTGGCTGCTGCCGGAACGATTCTGGAACGTGAGAGTGACCTGCTGGCCCGCCGCCAGGCGAACGGGACTAGGGGCGAAGCCGAAGCTCCACACCGCAATGGTCTGGGACGGTGCTTCGGCGCTCGTTGGAGCGCCAAGCGCAAACGATAAAGCGGCAACGGCCGCAAGGCTTAAGGCGCGCATGTTAAACTCCTTTTGCCGGTAGTGCGGGTTTCAACGCGCGGGGTTCATATCGGTCCCTCAACAGAACCCCGTCCCACCCCCTTTTTGTGTCAGCGGCAAATGACCGATTTCGACCTTTTCGGACATTTCGATCTTCTGAGCGGCTGCCGGGCGAGACAAGAGATTACGTGCACCGATCTGCGTTGACCGACTCGACGGCGAAGGAGCATGGCAATTGCGGGCCGCCTGTCCGGTTGCTCACCAGCATTTTCCACGGCCGATCATCGCGTCTTCGTAACGCGTCTCTCCATCCCCCAGACCAGGAGATTGACCATGGCAGATACGACGCCGCCGACAGGCGGCGCGGACACGCTTGCGCCGCATCCGACAACAAAGCCCAGCGAAACGGAAGCCAAGACTTTCGTGCTCGGCGGCGCACCAGAGGGAGCTAGTGGGGATACTTCGATCCGGCCATTCAGCTTCAGTGCGTCCGATGAAGATCTCGCCGATTTGAAGCGGCGGATCGCGGCCACGCGATGGCCCAGCCGCGAGCTGGTCGATGACGCCTCGCAGGGCGTGCAGCTCGCGACGATCCAGAAGCTCGCGGATTACTGGCTGAACCAGCACGACTGGCGAAAGGTCGAAGCGAGGATCAATTCCTATCCGAACTTCGTCACCAACATCGACGGCGTCGATATCCACTTCATCCATGTGAAGTCGAAACATCCGAACGCACTGCCGGTGATCGTCACCCACGGCTGGCCGGGATCAGTCATCGAGCAACTGAAGATCATCGAGCCGCTAACCGATCCGACCGCGCACGGCGGAACGGAGGCGGACGCCTTCGACGTCGTGATCCCGTCGATGCCGGGCTATGGCTTCTCCGGAGCGCCGACCACCACGGGCTGGGGGCCCGAACGCATTGCAAGCACCTGGGGCGTGTTGATGAATCGGCTCGGTTACGATCGCTACGTCGCGCAGGGCGGCGACTGGGGTGCGATGGTCACCGATTTCATCGGAGTGCAGGCGCCGCAGGGCCTTGCCGGAATCCACACCAACATGGCCGGCGCGATCCCGCCCGAGATCGACGCCGCAGCCTTCTCCGATGCCCCGGCCCCGGCTGGCCTCGACGAGGAGGAGCGGCAGTCCTTCGACCATCTCTCCTTCTTCTACAAGCACGGCCTCGGCTACGCG
>JBEDUM010000017.1:0-30713 GCA_040414585.1 Sphingomicrobium sp. | reverse complement strand
CGCGTAGCTGAATTGATCGCACGTGAACCGCGCGCGGCCGCGATGGTCCTTGATGAGGAATGAGCCGGTGCGCTTGACGCCTGTGTAGGCGCCGCGCTTCTCGAGCTCGAAGATGTCGCCTTGCGCTTCCTTGAGCTGCGCCTTGAGGACATCTGAGTTCACATCGCCCGGGATCGACGAGCGGCCGAGGTCGTAGACGTAGATATCGATCACCCAGTCGGGCTTCTGATAGCTCACGCCGTAGCCGAGCCCGCGATGCTCGCTTTCGAAATTCTGCGTCTGGCCGATCGTGGCGTCGCCGATTCGATCCGGGAAGTTCAGGCCGTTGAACGAAACCGCGCTCTTGGCGGCGCCCAACGCCACGACCACGACGACCGCCAGGACCGCGCGACCCAGCAGGCGCAAAGCGCCGTGTACTCTCACCATGATTCCCCGCAGCCGCGGCGATCGCCGCGCTTACGTGTTCATCGACTCGAAGAACTCGCCGTTGGTCTTGGTGTTGCGCAGCTTGTCGAGCAGGAAGTCGATCGCATCCATGGTGCCCATCGGGTTGAGGATGCGGCGCAGCACATAGGTCTTCTTCAACAGATCAGGCCTGACCAGCAGCTCCTCCTTGCGCGTGCCGGAGCGCAGGATGTCCATCGCCGGGAACACCCGCTTGTCCGCCACCTTGCGGTCGAGCACGATTTCCGAATTGCCGGTGCCTTTGAACTCCTCGAAGATCACCTCGTCCATGCGCGAGCCCGTGTCGACGAGCGCGGTCGAGATGATGGTCAGCGAACCGCCTTCCTCGATGTTCCTGGCCGCGCCGAAGAAGCGCTTCGGACGCTGCAGCGCGTTGCTGTCCACGCCGCCCGAGAGGACCTTGCCGGACGGCGGCACGATCGTGTTGTAGGCGCGCGCCAGGCGCGTGATCGAGTCGAGCAGGATGACGACGTCCTTCTTGTGCTCGACGAGGCGCTTCGCCTTCTCGATGACCATCTCGGCGACCTGAACATGGCGCGAAGCAGGCTCGTCAAAAGTCGACGAAATCACCTCGCCATTGACCGACCGCTCCATGTCGGTGACCTCTTCCGGGCGCTCGTCGATCAGGAGGACGATGAGGATTACCTCCGGGTTGTTGTCGGTGATCGCCCGCGCAATGTTCTGCATGAGCACGGTCTTGCCCGTACGCGGCGGCGACACGATCAACGCGCGCTGACCCTTTCCGAGCGGTGATACGATGTCGATCACCCGCGCGGACTTGTCCTTGATCGTGGGGTCGAGCGTATCGAGCCGCAGCTTTTCGTCCGGATACAGCGGAGTCAGGTTATCGAAATTGACGCGATGACGAACCGTCTCGGGATCGTCGAAATTGATCGTCGTGATGCGGGTCAGAGCGAAATAGCGCTCGCCCTCCTTGGGGCCGCGGATTTCGCCTTCAACAGTGTCGCCGGTACGAAGCCCGAAGCGCCGAACGACCGAGGGTGCTACATAAATGTCGTCGGGACCGGCAAGATAATTGGCCTCAGGGGACCGTAGGAAGCCGAAGCCGTCGTTGAGCACCTCAATGGTTCCCGAGCCCATGATCTCTACGCCGTTCTCGGCTTGAACCTTGAGGATCGAGAACATGAGGTCCTGCTTGCGCATCGTCGATGCGCCCTCGACACCCATCTCCTCGGCCATGGCGACGAGTTCAGCGGGTGATTTCTTTTTCAATTCTTTCAAATGCATTGGATGGTCTTTTCTTGGGGAGATGTGATTGGCTTCACTGATCGAAAGCGCTTCGCGGCAGGACGCCGCATGTTGGAGAACGGTTCGGCCGGCGAAAATATGGAAACTGACCGGGGAGCCCGTCGTGATTCGAGGTATGTCCCGACGCGTCCCCTGTCAATCAGCAGTGAACACGGGCACCGGTGAAGCGACTAGAAGGGGCGGACGATTACCAGCACGACGATGATCGCGGCGGCAACTCCGGGAATCTCGTTGATCATCCGAACGGCGCGACCAGACAAAGGCCGCTGGCCGGAAGCCAGTTTTTTCCCGTAAGCGCCGAGCCAGCCCTGATAGATGGTCAGTGCGATCACCACCGCCAACTTCGCGCTGAACCATCCCTGCCCGAACGCACCGATGTCGAAGGCAAGCATAAGACCGAGGATCCAGACCAGCACCATCGCCGGCGTCAGGATGATCGATCGGACACGAGCCTCCCGTTCGATCCAGGCTCGATCCTCAGGCGAACCAACCGCTGTCTCCTGGTGATAGACATAGAAGCGCGGTAGAAGGAACAGGCCGGCCATCCAGAAGATGACGAACGTGACATGCGCCGCCTTCACCCACGGGTAGGCGAGCCCGAGCCAGCCGGTCAGATGCGTCACTTTTCCCCCTTCACGAGCGCGAGAAGCTCTTCGACATGGGCAATCGGCGTGTCCTGAAGAATGCCGTGCCCGAGGTTGAAGATGTGAGGACGCCCGGCGAATGCGTCAAGGATACGCTGCACAGCCAACTGTAGCGGCTTACCTCCCGCAATCAGCGCCAACGGGTCGAGATTGCCTTGAACGGCTAGCCGACTGGGTAGCTCCTTCGCCGCCCAATACGGATCGACAGTCTCGTCGAGACCGATAGCCCTCACGCCGGTTTCTCGAGCATAGGCCTTGAGTTTGCCGCCAGCTCCTTTCGGAAAGCCAATGACGGGAATCTTTGGGTGACGCTTCTTCAACCCCGCCACCAATCGGCTAGTGGGCGCGACCACCCATTGCTCAAACTGGCTCGCCGAAAGATTTCCCGCCCAGCTGTCGAATAGCTGCACAACCTCGGCACCCGCCTTGATCTGGCCGGACAGATATTCGAGCGTGACTTCCTCGATGCGGTCGATGATCGCTCCAAAGGCGCCCGGATCCGCATAAGCGAGCCGCCGCGTCTCCGCCTGCTCGCGGCTGCCCTGCCCCGCCACCATGTAGGTCGCAACCGTCCATGGGCTTCCGGCAAATCCGATCAGCGTCTTGGAAGGGTCGAGGCGCCCTTTGACCGTACGAACGGTCTCGTAGATCGGATCGAGGCGCGCAGGATAAGGCTTAAGATCTGCCAGACTGGCGCTGGTCAGCGGTGGCGTCAACCGTGGACCCTCGCCGGTGACGAAGCTCAGGTTCTGCCCAATCGCGAAGGGCACGATCAGGATGTCAGAGAAAAGGATCGCAGCGTCGAGTTCGGGAAACCGCTCAAGCGGCTGGAGCGTAATCTCAGCCGCGGCTTCCGGATCATAGACCAGGTTGAGGAAGCTACCCTTTTCCTCCCGCAATCTCCTATATTCGGGAAGGTAGCGACCGGCCTGCCGCATCATCCATATCGGCGGAGGGTCACGCCGCTCACCGCGAAGCACCGAAAGCATAGGCTTGTCCGCCTGAGCGCTCGCAGGTTCGCCAGGCTTGGGAGGCACCCCCTTCTCTCCTTATATAAGTAATTAGAATAAGATTGATGATGTGGTTGGCAAGCGGAGTGCGGGGTTTAGTGAGACGTCCCAAACTTGCCAACAGGCCATGCCAATAGCGCTCTCGGCGATTCCGCGAGTCGATGATGAATCTGCACAGGATTCACAGGCTGGGGATCGAATCCTTCCCCGTGGATGAATCCATGGACAGCCATAACGTCGGGTCGGATGAGTCGCCGGTTGAGTATATCCCCGCCGCCGCGCTAGCGTCGCCCAATTGCTTATCCACAAGGTTGTCCTTTGGGCCTCATCCTAGCCTCTCGCAGTGCGATCCGACGCCACATGCTCGATTCCGCCGGCGTGGATTTTGAGATCCGGAAACCGAACCTAGACGAGGCCGTCGTGAAGTCGCGTCTCAGCGGCGCGGAAGAGATTGCAGTCGAGCTCGCCCGAGCAAAAGCGCTCAGCATCGCGTCTACCGACGATTGGATCATCGGCAGTGACAGCGTCGTCAGCGTTGGCGACCGTCTATTCGACAAGCCGCGCGACCGCGATGAGGCCGCGCACCATCTGCGTTTCTTCTCCGGCAAGCCAATGCGGCTGATCAGTGCCGTGGCTCTGGCCTGGCGCGGAAAGGTCGACTGGAGCCAGGCCGACTCCGCGACGCTTAGCGTTCGTCCGCTCTCGGAGGAATTCATCCGGGCTTATCTCGATTCCGAATGGCCGGAGGTGGGCTACACAGTGGGCGTATTTCGGCTGGAGGCTCGCGGGGTGCAGTTATTCTCGTCGATCAAAGGCGATCACTTCACGATCCTTGGCATGCCGCTGATTCCCCTGCTCGGCGCACTTCGGGAGCGAGGGGTGATTCCCACATGATTAGGATTGCGCTCACCGGTTCGATCGGAATGGGTAAATCGACGGTTGCCAAGATGTTCGAGAATGCCGGTGTTCCTGTATTCGACGCCGACGCGGTCGTGCGCCGGCTGCAGGGTCCGAGCGGCGCCTTGTTGCAAAGGATCAGCGAACATTTTCCTGGCACCGTCCGCTGTGGAACGCTCGATCGCGAGGCACTTGCGCAGATCGTCCTTGGCGACCGCGCGAAGCTGGCCGAGTTGGAGCAGATCGTCCACCCGGCCGTGCGCGAGGCGCGCGAGGAATTCGTCGACACGCACCGAGAAGCGAAGACGCTCGTCTTCGAAATTCCGCTGCTTTTTGAAACGGGCGGGGAGGGGGAGTTCGACAAGGTCGTGGTCGTGTCCGCGCCTGCTGAGGTACAGCGTTTGCGCGTTCTCGAAAGATCGGGAATGAGCAGCGCCAAGTTCGATTCAATTCTGGCCCGCCAGATGCCCGACGAGGAAAAGCGTCGTCGGGCCGACTTCGTGGTCGACACAGGCACTGACCTATCCACAACTGAGAAGCAGGTTCACGACATTCTTGCTTGTCTCGGAATCGCCGCCGGAGGATAGATTCATCCCGTGCGGGAAATTGTTTTCGACACTGAGACCACCGGCTTGAACCCGATCGGCGGCGACCGCATAGTCGAGATCGGTTGCGTCGAGGTTTACAACCGCGTCGAAACCGGCCGGCACTTCCATGCCTATTTCAATCCTGAGCGCGAGATGCCGAGCGATGCGGAAGCGGTGCACGGCCTGACCACGATCTTCCTCTCCGACAAGCCGCGCTTTTCGGAAAAAGTCGAGGAGTTGCTCGAGTTCATCGAGGATTCGCCGCTCGTTGCGCACAACGCCAGCTTCGACTTCGGCTTCCTGAACTTCGAGCTCGAACGGTGCGGCCGTCCCGCTGTGTCCATCAGCCGGATGGTCGACACGTTGGCGCTTGCGCGCTCGAAGCACCCCGGCGCCAAGCATAGCCTAGATGCCTTGTGCGTTCGTTTTGGAATCGACCGCAGCCATCGCGTAAAGCACGGCGCTTTGCTGGACGCCCAGCTTCTGACGCAGGTTTATGTTGAGCTGACCGGCGGACGGCAAATTGGCCTCGGGCTTGTCGCCGACTCCGGTACGGTGGCCATCGGCTCGGCTGCCGGTCCAGTGATTGTCCGCGAACCACGTCCTCCGCGTCCTCATGCGGCGGGAGAAGAGGAACTTGCGCGCCATCGTGCGTTTATCTCAAAACTGGTGAACCCGCTTTGGGCACAGTTTGCCGGAGCCGGTTGACGGCACGTTGCGGGCGGTCCTAAGCGGCGCCCAAGCCGATTGAGGAGCAAGGACAAGTGGACGTTCGGGTCGCTGGTCACCAGGTCGACACCGGCGAATCGCTACGGGAGCACGCCCAGCGCCGGGTCGCCGAAATCACTGAAAAATATTTTTCGAGGTCGGTTGGAGCGAACGTGACGTTCGGCCGCGGACCCAACAACGACTATACGTGCGACATTATCGCACCCGTGGTTCAAGGGGTGGTACTGAAGGCTTCGTATAGCGGACGCGAACCGGAATTGGCGTTCAATGGTGCTGCCGACCGGATTGAAAAGCAGCTCCGTCGGTACACCAACCGGCTGAAGGAGCATAAGGTCGACGAGGCCGCACAAGCCTATGTCGAGAACGCCGCATACACTATCCTGTCGCCGACGCCCGAAAGGGAAGGCGAGCAGGCCGAGTTTCCCGCGATAGTCGCCGAAACTCGCGTCGACATTCCCGAAGCAAGCGTGTCCGATGCTGTCATGCTCATGGATCTCAGGAACACTACGGCTCTATTGTTCAGGAACTCGGCGACCGGTGAGTTCAATATGATCTACCGTCGTGAGGACGGAAACATAGGCTGGGTTGAGCCACATACTGACTGACACCAATTTCCAATCGAGCGGCCAAATTGCGACTGGTCGCCTCGAATGACGGGTTCCAACGATGCAGCTTGCCGATTTCCTTGATTTCGACGCGATCAAGACCGCCCTCCCCGGCGGCAACAAGCGTTCGCTCATGCAGCAGCTCGCCAATCTTGCGGCCCAGCGTCTGGGCGTCGAGCCCGGTATGATCCTCGCCAGCATCAACGAGCGGGAGCAGCTCGGCTCGACCGGATTCGGACAGGGCGTCGCGATCCCCCACGGCAAGATCGAAGGCCTAGGTCGGATTTACGGGTTGTTCGTGCGCCTGGCCGAGGCTGTAGATTACAAGGCGATCGACGGACGACCGGTTGACCTCGTGTTCCTGCTTCTATCGCCGCTCGACGCCGGCGCAGACCATTTGAAGGCTCTAGCTTCGATCAGCAGGGTCACGCGGAATGCCGCCACGCTGGAGAAGATGCGCGGAGCACGCAGCCGCGACGCCTTGGCAGCCGTGCTGATGGGTGCGGACGAACGCGACGCCGCCTGATCGGCGCCGCTAGTGACGGTCGACCGACTCCCGGCCCACCTCGAAGTCGCCAGCATATTGCGTCGCGCGGAAGCAGCAGGCGATTTCGGGATGGTCATCAGGAAGGGCGATGCTGAGCGCGGAGCCCTGTTGCTGGTGATCAGTAGCAGAGGGCGGCATGTCGCCTGCCTCGAGCGCGTGCTTTCATTCGAGAATGGCTATTCGTGGCAGTCCGTGGGCCCCGCCGAATCGTCGAGTTCCGCCGAAATCGACGCTTTTCTCGCCAAACGTGCACGGTTCGACGAGGATTCATGGGTGATAGAACTGGATATCGCGGACCCCGAACGGTTCATCGCTGAAACGACCCATTTTGGTTGACCCGGAGGTCTAGCCCCGGGAAAACCCTGACCAACAACAAGAGCGGGGGGCATTTCTGCGCGGAAATCGAGCAGCAATGCCACGCGAGACGGGGAACAGCCGAGGGGTGAAAAGCGAAAATATTCGCCAGTAAAGAGCCTCGATCGTTTTAGGCGGTTCACCGCATTTTTTGCGGTTTCAATGTTGTCCAAGATTCAAACGGCACTGCTATTCTGTGCTGCAATTACTACAGTTTCTATTGCTCCGGCGCAGGCCGGCACGGCGAATGACTCTCCAGTTGTCGCTACAAGCTCCCTTCCGAAGGTCGCGGTCCCGGACCTGCTTGACCCGAATGGTGAGCCCCAGCTTACCGATTCCCAATCTCAGGACGCCCAAGCCCAGCAGGCCGATGAACCGAGCACCGAAATGGCTGCTACGGCCAGGCCGACCGGCGATCTGGTGTCGATGGTCGCGCAGCTGCGCGGCCCTGATGCAGGCAGCCACGAGCTCGACTGTCTCGCTACCGGCATTTACTTCGAATCAAAGGGCGAGCCGCTCACTGGCCAGCTTGCCGTCGGCAAGGTGATCGCCAACCGGGCCAATAGCGGAGGACGCTTCCCCCCGACCTATTGCGGCGTGCTGTTCCAGCGCGGCCAATTCTCTTTCGTTCACGGCCATTCGCTTCCGTCGGTCTCGCACTCGAACAGGCAGTGGCAGACCGCCGTGGCGATCGCGAAAATCGTGGACCAGGACTTGCAGGATTCGAGCGCCGGCAGTGCACTCTTCTTTCATGCGCGCTATGTCTCGCCCGGTTGGGGCCTGAAGCGCGTTGCTTCGATCGGCAATCACGTCTTCTACCGCTAGACGCTTGAAATCGAGTGGGCGGAGGTCGGGCGGGCTCAGGCTCGCCCGTTTTTCTTTTGCGCTGTTCTTGTGATGTTCTAGGGTCGCGCGATGGTCAGCCTGCCTGATTCTACATGCTTCGCCGATCTGCAGCCAATTGCCGCAGACGTCGCTCGCGGCGTGACGCGCCTGTTCTGCCGCCAGGACCTGTTCGCGGTCTGCGAAATGCCGCTGCCCAATGGGCGCCGAGCCGACCTGATGGCGATAGACGCCAAGGGCGGACTAACGATCGTCGAGATCAAGGTCGCCAGGTCGGACCTTATCGGCGACGGCAAATGGGGAGATTATCTCGACTATTGCGACCGCTTCTTCTGGGCCGTGCCGCCGCACCTGGCCCGGATACTTGAGGAGGAACGCTACCTTCCAGGCGAGGCAGGACTGATCGTTGCTGACCGGTACGATGCTGCGATTATCCGGGACGCGGCGCACCGGCCGCTCGCGCCCGCCCGCCGAAAGTCCGAACTTCTGCACTTCGCGCGCCGAGCCGCACGACGCCTTTCTGCGCAGGTCGATCCTTCGTTAGGGGACGCGAACTAGCGTTAGTGAGCGGAGGCCGGCTTCGGCTTTTTCGCGTTGATCATTTGCAGGATGTCGCGGGCTCGCGTGTCCCGCTCAGCATATTGACGCGCCGAATAGCCGGCTGCCGCGTCGCTCTTGTCCGGATCGGCTCCTGCGGCGAGCAGCAACTTGACGATGGGCGTCTGCCGCTGCTGCACGGCCGTTATGAGCGCGGTCTCACCCATCCTGTTCGTGGCGTCGACCTTCGCGCCGAGTCCGAGCAGCCAATCGACAGCGTCAGCAAATCCGATCCGCGAGGCGACGATCAGCGGGGTATCGCCTGCCTTACCGGCCAGGTTCGGATCGGCCCCTTTGTTCAGGAGATATGCGGTCCATTCCGAATCGCGTCGAGCAATGGTGAGGATAAGCGGCGTGTTATCGTCACCATCGCGCCTGTTCACCAGGCCAGTCGGGTGATCGTTCAACAGCTGCAACGCCTTATCGCCGTCGCGGTTCTTTACTGCCTGGACAAAATCGAGGCCGGGGTCGTTGAGCTGTGCGACAGCCGGCGCGGCAAACGTTGCAAGGCTCGCCGCAGCAAGAACAAACTTCAGCAGTTTCACCGGCTTATCCCCTCATGCCCGCTTGATTGCTGCGGATTAGCAGAGCAAGGCTGCCTTTGTCATGAACAGCGCCACTCCATTTTGGGAGAAGCCATTGTCGTCGCTTGACCGCGGCGAATGGGAGGCGTTGTGCGATGGTTGCGGTCGATGCTGCGTGCACAAGCTCGAAGACGAGGAGACAGGGCTGCTTTACGCGACCAACGTTGCCTGCAAGCTGCTCGATCGCAGGAACGGCCGCTGCCTGGACTACAGGAACAGGATGAAGCGCGTCTCCGATTGCGTGAAGCTCGATCGCAAGAATTTGTCAGGGCTCGACTGGCTGCCGGATACTTGTGCCTACAGGCTTCGAGCCGCTGAAATGCCCTTGCCCGACTGGCACTATCTGGTCTCGGGCAGCCGCGAGACGGTCCACGAAGCTGGGCAATCGACGCGCGGCTGGACCGTGAGCGAAGATGATGCCGGCGAGCTCGAATATCATGTGGTCGAGCGCCCGCTCTGAAGCGGCCCTGGAGGCCGCGCTTCCAGTCCCCATTGAAATTCGGCCACTGAGGAGCGCCCGCCGGCTGCGCCTCCGGTTCGACGACAGTAGCGGAACGCTCAAGCTTACCTGTCCCTGGCGCACCAGCCGCCGCTCGGCGCTTGCCTGGGCACTCGATCAGCTAGAGTGGATCGAGACGCAGCTTGCCCGGGCACTGCCGAACGAACCGTTCGCCTCCGGCGCAGTCGTTCCGATCGAGGGTCGGGACGCGCGGATAGTCTGGTCGAAGCAAGCGCCGCGGACCCCAGTGCTCGTGGGCGGCGAATTGCGCTGCGGCGGACCTGAGGAAGGTCTGTCCCGGCGCGTCGAGACCTTCCTGAAAAAGCTGGCGCTTCAGACCATGTCGCGGGAGGTTGCAGAATATTCCGCTATCGCTGGAGTCTCGGCCAAGTCGGTGAGCGTCGGAGACGCCGGCTCGCGCTGGGGCAGCTGCTCGTCAGGAGGCGGAATCCGGCTCAGCTGGCGGCTGATCCTAGCGCCCCCGCAAACACGCCGCTACGTCGTCGCCCATGAGGTCGCGCATCTAAAGCACCTTAATCATGGGTCTGAATTCAAAGCGCTGGAAGCGAGCCTTTTCGGGCCGGGCCTCTCCGAAGCGAAGGCGATCCTACGTCGGGAAGGTCCGCGGCTGCGCCGGATCGGGCGTGGGCGCTAAGGGATCCTGCTGAGGCCGCTGCGGCGGCCGTTGGGGACGCGGCTGTTGTTCTTGTGGCGGAACGCGTTGCTGCGGTTGTTGTGGCGGAAAGGCCTGATCGAGCTCCTGCTGCGTTGGCTCTCCCGTGCCGTCTGGACGCACCATCGGCTGTTGTTGCGGATAGCCCGGCTCCTGTGGCGGAGCGCCGATCGGCATCCCGTTCTCGTCGACCATTGGCTGCATCGCGTTCGCATCCACGGTCGTGTCTCCGTAAAGCTCTTCCTCCGGCGTCAGCTGCCAATCGGGCATTGGAACCTCGGTCTCGAACGGCTCGGCCGGGCGATTCTGGAGAGCGACGGCCATGAAATCGTGGAACGCCCGCGCCGGCGCGGTTCCACCTTGAAGTCCCGGGACGGTCCTTGCGTCATCGCGGCCCATCCACACGCCTGTGGTCAGCCCACTTGAAAAGCCAACGAACCAGCCGTCCTTGTTCGAGCTGGTGGTGCCGGTCTTGCCGGCAACCGGCCGGCCGATCTGGGCGGCGCGTCCGGTGCCGCTGAGAACCGCGGACTGGAGCAGGTCGGTCATTTCCGCGGCGACCCAGGGTGCGACGAGGACTCGGCCTTCTGCATTCTCATGCTGATAGAGCAGCCGTCCGTCGGCCGTGACCACCTTGCGAATTGCGTATGGAGTGACGTCCACGCCCTTGTTGCCCACCGATGCGAAGGCGCGTGTCATTTCAATCAGGCGGACGTCGCTCGTCCCCAGCACCATGGATGGGAAAGTCGAGATAGGAGTTGTTATTCCGAACCGCCGGGCCATGTCGGCAATCGTCGAGAAGCCGAGCTGCGCGCCTATTTTCGCGCTGATCGTATTGATCGATCGCGAGAAGGCCTCGCGCAAGGAAACGGGTCCCAAGTTCGTCCGCGTCGAATTGCGCGGGCTCCAGCCCGCGATGGTCACCGGCTCGTCGACGATAGTGTCCGTCGGCTTCATCCCCGATTCGAGCGCGGCCAGGTACACGAACAGCTTGAACGCCGACCCGGGCTGTCGCGTCGATTGGGTCGCACGGTTGTAAATAGAATCGACATAGTCCTTGCCCCCGACCATCGCGCGGACCGCGCCATCACGGTCGATCGCGACAAGCGCGCCCTGCGTTCCGTCGGGAGTATTGGCTGCGACTGCGCGGTCAGCAGCTACCTGCATTCCCGGGTCGAGCGTCGTCCACACGTCGATCGGATCCTGAGTCTGGTCGATCAACTGGTCGAGTTGCGGAAGTGCCCAATCGGTGAAATAGCGGACGCTGTTGTTGCTCGTCGTTTTCTCGATGCGGATCTGCGCGGGATCGATGCTCTCTGCGGCTTCACGGGTGATGAAGCCATTCTCCGCCATCGAATTGAGCACGACTGCCGACCGCGACCGCGCGGCTTCGATGTCGGCAGATGGCGAATAGTTCGAGGGCGCCTTGACCAGCCCGGCGATGATCGCAGCTTCGCCCAGGCTGAGGTGATTGGCGCTATGCCCGAAGAATTTCCTTGATGCCGCGTCAATTCCGTAGGCGCCGCCGCCGAAATAAACGCGATTGAGATACAGCTCGAGGATCTGATCCTTGGTGAACTTGCGCTCGAGCGCCAGCGCGAGGATGCCTTCCTTGATCTTCCGCGTGAAGTTCCGGCTGTTGGTCAGGAAGATGTTACGGGCGAGCTGCTGTGTGATTGTCGAACCCCCCTGGCGCCAGTGGCCGGTTTCTATCCGCACCTTGATCGACCGGGCGATGCCGATCGGGTCGATGCCGATGTGGCTACGGAACCGCCTGTCCTCCGTCGAAATGAGCGCCGCCCGCATCTCCGGCGGAATCTGATCGTATGGAAGCCACTGGCCGAAGCTCGGGCCGATGGAAACCAGCACCTGGCCATTTGCCGCCCGAACGCGGATCATCTGGCCGAGATCCGTCCGCCTTGTGAGCTCGGAGAAGCTCGGCAGATAGGCGGTTGCGACCGCCACAGCGACGACGAGCGCCAGAACTCCGAGCACCGCCGCATAGGCAATGCCCTTGAAGATGGACTTGATTGTGGATCGCCCCGATGAGGCAGGATCAGAGCGGGTGCGTGCCATTCAGATATAGGGGGATAGAAAGCTCGAAGCCGGGCGACAATAGGTGAAGGATGCTCCTGTCTGACAGAAGCTTAGCGTCGCATTAACCCTGTTTTATCCTCTGGGATCGTAGAGCGGTCCCATGGCTGGCGGAAAGCTCCTTGCCCTCGTGATTGTGGTGAGTGCCGTGGCCAGCTCCTCGCCGGCGCACGCTCAGTGCCGACTCTGCGACAAGCCGACGACGGTGCGCGACGATTCTGGCACCAATGACGATGTGCGTCTCGAGGTCGAAACGACCCTGAACTTCGATCGACTAATCCTCTTCGGCAACGGTGACGGCGCCGCCGTGATCCGCCCCGACGGTTCGAGGGCAGCGGAAGGCAGCGTCGCCGAGATTGGGCCGCGTGCCATGGTCGGCACGGTAGTTGTCCACGGCCAGCCGGGCAGAACAATCCACGTGGAGTTGCCGAGGCGTATCCAGCTCTATTCGCTCGGTGGAGGACAGATCACGTTCGACGACGTAACCAGTGACCTGCCGTCCTTGCCACGCCTCGATTCGGCGGGTGATCTCACCTTCCGGTTCGGCGGCCGGCTGCGGGTCAGCGGGGACGCGGAAGGGGACTATCGCGGCGATTTGCCAATCACGGTTGAATATCAGTGAACCTTCTTCGTTCGACCGCGGCTCCGCCATTCTCTCGGAGACGCGACCGTTTCGGCCGAATTCCTAAGTGCACGTTAACCATGGACTCGAGGAAAGCCGAAAGCCGTTAAGGTTAATAGCGCCTCCACGGATGACCGATTCTGCTCGGCCAACCGCCAACGCAAGTTGAACCAGTGGGGGATCAATATGCGCAAGTTCATTCGGTTCGCGTCACTCGCTGTGACCCTGACTTTCACCGCAACGCCGGTGCTCGCCGTCCCGCCCAACCAAAATGCGACGGCCACCGCGCGAATCGTGAAGCCTTTGACATTGAGCTGGGTCCGCGATCTTGACCTCGGCACGATCGTGCTCAGCGGCGCCGGCACATGGTCCGGCGCCAATGTCGGCATCACCCGCACCGGGTCGTTCAACTGTTCAAACTCGAACGTCGCCTGCTCCGGCGCACCGCAGACGGCGCAGTACAAGGTCACCGGCACCAACAACCAGGTCGTTACCATCAACACTTCGAACGTGACCCTGACCGAACCGAACAGCGGCGCGACGCTGTTGATGTCGGTCGATAGCCCAGGCACGGTCAATCTCGGCAATTCGGGCTCGGCCGGCGTGGTATTTGACCTCGGCGGCCAAATCACGGTCGCATCGAGCACGCCAGACGGCACTTACAGCGGTACGTTCAACGTTACCGTCAACTACTAAGCTCTAGTGGGCGAGCCCGGCACATGCCGGGCTTGAGGGGGAGGGGTCGCCATTGGAAGTTCGGTCCGGCGGCCCCTTTCTCATGTTCCGCTTACCAGTCATGGTTGACTGAAAATCAACCATTCTGGCCATAAGGCGGACCTTTCGAGCAGTCCGCTCCCACCGCAAGAGGGGTTCGTGCGTCCACCGCAGCGCCAAATGATCATGATCGCTGCTTTCTTCTGCGGGATGGCTGGCGCTGAGCCGGCGGTCGCAGCCAGCAACATCGTATCCGTCCAGGCGAACGTGTCCAAGCCGCTGACGCTGGAATGGGTTCAGGATCTCGATCTGGGCTCAGTCACGCTCGGGCCCGGGGCGTGGTCAGGCGCTACGGTGAGCATATCGCGAGGGGGCGTCTTCAGCTGCACGAACGCGAACGTCACCTGTACGGGCGCAACGAAGGTCGCGACCTACAATGTCACCGGTAGCAATGGCCAGATCGTCAGGATCGCCGCGCCGAATGTCACGCTCGTCAATCAGAATGATCCGACCCAGACCCTGACCCTGGTCGTCGACAGTCCCGCGAGCATCACCTTGACCAACTCGGGGAAGCCGGGCCTGAATTTCTCGATCGGAGGTTCAATCTCGGTGGGCTCCAGCACCGCCGGGGGCACCTATTCCGGGACGTTCAACGTTACCGTCGACAATTGAGGCCGTTTCCTTGCAAAAAGGAGCGGATTTACCGCTCATGGTTGACCGAAAATCAACCATTCCCGGTCAATAGTGCGGGCGATCGCTCCAGGCGGAGCAAAGTGGGGATCGCCGGTATGACTGTCTTGACCAGGTCCATTGCGGCGGCCGTTCTTGCGGCTGCGTCCTTCATCGCTTTTTCGAGCCCGGCGCAGGCCGGAGTCGGGGACCTTCTGGTCGCACCGACCCGCATCGTCCTCGACGGCCGCAAGGGCGCGGAGATCGTGCTCAACAATATCGGCGATGAGCCGGCGGTGTACCGCGTGTCGTTCGAATTCCGGCGCATGACCGTCGATGGCGGCCTTGAGGACGTCACGGAGCCGACTGCAGCGGACAAGACCGCTGCGGACATGATCGTCTATGCACCGCGCCGGGTCACTCTCGCGCCGCACGAACCGCAAGCGATCCGCATCGCCGCCCGTGCGCCGCAGGGGCTGCCGGACGGCGAATATCGGGTGCACCTGCTCTTCCGGGCCATTCCTCCCGCGACCCCTGTCGTGAAAGCTGCGGCGCCGGAAGAAGAAAAGGGGCTGCGCTTCCAGCTCACCCCCGTGTACGGCGTAACGATCCCAGTCATCGTGCGCTTGGGCAATCTTCAGGCGACGGCCGGCATCGCCAATGTCCATGCCGACAAAAAGGATGGAAATCCGGTCGTTGCTCTGGATCTTAGCCGAAATGGCACGCGCTCGACCTATGGCGAGGTGAGGGTTCTTAAAGCGGGGGTTAAGGATCCGATCGCCTTCCAGAGAGGCGTGGCGGTCTACACCGAAATCAACACGCGGCACGTGCTGCTTCCCATCAACGTGACGTACAAGGGTGAACTCACCGGGCCGGTCACGGTCCAATATGTTGAGACGTCGGACGACGGCTCTCATGTGATCGCCGAAACTCGGGCGGTCCTGCGCTAGGGCGAGGGCCGGCGAAAGGATCCCACCGTGCTTCGTCGAGGCACGTGGCTGCGCAAGGCCGCGCTGCTGCTGACGCTCTGCGTCGGCAGCGGTGTCGGCGCATCCGCGCCCCCATCTGCACCGGCGGCGAGCGGCTGGAAGGCGGATCCCGAGGACCAGTTCCTGCTCGACGTGAACATCCGTCAGCTCCGCCTGGGCGACGGGGTGCGCGCCTACAACACGCCGGAAGGCACATGTGTCGTCTTAGGCGACTTTTTGACCACGCTCGACGTGCCGATCCGAATCGACCTCACGGCGAAGAAGGCGAGCGGTTGGGCATTTAAGGAAAAGAACCGTATTTCAATTGATTATGCCGCGGGAAGTGTGTCCTATGCCGGCAAGAGCGAGACGATCGCGCCCGGCACGATCCGCGAGACCCCTGAAGGTTGGTGCGTTCAGACTTCGGCATTGTCACGCTGGTTCGGGATCGGCGTGAAGCCGCTCACCGCTGGCTCGGTCTTAGTGCTTCAGTCGGACGAGAAATTGCCGGTCGAACTCGCGATGGAACGGCAGAAGCGAGCCGCAAGCATCCATTCCGCCAGCTTTGACCTCTCTAGCCTTCCGCAGGTCCGCATTCCTTATCGCATGTGGCGGACACCCGCGCTCGACTTTGTGGTCAGCGCGGGTGCAACCTATCGCGCGAGTGACGGAGTCCAGGTTGACCGTCAAAGCTCCGTCTTTGCGGCCGGCGAGATCGCCCACCTTTCATACGATGCGCAGGTCACGACGACCGAGACCGGCAAGCCGAGCATCGTTCGGCTCCGCGCGTATCGGTCAGACCCCGACGGAAAGCTCCTCGGGCCGCTTCATGCCACGCATTTCGGCTTCGGCGACGTCGAAGGCTTCGACAGCGGGTTGACCGGATCAGTCGCAAGTGGCCGGGGCGCCGTCATCACCAACCGGCCTTTGGCGTCGCGAGCGGCGTTCGATCGCACTCGCCTCGAAGGGGATCTTCCCAGCGGCTGGGAGGCCGAGCTCTATCGCAACGGGGAGTTGCTGGGCTTCGCCAAGTCCAACTCCAGTCAACGCTATGTCTTTGAAGACGTGCAGCTTCTCTATGGCGAAAACCAGATTCAGATCATGCTCTATGGTCCGCAAGGCCAAGTCCGGACCCGTGAAGAGATCATCAACGTGGGGCAGGACAATGTCCCGGCGGGAAAGACCTGGTATTGGGCCGGTTTCAACGAGCCCGAACGTGACATATTGGCGCTCGAAAAGCCTCCGGACGCGGAGACCGTCCCGAAGGCACAAGCGACAATCTCGCTCGAGCACGGCATCGACGATCGAACGTCGGTGGGTGTGCTCGCGCGCGCCATGCTGATTGATGACCAGCGTCTGACATTTGTCGAGGGTAGCGTACGCCGCTCGATTGGCGCGGCACTGGTCGAAGTTGGCGCTGCGCGCGAATCCAACGGCGGAATGGCTGCGCATGCTCAGCTGCTGGGCAAGTTCGGCTCCGTGAATGTGAGCGCCGAAGCCCTTCTCGCGAATGATTTTCATTTGCGCGGAGGGGCAGAGGAAAGCATCAAGGACGTCCGCATGGCGGTGGACGCGCCGATCCGCATCGGGCACTCGGTTTTGCCCGCGCATGTTGATGCGCATCTCACCGATTACAGCGACGGCTCTAAGCAGCTGGACGCCGCAGCTCGTCTCTCGGCCAATTTCGAACGTTTCAATCTTTCAAGCGAACTTGGCTACCATCGCCAATATCTGGCGTCGGGCCCAGCGCCGCCGGCTTTGTTCGACTGGGGACTGATCGGCACAGGCCGCCTCGGCGATGTCCGGCTGCGCGCTGGAGCCACGTTCGATATTTCGCCGAGAGCACGGTTCAGCAGCGCGGAGCTGGAGGCCTATTGGTCTGCCTCGGAAAACGTCGATTGGGAGGGCGACCTCGCCTACGATGTCGTGACGCATCGAGCGCGCGCCAGAATCACACATGTCAGGCGGTTCAACGCCATCGCGGTCGCGTTGACTGGCGAGGCCGCGTCTGACGGATCGGTCGCGTTCGGGATCAACCTCAACTTCTCGCTCGATCCCAGCCATGGCCTAAGCTTCTCGAGACGGCCATTGGCACAGGCCGGCTCCGTCCACGCTCTTGTCTACCGCGATCTCAATGACAATGGGATCCGCGATTCCAACGAGCCGTTTGAGAAGGGGGCGCTCGTCACGCTCGGCACGGTCCACGCCGAGCGGCCCACCGACGCCGGCGGAGCGGTCACCGTCGGCGGCCTCACTTCCTACATGCCGATCACCGTCGGAATCGACCAAACCAGCCTCGCCGATCCGATGCTCGTACCGAAGAAGGCGCTCCAGGTCGTCGTCCCTCGGCCGGGCGTTCCTGCGGACGTTCAGATTGGCCTCGTTGGCGGCGGCGACATCGAGGGCGCCGTGCTCAAGAGCGGCGGCCTCGGCTTCGAAGGCCTTGATCTCGAGCTGGTCGACGAATCAGGCAAGGTGGTCGGCACGGCGCGATCCGACTTCGACGGCTTCTTCCTATTCGATCGCGTGCCTTACGGCAGCTATTCGGTCCGAATTGCGAGGGATTCCGCAGCTGTAGCGAAGATCTCGACGGAGCTCGGCGTGCGCGCGCAGGTCACTGCCGACAAGCCCGTCGCGCGGGTCGGCGGGATTCAGGTCACTCCGCTGCCGGTGCTGGCTTCGGCCGGCACGGCGGTCGCCACGCCTTAGAGGTCCGCTCTTCCGAGATTGATCATGCCCCCTCGGCTTGCAGCGGAGGCGATCACGAATTCAGCCAATCCCCCGGATTGGCTCGGATTCGTAATGGTGCGGTCGAGAAGACTCGAACTTCCACGGCCTTTCGGCCACAGCGACCTCAACGCTGCGCGTCTACCAGTTCCGCCACGACCGCACGTCATGAAAAGGCAAGCGGATCCGAACGGCCGCTGCCACTGGCAAGGCGGCGCCTCTAGCAAAGGCCCTTAAGAGGCGCAATGCCGTCTCGGGCGCTCGAATTTCGCTCCAAAATGGCACAAAAGTTAATGCGCTCTTTACCAATGTGAACGGTAGGCGTTACGCAGTCGCCATGCTCTTAATTGCTGCTGCCATTCTCGCCGCTTCCGCCCCGCAAAATACCGCGGCCGAGCATAGGGGGCCCGTGGTCCACGCAGTCGCGATGGTGCGTGTTATTTCAGGTGCGAAGGTTCGGCTTGATGGCACGAACAATGGCAGTGAAATCCCGCCTGTCCGGGAGACAATCTACGTCACCAACGGCGTCGAGCAGCCGGCGAAACTCATAGAATTCGAATAAGCGAAAGCCGGCTCAGGCCTAGGGCGAGCCTGGCGTAATCGTCAGGTCCTCCGCGCCGGGAGGAACATTCACCTCCGCGCTGTTGAATCCGGCGCTTCCTCCGGCAGGCAGGGTCCGCGCCGGCGGGGCGATGGTCCAGCTGTAGACGACCTTACCAGCAGAGTTCTTCAGTTGCGCCTGAAGCGGCGGAACGTCCTGCTCCTTCCCGGTAGGATTGATGATTCGGCCGGTCACCGTGAGAAGCTGGTTTCCACTAGCTAATGTCTGCCGGTCCATATGAGTGATAACCAGAGCGAGCGGGCTTCCTGCGCCGGTGCCCAGACCGAGGCGCGCCTTCCATTCCGGTGGCGCGAAGAAATAGAAAGCGGCCGCCAACGCGGCGACCAAAACCACCACAAGCACGATGGTCAGCACAGGGCTGCGGCGACGCGGCGCGGTTTCGTCGGCGGCCGGAAATGGGCTGAACTCATCGTCGGCGGCTTCGGGCTGCGGAGGCTCGGGCCAGTCCACGGCAGCGACAGCCGGCGTCTCGCTCACCTCGCCCGTGTCGAAATCGGCGGATACCGCCTGGGCGTGGCGTTCCGCGGCGAGACCTGCCCTGTGCCTCTCTTCTTCCTCGCGAGTCTCGAGTTCAGGGGACGCTGGCTGTTCGTCCTCGATCATCGCCTCTTCATAGGCACGCTCTTCGGACTCGGGGCCACTGCGCGGGTCGATCATCGTCGCTTCGGCAAACGATTCCTCTTCCTCGCGCCGCGGCTCGGCCTCGGCGGCGACGGCCTCAGGTTCGGCTTCGCCAGCCTCGGGATCCTGATGCCAGCTGTGCTTGCAGCTGGCGCAGCGCACTTGTCGCCCTTGCGGCGGTATTGCGCCGTCCTTCACCACATATTGCGTTCCGCAATTTGGGCAGGTGAGGATCATTATAGCAAAAGCCCTCTTCCGGGACGGTGAGTGCAGGGTAAACAGGAATGCGCGTAGCTTGGCAAGGCAATCGGCGTGCGCAATTGGTGCACGGAGACTGGGGAGGGTTGAGAAGCTGTCTACTGTTGCCGAGTTCGACAGCGTGGGGCTGCGTTATGGCACAGGCGCCGAGGTTCTGCGCGATCTCGACTTCCACCTCGAGAATGGCGGCTTCTATTTTCTGACCGGTCCGTCCGGCGCCGGGAAGACCTCGTTATTGAAGCTGCTCTATCTGGCGCAGCGGCCGACGCGCGGACGTATACGCATCTTCGGAGACGAGCTAACCGACGCTCCTCGCGAAGCTCTCCCGCAATATCGCCGCCGCATCGGCGTCGTGTTCCAGGACTTCCGCCTCATCCGGCATCTGTCAGCGTTCGACAATGTCGCCTTGCCCTTGCGGGTTGCGGGGGCGCGCGACGAAGACGTCGAGGGGCCCGTCCGCGAGATGCTCGCCTGGGTCGGCTTGGCGGATCGCGCGAGCGCCCGGCCACCGACGCTGTCCGGCGGCGAGCAGCAGCGAGTCGCGATCGCGCGCGCCGTCATCAATCGGCCCGACCTGCTGGTGGCCGACGAACCGACCGGTAATGTCGACGCCGAAATGGCTCAGCGCCTCCTTCACCTGTTCACAGCGCTCAATCGGCTCGGCACGACTGTGGTCGTCGCGACGCACGATGTCGGCCTGATTGGCGCGACTCCCGGAGCCAGGCTAATCAGGCTGGAAAACGGGACGATGGTCGATCCAACGGGCGCGCTGAAGAACCCCCCGCGTCCTCCGCGAGCGAACTCCTGATGCTCGACTGGCTGCTCGCCTCGCCATCGGAGCGGCGCATCCTCGGTGAAGCACGGTTGCGTGGGCCCACTGCATGGGTCGTCGCGATCATGAGCTTTTCGATCATGCTAATTGCGGCGACGGGTCTGGCGCTCGCGAGCACGGCCAGCGTCCTTTCGAATGCAATCCAGGCTCGCTATTCGATCGAAGTGCCTGGCGGCGTAGCCAACCTCGACACAGTTCTAGCGACAGTACGCTCGACGCCCGGGGTAACCAACGTCGAGGCCGTGCCAGAAAATGAGATGCGCCGCACGCTCGAACGCTGGCTCGGCCCCGCGGCGGCCAGTTCGGACCTGCCGGTGCCGGCGCTGATCAATCTCGACCTTCGAACGGGAACCGATCCTTCGACGGTCCAGCGACGCATCGAGGCTCTCGCACCTGGTGCCAGGATCACGGCGCACCGCGAAGCGGTCGCCCCGTTGCTCCATTCGTTGCGTGTCCTCCAATGGGTCGCATTCGGGCTGGTCCTGCTATTGAGTGCCGCCGCTTGCGCGGCCGTCGTGCTTGCCGCCCGTGGAGCGCTCGACACCCATCGCTTCACGATCGAAGTCATGCACGGGATTGGAGCTACCGATCTACAGGTCGCACACCTGTTTCAGCGCAAGATAGCGATCGATGCGTTCGCTGGGAGCGCGGCGGGCGCCGTAGCGGCGGCGCTGGTGCTCCTGCTACTCGCGACTGGCGCCTCTTTTGCCGGCGAACTCACTGGTGGCGCGACGCTCGGCATAGGCGATCTCGTGATCCTAGCGCTCCTGCCGCTCGCCCTCACCGCACTCGCTACGTGGGTCGGGCGGACCGCCGTTCTCGCCGCGCTCCGGCAGGCCCTATGATTGCCCGCGTCGGCGCGCTGCTCGTGCTGTTCTATGCGCTCGGCTTCGTCCTCTTCGCCTTCACCTTGGGCAAGCCGGCGCCAGCGACGGCGAAACCAACGGATGCGGCAGTTGTGCTGACCGGCGGCAGCGGCCGGATCGAGCACGCCGTCGACGTGCTTCGCACCGGCAAGGCAAAGCGCCTGCTAGTCGCCGGCGCAGACCCATCCGTGACAAAGGTCGACATCGTGCGGCGGGTTCCCAGCAGCAGCGCGATCGTCAAATGCTGCGTCGATCTCGGCAGCGAGTCCGTCGATACACGTTCGAACGCGGAGGAAGCGAAGCGCTGGCTCGATCAGCGTCGATTCCACTCGCTGCGCTTGATCACCAGCGATTGGCACATGCGAAGGGCGCGCTACGAGTTCGAAAAGGTCCTCGGGCACAAGTATGTCCTGGTGACGGACGGAGTGCGAACCGAGCCAGGATTTCTGACCTTATTCGGCGAGTACAACAAATATGTGCTCCGCCGAATCGCGGTCTGGGCAGACCTCTAATGGCCGCGCTCAGGTCGCTGCTCTACGCGGCGATTTTCTATCCGGTGACTGTTCTATGGGTGCTGACCGGCATCGGTTCGCTTCTTCTCGGGCAGCGCGCCACGCTGGCGGTCGTCTTGAGGTGGGTCGATTTCCACCATTGGCTTTGCGAGAACGTGCTCGGCATCCGCACGCATGTCGATGGCGAGTTTCCGCCTGGACCCCATTTGATCGCCGTCAAGCACGAGGCCATGTACGAAACTCTGGAGATGGTGCGGCTGTCGAGGCTGCCCATCATCGTGATGAAGAAGGAACTGGCGGATATCCCCCTCTTCGGGACGCTGACGCGACGGTATGGCGTCATTCCCGTTGAGCGCAGCGCAGGATCGAAAGCGCTTCGGGAAATGGTTGCGGCTGGAAAACAGCTGATCGAATCCGGTCGCCCGGTGATCATCTATCCGGAAGGCACGCGCGTACCGGTTGGTGAAATGCCGTTGCTGCGCCCCGGATTCGCGGGACTCTATCGTGCATTGGGACTTCCCGTCGTTCCCGTCGCCGTCGATAGCGGTAAGCTGTGGGGCCGTGGACTAGTGCACCGGCCTGGCGTCGTCACATTCAAAGTCGGAGAGACCCTCCCGCCGGGTCTCAAGCGCAATCAGATCGAAGAACGAGTGCACCGAGCGATCAACGCGCTCGAATTAGGTCCGAAGCCGCGCGCCTAGCTTTTCCGCCGCGCCGACGATCCGGAGAGAGATCTCGCCGATCTCTTCGTCGGTGAAGCTCTTCCCCACGGGCTGAAGCGTGACCTCAAACGCTAGGGACAATTCTCCACCCTTCTCGAACCGATCGAACAGACGCACGCCGGTGATCGACGCCTTGTCGGCTCCGCGAATCGCTCGATGCAGATCGTCGGCGGGAAGATCCCTCGGAACGATGAAGGCGAAGTCGCGCGTGGCTGGCTGGAGCGCGGGCGGATCGTAGGCCGAGCGGGCGTGACCGCTCGAGCGCGGCATTGGGATTGCATCGAAGTAGATCTCGGCGGCAACGGCTCCCGCAGGAGCGTCAAGCTCCTTCTGCAGTTTCGGATGCAGCTCACCAAAGCTCGCCACAATCGTCTTCGGACCCAGCCCGAGCTTCGCCGAGCGGCCGGGATGCCAGGTCGGTCCAGCCTCCGGAAAAACCTGCAGGTTTGCGACTGGTGCTCCCGCGGCTTCGAGAAGCGCAATGACTTCCGCCTTTGCATCGAACGCGTCGAACTGCCGCGCCTTTCCCGACTGCCATTCGCGCGTCTGCCGCTCGTCCGCGAGGAGGAGCGCAAGCGTCGGGTGCTCAGCATCACCGAGATACCGCCGGCCGACCTCGAACAGGCGGACAGATGAACAGCCGCGATCAATATTGCGGCGGGCTGCGGCAATGAGCCCCGGAAGCAATGAAGGCCGCATCACCTTCAGCTCCTCACTGATCGGATTGGCGAGGCGCCAGTCGGCCCCACCGAATGCCTCCGCCTCCTTGTCGGAAACGAAGCTCCACGTGACCGCCTCGTCGAGACCACGGGCTGCGGCGGTCCGACGTACGCGCCGTTCCATGAGCTGCGATCGTGTCGCGGTAGGCTTGGCTACGCCGGGGATGCGGTCGAGGGGGGTCGCAGGGACTTTGTCGTAGCCCGTAATCCGCGCCACTTCCTCGACGAGGTCGGCGGGACCTTCGACGTCACGCCGCCACGTTGGGACAACTACTTTGGACCCGCTCACTTCAAAGCCGAGGCTGCCGAGAATCTCCCGCTGCCTCTCCTCCGGCACGTCGATGCCGCCGAGCGCTTTGGTGCGGCCGAAGTCGAACTGGATGGCGCGCCGCTCGACCGGCGGCTGCCCGGCGCGGATCGCCGCTGAGGGTTCGCCGCCGCAGATATCGACAATAAGTCCGGTGAGAATCGCAAGACCATCGTCGAGGAAGCCCGGGTCGACTCCGCGTTCGAAGCGGCTGCGCGCATCACTGGTCAGGCCGAGCGCCTGCCCCGTGCGAGCGATCCGCTCGGGCGTGAAATAAGCGACTTCGAGCATCACGTCCGTCGTATTTGCGGCGACGCCCGAATCCTCTCCGCCCATGATCCCGCCGATGTCGTGGATCTGCTTGTCGTCCGCGATCACGGTCATGAACGGCGCGAGCTCATATTCCTTCTCGTTGAGCGCGAGCACCCTTTCGCCGTCGTGTGCTGGCCGTGCCGTCAGCGCGCCGGTGAGCTTGGCGATGTCATAGGCGTGCGCGGGCCGCCCATGATCGAGCATCACGTAGTTCGTGATATCGACGAGCGCCGAAATCGGGCGCTGACCAGCGGATTTCAGCCGTCGCTGCATCCACTCGGGCGAAGCCCCGTTGCGAACTCCGCGGATTGCTCGGCCAAAGAAGGCCGGACAACCATCCGGGTCCTCGATGCGGATTGGCACGGGAGAGTCGAAGCTGCCCTCGATCTGCGGCACGGCGAGCGGCTTCAGCTTGCCCATCCCGGCAGCCGCGAGATCGCGCGCAATGCCACGAACACCCATGCAATCCTGGCGGTTGGGCGTGACGTTCACGTCGAAGACCGGATCGTCCAACCCGGCATACTGGGCGAATGCGGTGCCCACCGGCGCGTCGTCGGGAAGCTCGATGATGCCGCTATGGTCGTCGCCCAGCTCCAGCTCGCGCGAAGAGCACATCATTCCGCGGCTCTCGACGCCGCGGATCGCGGCGACCTTCAGAGTGATGTCGCTGCCCGGGATGTATGCGCCCGGAGCACCGAAGACGCCGAGCATGCCCGCATGGGCATTGGGCGCACCGCAGACGACCTGGATCTCCTCGCCGGTGCCGGCGTCGACGGTCAGCACCTGCAGCTTATCGGCCTGCGGATGCTTCTCGGCCGTGAGCACACGTGCCACGCGGAACGGTGCCAGCGCCCCGGCAGGGTCGATGACCTCTTCAACCTCGAGGCCGATGTTGGTTAGCTTGTCCGCGATCTCGGCAGGGGAGGCGTCGGTGTCGATATGCTCCTTGAGCCAGCTCAAACTGAACTTCATGCGCCTACTCCGCCCGATAGCGTTGGTACGTCGAGCGCTCGGAAGCCGTAATGCTTGAGCCAGCGAATATCGCCATCGAAGAAGGCGCGAAGGTCGTCCATCCCGTATTTCAGCATCGCAAGGCGATCGATGCCGCAGCCGAAGGCGAAGCCCTGCCACTCATCCGGATCGAGCCCGCAATTGGCGATCACGCGCGGATGGACCATTCCGGAGCCGAGGACTTCCATCCAGCCTTGCTGTCCGCCGACGACGCGGCGACCCTTCTCGATCGACCAGCCCACATCCACCTCGGCCGACGGCTCGGTGAACGGGAAGTAGCTGGGGCGCATACGGAGAACGACATCGTCGCGTTCGAAGAAGGCCCTGAGGAAGGTCTCGAGTGTCCACTTGAGGTGGCCGAGCGTGATGGCCTTGTCGATCACGAAACCCTCGACCTGGTGGAACATCGGGGTGTGCGTCGCGTCGCTGTCGGAGCGATAGACCCGGCCCGGCGCGATCACGTAGATTGGCGCACCGCCGCTCTCGCCCGCGCGGATTTGAACTGGCGACGTGTGCGTGCGGAGCACGCGTGGCTCCTCGCCCGGTTTGCGCGGCTCAAGGTAGAAGGTGTCCTGCATCGCCCGCGCCGGGTGGAACTCGGGCATGTTGAGTGCGGTGAAATTATACCATTGCGTCTCGATCTCGGGACCCTCCGCGACGGAGAAACCGAGGTCGGCGAAAATCTCGGCGAGCTCGTCCATCACCTGGCTGACGGGGTGCACGGTTCCGGAAACGCTTTCCGGAGCCGGGAGCGAAAGGTCGATCTTCTCTGTCGAGAGCCTGCGTTCCAGGTCGGCCGCTTCTAGCGCAGCCTTTCGGTCCGCAATGGCGCTCGTCACAGCCTCGCGCAAAGCATGGACCTTGCGCGCTTCGGCCGCCCTTGTGTCCGGATCCATCGAACCGAGGGACTTGAGCTTTGCGGTGATCTCGCCGGATTTGCCGAGCAGCGACACTCGAACGGAATCGAGCTCCTCGAGGTTTTCGGCTGCGGCAATACGGTCGATCAGCGCGTCGGACATGGCGAGCGCCTTAGCCGCGCCCGCGCCAGAATTGCAAAGGCGTGCTACGGTCGGCCCATGAGTGACTGGCCCGAGCTGACCGTCGAGCACGACCACGAGACCCTCGCGGTCCTTCATCTTACGGCGCAAATGCTCGGCAAGATCCGCGTTGCTCATTCGCCATGGATGAACCACGGCTGGCACGTCGCGCTCCAGCCAAATGCGCGCGGCTTCTCGACCTTGCCTACGGCGTCGGGCGATGGTCGGACCTTCACCCTCACCCTCGACCTCTGCCGCCATGCGATCGTGCTCTGGGCGAGCGACGAATCGCGCGAGGAAGTGCCCCTGAACGCCGGAAGCATCGCGGCGCTTCACCGCCGACTCATCGACATGCTCGATCGACATGGGCTGCCCTCCGACTTCAACGGAACGCCAAGCGAAATCGCCGACGCGGTTCCGTTCGCCGAAGACAATGCCGCGCGCGCCTATAACCGCGAATCGGCATCACGTTTGAGGGAAGCCTTCGCCGCGATGCTGCCGGTCTTTGCCCGCTTTCGCGCCGGCTTCGAGGGCAAGGCGAGTCCCGTCCAATTGTGGTGGGGTGCATTCGACCTCGCCGTTAGCCGCTTCTCGGGCCGGAAGGCTCCGCCGCATCCGGGCGGAATGCCCGGTCTGCCCGACCGGATCACGCGCGAGGCATACAGCCACGAAGTGACGAGCGGCGGCTTCTGGGCGGGCGGGGTCACGCCAGCGGAGCCCTTCTTCTACAGTTACATCTATCCCGAGCCGGACGGCTACCGCGGTGCCAAAGTCGCGCATGGCCGCTTCGACGAGACGTTCGGTGAGTTCGTGCTGCCCTATGCCGACGTCCGCGCATCCAGCAGCCCCGAAGCGATTCTCGGCGAGTTCCTGCAATCCGCGTACAACGCGGCGGCAGACCTCGCGCACTGGGACCGAGCCGAGCTCGAGCGAGAGCCTGTCGCGCCTTAAGACGGAACGAACGGATAAGGAGAAATTGTCTTACGGTTTTCCTGGACCGCCAGCATCCGGCCCGCCGGTGCAGTGGCCCGATAGGCGCACTGCATTCGAGGGCAGATGGCGCAGGCCGGGCCGACCGGAGTCGCATCCGTATTCACCAGATCGAGACCGTCCGCATAAGCGATCCGGTGCGCATGCTTCACGTCGCAACCGAGGCCGATGGCTAGCAGCGCATCATCCCGAAGGTCGGGGCGGATCGGGCGCTCGATCGTTCGGCTGATCGTGAAGAAGCGCTGGCCGTCAGGCGTCTCGATCAACTGACGGATCGTCTGGCCGGGCGTCTGGAAGGCATTGTGCAGGTGCCAGCGGGGACAAGTACCGCCGAAGTGGGAGAACGGGAAACTCTCGCCGGCGTAGCGCTTGGAAATGTTCCCGGCGGGATCGACGCGCAGCATGAAGAAGGGCACGCCCTTCGCGCCCGACCGCCCAAGCGTCGTCAGCCTGTGGGCGACCTGCTCGACATTGGCGCCGAACTGGGCGGTCAGGCGGTCGATTGCATAGCGATATTCCTCCGCCGCGCGGAGGAACTTGCCGTAAGGCATGATGATCGCGCCGGCCGCATAATTGGCAAAGCTCATGTGAAGCAGATGGCGGCTTCCGGGATCGGGCGGCCGCGCGGCTTCGAGCATGCGTGCGATGATCGGGCCGAATTCTAGAAGCGCGAGCTGGTAGGCGATCCCGAACTGCCGGTTCTCGGGCCGAAGCAAGGTTGAGAGCATCAGCACGCGTCGCTGTGGGTCATAATGCTGGCTCGCGTCTTCGAGGATCTCGGGACCAACCACACGCACCTCGACTCCCCACGCTTCTTTCAGACGCCGGCGCAACGGCTCCGCCACGGAAAGCGGATCATTGAGCGCCCCTCCCAGCGTCTCTGACGCGTCCTCGAGCTCCGGCCAATGGTTGCGCTGCGCCTGGATATAATCGCGGACCCACACCTCGGGTGTGATCAGCCCGCGCGGGTCGGCCCCGCCCGTATCCGTCTCGCCCGGCTGGCGCTGCAGCTCGCGAAGCGCGGTGTAGAGCCGTGCAATCCCTTCGGCGACCGTCGGTGCATTGTCGGCGAGCTCGACCAGCTCGTACCGGCTCACCCCCAGGTCCGCGAGCACGGGATCGGAGAAGATCTCGCTCAGCTGGTTCGCGCCGCTGCTATCGCCACTGTCGGACGCGAACGCCTTCACGTCCACGTCGAATCCTTCGGCGAGCCGCAACAGGACCCCGGCGGTGACAGGCCGCTGATTGCGTTCGAGGTGGTTGAGGTAGGACGAGGAGATTCCGAGCTCATCGGCCATCTGGCTCTGATTGAGGCCGCGCTCACGCCGCAGCCGCTTCAGTCGCGCGCCGAGGAAAAGCTTGCGCTGCACTACCATTTGTCAATTTGGCAATAGTTTTACAATTAACACAAGTCCTAAGTTGTCATCTTAGCTCTTTTCGCGGGGACATTTACCTCCCGCATGGGTTCTCCTCAGCCTCGAAGCTCCGGCGAAGGGGAAGACGGATGAGTGAATTCGGCCAGGTTGTTGCGGCTCCCGAGGGACGGTTCGACGGGATCGAACGTCCCTACAGCGTCGAGGACGTGCTGAAGATGCGCGGGTCGATCCCCATCGAACATACGCTTGCCCGCCGCGGCGCGCTGAGGCTGTGGAAGCTCCTCAACGAGGAGGAGCCCATTCGCGCGCTCGGCGCTCTCAGCGGCAACCAGGCGATGCAGATGGTCCGCGCGGGTCTGCAAGCAATCTATCTTTCCGGCTGGCAGGTCGCGGCCGACTCGAATGTCTCCGGCTCGATGTATCCCGACCAGTCGCTCTATCCCGCTAATTCCGGCCCCGAGCTCGCGCGCAAGATCAACAAGACGCTGCAGCGCGCCGACCAGATCGAGCATATGGAAGGCGGAGCGCAGCGCGACTGGTTCGCTCCGGTCCTCGCTGACGCGGAAGCCGGCTTTGGCGGCCCGCTCAACTGCTTCGAGATCATGAAGGCCTATATCGAGGCGGGCGCCGCGGGCGTTCACTTCGAGGACCAGCTCGCGAGCGAAAAGAAGTGCGGGCATCTCGGCGGCAAGGTTTTGATCCCAACCCAGGCTGCGATCCGCAACCTCGACGCCGCCCGACTCGCGGCGGATGTCTGCGGCGTTCCCACCATCCTCGTCGCCCGCACCGACGCTGAGAGCGCGAAGCTCATCACCAGCGACGTCGATGAGCGCGACCGACCCTTCATCACCGGCGAGCGGACGCCCGAAGGCTTCTTCCGGCTGAAGGATGGCACCGGGCTCGACCACTGCATCGCGCGCGGTCTAGCCTTCGCGCCTCACGCCGACCTGCTCTGGTTCGAGACCAGCCACCCCAACCTCGACGAGGCGCGGACTTTTGCCGAAGGCATCCACGCGCGCTTCCCCGGTAAGCTCCTCGCCTACAACTGCTCGCCCAGCTTCAACTGGAAGGCGAAGCTCGGCGACGAGGTGATCGCCCGCTTCCAGGCCGAGCTCGGAGCCATGGGCTACAAGTTCCAGTTCGTCACGCTCGCCGGCTTCCACAGCCTCAACCATGCGATGTTCGAGCTGGCCTCCGATTACCGCGACCGCGGCATGGCGGCTTATTCCGAGTTGCAGCAGGCCGAGTTCGCAAGCGAAGCCGATGGCTACACCGCGACCCGCCACCAGCGCGAGGTCGGCACCGGCTATTTCGACGCGATCGCCAACGCGGTGTCGGGCGGCAATGCGTCGACCACCGCGCTCAAGGAATCCACCGAATCCGCGCAATTCGCGGCAGCTCATTGAGAAAGGAAGAGATGGGACAGCGCTACTGGGTCATCGGCGGCCATTATTCCGACTGCCGCTTCAAGGACCTCGAGCCAGGGACTGAAATCGTCCACGGCCCCTACAGCGACGAAGTGAAGGCGAGGATGGAATGGCAGCGCCTGACATTCCGCGATCGCTGCGGTGCGACGGAACGCTACTCGATCTGCGTGGAGCCGGTGCTACATTGAGCGATGTGTTAGACGTCGCCAATATCATCGCGGAGCCTTCGGACATCCGCGGCGCCAACGAGATCCTCGCCCCATCCGCGCTCGAGTTCCTCGCCGAGCTTCACGAGCGCTTCAACGACCGCCGGATCGAGCTGCTCGAAAGACGCGAGGAGCGGCAGGACCGTTTCGACGCCGGCGAGCTGCCCGACTTCCGCGAGGACACGCGCGACATCCGCGAGGCCGACTGGACGATCGGCGGCATTCCCCACGACCTGCTTGATCGCCGAGTCGAGATCACCGGCCCGACCAACGCCAAGATGCTGATCAACGCGCTGAACAGCGGCGCGCAGGCGTTCATGGCCGACTTCGAGGACGCAACCTCGCCAACCTGGGACGAGCTGGTCCAGGGCCAGGTGAACCTGCGCGACTATTGGAACGGCCGCCTCCACTACACGGACCCGGAAAGCGGCAAGCAATATGAGGTTGCCGATCGTCCCGCGGTCCTGATGGTGCGCCCGCGCGGCTGGCACCTGCCCGAAGATCATGTGACCGTAGGCGGCGACGTGGTCGCGGGAGGGCTTTTCGATTTCGCGCTTTACCTCTGGCATAACGCTCGTCCGGCGCTGTCGCGCGGCTCAGGCCCTTACTTCTATCTCCCCAAGCTCGAGAGCCGCGAGGAAGCGGGATTGTGGAGCGACGTCTTCGCGTTTGCCGAGAACAAGCTTCGGCTGGAGCGCGGGACGATCAAGGCGACGGTGCTGATCGAGACTTTGCCCGCGGCGTTCGAGATGGACGAGATCCTCTACGCGCTGCGTGAGAACATAGTCGGCCTCAACT
>JBEDUM010000016.1:0-3980 GCA_040414585.1 Sphingomicrobium sp. | reverse complement strand
CCGCGTCATCGTCGGGATGTCGAACACCGCGGTGAAGACAGGCGAAAAGCGTTTGTCGCGCTCGCGCACGCTGAGCCGCGCAGCCTGCTGAATCGTCGGCATCAGTTGCTGATAATAGCTCTGGATTTTTGCCACCGCCGCACTCGGCGTCTGGGCTCGCAACGGGGCGAGAGCGAGCAACAGCATCAACCCCACCACTAGCGAGAGCGGTGCGGGGTTCAGGCCCCATTTGAAAGCAGGCGAGAGAAAAATGCCCGCGCGTGCGGTGAGGTTTTCGCCGGGATCAGCCACGTTCAACATCCACAATCGACCACGCATCGGTTGGCAAAGGCGGTTTGGATATTGGGCGGGATTAGGGCAGCGTAATGGCGCGCGCGGCCAAAAGTTGGCCTTCATCTTGCGGTTCATGCTTACAGGTAAGCGGCAGGGGACCCGCGCAAGTGCAAGGCGTTTTCAATCGTGTGAGCCGCATATGGGCCGCCATTGTGTCTGCGACAGCACATGGTGCCGACACAGGTCCCACACGAGCAGGCGATCTTACCGTGGCGGCGATCGCACGGCTGGTCCAGCTGTCGAGCCGCTATGCGTGGCCGACTATCGTGAGCCTCCTGCTCCTGGCAGTCCTCTCGGCGACCTATTTCACGCAGCATTTCGCCATCATCACTGACAGCAAGGAGCTCCTCTCCAGCTCGCTCCCATGGCGGCAACAGGAGAAGATGCTTCACGATGCCTTTCCGCAACGGATCGACCAGATCATTGCGGTCATCGATGCAAGCACGGCGGAAGCCGCCGACGATGCCGCCGAGGCCTTGGTTAACGGACTGGCCTCTCGCACCGACGTGATCCGCAGCGTCAGCCGTCCCGACGGCGGCGAGTTCTTTGAGCGTGACGGCATCCTCTTGCTGGGTCTCGACGAGGTGCAGCACAGCACCGCAGACCTGATTGCTGCCCAGCCGTTCCTCGGAACGCTGGCCGCCGATCCGACGCTGCGCGGTGTCGTTCGTACGCTGTCGCAGTCGCTCGAGGGCGTGCGCCTGGGCAAAACCAAGCTGGAAGACCTCAAACCGGCGCTCGCTGCGCTCGCCGATGCGTTCGAGCGCCTGGCCAAAGGCGAGAGCCCTGCTTTCTCCTGGCGTGAACTGATCGCCGGCAGGCCGCCAAAGGCCTCGGAGCTTCGTCGCTTCGTGAACATAGAGCCGGTCCTCAATTTCGGTGATCTGCAGCCCGGAGGCAAAGCAACGGCAGTGATACGCGACGTGGCGACCTCGCTCGGGCTCACCGCCGAGCGCGGCGTCAAGGTGCGTCTCACCGGACCGGTCGTGCTGTCCGACGAGGAGTTTGCCACGGTCGCCGATGGCGCCGTCCTCAACGGCCTTGTCACGTTGCTTCTTGTCGGGGTGGTGTTGTGGCTGGCGCTGAGGAGGGCACGGCTGATCTTTGCCGTCCTGGTGACGCTGGTCCTCGGACTGCTCTACACATCCGCCGTCGGGCTCTGGGCAGTCGGAGCGCTAAACCTGATTTCGGTGGCGTTCGCCGTGCTCTTCGTCGGCCTCGGCGTTGATTTCGGCATCCAGTTCTGCGTGCGATATCGATCCGAGCGGCACGCGTGCCGCGATCTTGAGCCGGCCCTTCTGGGGACGGCACGCGGCATGGCCGCGCCGCTCCTGCTCGCTGCCGCTTCGATCGCGACCGCGTTCTTCTCGTTCCTGCCGACCGCGTATCGCGGTCTTTCCGAGCTCGGCCTGATCGCCGGAATCGGCATCGTCATCGCGCTCTTAACGACGTTGACCCTGCTTCCGGCCTTGCTCACGGTGCTCCAACCACCCCCCGAGCAGAAGCCCATCGGCTTTGCCGCGCTGGCGGCGCTCGATCGTTTTCTGGAGAAGCGAAGCAAGTGGGTCGTCGGAACGACGCTGGCCCTCACCATCCTTGGTTTGCCGCTGCTCGCTGGTTTGCGCTTCGATTTCAATCCGCTCAACCTGCGGGCACAGGATGCTGAATCGGTCGTGACGTTGCTCGATTTGATGAAAGTTCCCGAGACCAGCCCCAACACGATCGACGTGCTCAAAAGCAATCTCGCCGAGGCTGCAGCCACCGCCGAGAAGCTGCGTAACTTGCCGGAGGTCGGGCGGGCGGTAACGCTGCAAAGCTTTGTTCCGGACGATCAAGACGCCAAGCTCGCGCTGATCGAGGACGCCAGCTTTTTTCTGCAAAACACGCTCAGTCCCGACCAGCCCGAGGCCGGGCCGACGCCGGCAGATACGCGAGCGCAGATCGGCAAGCTGGTGCTCGAGCTCAATGAGGCGGTTACGCCTGCCGCAATGCGAGCGCGCCGGCTTGCGAGCGCTGAGCTCGATGACGTGGTCCGCGACCTCGACAGCCCCGCTGCAGGACAGGCGCGGCGGCTCGCAAGCGCGCTGCAGCCCTTCGTACACGCGACGCCCGCCGCCCTGGAGGAAGCACAAGGCGCTCTCATCGCGCCGTTGCGCACGACGCTGCGCCAAGCGCGACACCTCCTCGGCGCCGAACGCGTGAGCATGGAAACGCTTCCAGCCGAGCTGAAGAAGACCTGGATGTCCACTGACGGCCGGTTCCGGATCGAGGTCGCGCCGAAAGGCGAGGCCAATGACAACGCCGTCTTGCATCGCTTCGTTGCCGCCGTCGGCACTGTCGCGCCGGAGGCCGCGGGCACGCCTGTTTTCATGATCGAGGCTGCCGCAACCGTGGTGAAGGCGTTTCTTCAGGCCGGCATCTTGTCGCTGGTCCTGATTGCGCTGATCCTGTTCCTGGCGCTGCGCCGCTGGCTCGACGTTGCGCTGACGCTGGTCCCGCTGCTCGTCGCCATCGTCATCACGCTCGAGATCTGCGTTCTGATCGGGCTGCGCTTGAATTTCGCCAACATCATCGCCCTTCCGCTGCTGCTCGGCGTCGGCGTCGCTTTCAAGATCTACTACATCATCGCCTGGCGTGCGGGGGAGACGAACTTCCTGCAATCGAGCCTCACGCGCGCCATCCTCTTCAGCGCCTGCACGACGGCGATCGCGTTCGGTAGCCTGTGGTTCTCACACCACCCCGGAACGTCCAGCATGGGCAAGCTGATGGCGCTGTCGCTGCTGACGACATTGGCGGCCGCGGTCGTCTTCCAGCCGGCGCTGATGGCAACGCAGCAGCAGAAGCGCCGAATTGATCAAGCGGCATCGCCGCAAAGCGCAAACCCGCGGTAGAAAACGGCGCCAGGAATTGAAGTAAATGCCTCGCCCTCGGTTATGGAGCAATTGGACGATCGCGTGGGGAACGGCGCTGCTGTTGAGCGCATGCGCGAGCGCGCCGCGCGACGTGTCGATGCCGATCAGCGATCCCAACGAGAATACAAACCGGCAGATATTGGCGACGAATCAAAAAATCCTCGGACCAGTGTCCGAAGGCGTACGAGCAGCCGTACCCGGCCCGGTCCACGAAAGATTGCATGACGTCAATGCGAATTTGAAAGAACCACGCATCCTAGTGAACAATCTGCTGCAGGGGCGGTTCGACGCGGCGGCGCGCACGACGACCCGGTTCGTCGTCAATACGACCGTCGGCCTCGGCGGGCTATTTGATGTGGCAGGCCGCAACGGCGTCGCGCAGCAGAGCGGCGATTTTGGTCAGACCTTGTTTGTCTGGGGCGTAAGCGAAGGTCCGTACGTAGTGTCTCCCTATTTCGGCCCGTCGACCACGCGCGATGCGGTCGGATCGGTCGTGGACATGGCGGCTAATCCACTCGGCTGGCTGATAGGAACGCAAATCGCGTTGGCGACCACACAAGTCGCGGTCACCGCCGGGACCACGACGGTCGATGCGGTCGACCGGCTGGGCCAGCTGAAGACGGCCGAAGATGCGTCCATCGATTTTTACAGCTTCGTCCGCTCGAGCTACTATCAGATGCGCCGGGCGGAGCTGCGCGACGCCATCGGACTCCCGAGCGCCGTCGAATCGCCGGC
>JBEDUM010000015.1:0-14322 GCA_040414585.1 Sphingomicrobium sp. | reverse complement strand
CGCAACCGACGAACTGGCCCATGATCTCGGGCCGCTGCGGGTTGCCAAAGTTAAGGCAGTTGGTGATCGCAAGCGGCTTCGCGCCGACTGCGCAGAGGTTGCGATAAGCCTCGGCGACCGCCTGCTTCCCGCCCTCGACCGGGTCAGCGTAGCAGTAGCGTGGAGTGCAGTCGGTGGTGATCGCCAGCGCCTTCTTCGACCCGTGGACGCGCACCACGGCCGCGTCGCCGCCGGGGCGCTGGACCGTGTCCGCTCCGACCGACTGGTCGTACTGTTCCCATACCCAGCGGCGGCTCGCGAGGTTGGGCGAGGCCATCAGCTTCAGGAGATCGGCCGCGATGTTGGTGCTCTCGGGAACGTCGGTCAGCGGCTCGGGCGCCTTGGGTATCGCGTAGGGCCGCTCGTAGCAGGGCGCCTCGTCTGCCAGCGGGCCGAGCGGGATGTCGCACACCACCTCGCCGTCGAATTCGAGCACCATGTGGCCGGTGTCGGTCACCTCGCCGATCACCGCGAAGTCCAGCTCCCACTTGCGGAAGATCGCCTCCGCCTCGGCCTCGAGGCCGGGCTTCAGCACCATGAGCATGCGCTCCTGGCTCTCCGAGAGCATCATCTCGTAAGGCGTCATGCCAATTTCGCGGCACGGCACTTTGTTCATGTCGAGCCGGATGCCCGCGCCCCCTTTGGACGCCATTTCGACTGACGAGCTGGTGAGGCCGGCCGCGCCCATGTCCTGGATCGCGACGATTGCGTCCGTCGCCATTAGCTCGAGGCACGCTTCGATCAGCAGCTTCTCGGTGAACGGGTCGCCGACCTGGACCGTCGGGCGCTTCTCCTCACTGTCCTCGCCGAAGTCGGCGGATGCCATAGTCGCGCCGTGGATCCCGTCGCGCCCGGTCTTCGAACCTACATAGACGATCGGGTTCCCAATGCCGGACGCGGCCGAGTAGAAAATCTTGTCGGTCCTCGCGACGCCGACGGTCATGGCGTTGACGAGGATGTTTCCGTCATAGGCCGCATCGAAATTGACTTCGCCACCCACGGTCGGCACGCCCACGCAATTGCCGTAGCCGCCAATCCCCGCGACCACGCCCGCGACGAGGTGCCGCGTTTTTGGATGGTCAGGCCGGCCGAACCGAAGCGCGTTCATGTTCGCAACGGGCCGAGCGCCCATGGTGAACACATCGCGGAGGATCCCGCCGACGCCCGTCGCCGCGCCCTGGTAGGGCTCGATGTACGAGGGGTGGTTGTGGCTCTCCATCTTGAAGATCGCCGCGTCGCCGTCGCCGATGTCGATCACGCCGGCATTTTCGCCCGGGCCCTGGATCACCCATGGTGCCTCGGTCGGCAGCTTCTTCAGGTGGACGCGCGAGCTCTTGTAGCTGCAATGTTCCGACCACATCACCGAGAAGATGCCAAGCTCGACGTGGTTCGGCTCACGGCCGAGCGCCTTCAAGATGCGCTGATATTCTTCGTCGCTAAGGCCATGCTCTGCGACCATTTCAGGAGTGATGCGGGGGGCGTCCAGGACTTCCATGGGCGGCCCTTAGCGTTGTCGGCGAAGCGCCGCCAGCATTCGACGGGCGGGTTTGGAGCGACTCCGGCGACAGCAGTATCGGGGCGGCGCCGGAGGGGTTCCGAACTTACGGAGCAAGCCATGACCAAGCCAATTCCTGACGGGTATCACAACGTCAACCTGATCCTCACTGTCGATAACGGCGCACAGGCGATCGATTTCTACAAGCAGGCGTTCGGCGCAAAAGAGATTTCGCGACTGCCGATGGGAGACAAGATCGGCCATGCCGAACTGCAGATCGGCGACACGCGGATCATGTTGAATGACGAATTCCCCGACCACGGCAATCTTGGCCCGAAGTCCCGCGGCGGCACCACGGTGGGCCTGGTCATCTACACCGACGATGTGGATTCGGCTTTCAAGAAAGCGATCCAGGCAGGCGGGAAGGAGACGATGGCGGTTGCGGATCAGTTCTGGGGCGACCGGATGGGCACCTTGACCGATCCTTTCGGGCACAAGTGGAACATCGCCACGCATGTCGAGGATGTGCCGCCCGAGCAGTTCGCGGAGCGGATGGCGCGTAGCCAGAAGCAGCAGCAGGCAGAGACGGTATAACGCCGGCCCGTCCGAGTGCGGCAGTTCAGATATCGTGGCGGTGGAACTTCTCGCCTGAAAAGATGAAGTTCTGCGGGCGTCCGCCGATGAAGTTCGCGAACGAGCCGCGCTCGGGCGACCAGCTGTCCTCGCCGATGCGCCAGAGATTGTCAGCGATTTTCGTCATTGGCGTCTCGGTGCCGATCCAAAGCTTCCCGCCTCGCTCGACCACAATGTTCGTGCCAAGCCACGGGCTGTCGTTCACGTAGCGTCCAGTGAGCGGCTTCAGCGCGGGGTTTGACGTCGGCAGATGACCGCCGGAACCTTCGCGCACGAAGCTCGACGGACCCCAGCTTGCGCCGGTGATCGCGTTCTTCGGCCCCTCGAACATCAGCGAGAATTGTCGAAACGACGGATGCGTCGTTCGAAATATATTCCCGCCCCAGGGCTGAAGCGCCACCGATTGGCCGTCCGCGACGATGACCAGCGGGCTGCCGTGTCGAACCTCGAACGAGCCGTTCGGTCCCACATATTTGCCGATATATTTCGCGGGGCTGGGCAGCGGTATATCGAGCGACGGTGGCGCGGGCAGGGCTCGGCCCGACATCGCATCGGTTAGCGCGTCGACGGCGAAGCGCGACAGAAGCCGGGGTCGGAACTCCGCGAACGCGCTGAATGGAGTGCTGGCGAAAGCACCGACCCCGCTCGCGACGTCGACATGGAAGGACGATGAGAAGCTGACCATGCCCCCGGTATGATGGAGGTACGAGCGCGCGCCGTTCCTGACGTGCATCAATCCATTGCCGTAACTCATTCCCGGGGTGTCGCTGGGCATGGCATGTGCGGTGAAGTATCGTGCTTGCCCCGCCGAAAGGCCAAGGCCTCCGCGCCCCCGAACCGCGTCGGCGAGCCAGCGCATGAAGCGCGTCATGTCTTCCGCCGTCGACGCGACGTTCCCCTCTCCGGTCGTGACGTCCACCCACGGCGCGGGCGCGAGCGGTACTCCCCATGCAAACACCGCCGTCTGGTCCGCGGCTTCATAGCCCTGCGCGTAGTGGAACCGGTCAGGGCCTATGATCGCGCCCTTAGTGCGAGTCATTCCCAGCGGCCCGAAGATGCGTTCGCCTAGCAGCTGGTCGAGGGGTTTGCCGCCGAGCTGCTCGGCTAGCTTGCCCAGGATATTGTAGGCCGTGTTCGAATAGTGCCAGTGGGCTCCGGGCGGGTAGGCCGCCCACAGTCCGCCGTCCGAGAAGAGCGGCGGGCTGTCAGCCAGGCCCGCCGTATGGTCGAGCAAATGCTGCAGCGTGATCACGTTGCCGCGCGGGAGTGGAATTGCGGGCATGAGGCCGCTCAGGCGGCTGCTTAGGCTGACCCTGCCTTGCGCGGCAAATTGGTGGATCAAGGTCGCGGTCATCGACTTGCTGATCGAGCCGATCTGGAACAGCGTGTCCGGCCCGATCGGCGTTCGCGCATCTCTATTCGCGAAGCCGAAGTTTAGCACGGTGGCGAATCCGTCGGGGGTCGTGACGCCGACCGTCAGCGCGGGCAGATTGAAATAAGCGAGATGCGCTTGACCATATGCGCGGATTGCCGCGACCGCTGCATCCACTTCCGACCTAGCTTGCGCAAGCGCCTTGACGCTGAGCTGGCTGCCGAGAACGAAGCTGACCGCCCCGCCCGTGAACGCGCGCCTGCTAAGCTGCATGCAAAGTCATCCCCTGCGGCCCGGAAGCCTCGCAGGCCGCAAGGGATAAATCAGACGAATGTTCAGGCTTTGCAGACCTGGCCCTTGAAGGTGATCGACGAGGAAGTCGGATCGCCTTTCAGATCGCCAGGCGCAACGGGAGTGCCTACCGCGTCCCGCTTCATCTTTACGTGAGCGGTGCCGTCCGACATCCAGTCGATAAATACGATCGAGTTGTCCGCGCAGCGATACGACTTGCTGGAAGCGATCGACGGCGGAAGCGCAACCGGAGCGTTGGTCGCGACATTGGTCTGGTTGGCCTCGTCGCCGTCAGGTCCGGCAACGATCGTGTGGTTCTCCTTGCTGCAGCCGGCTAGCGCTGCGGCCACGGCAAGCGTGATGAGCAGTGGGGTGCGAGTCATGCTGTGCCCCTGCGCCACAGCAGTATTAACCGTCAAGGGCATGTTCTTGCATATTGTCGAAGTGGGACATAGCTTTGTCGATGACGATGCCCCAACAGGCCGGCAGCAGCGCGCAGCGCATCCGATACGGTCTCACGGGTTTGGCCTTTGCCTTTCTCGTGGTGCTTTTGGGTTCGATCATCAGCAAGGCGAGCCGCGACGACACGGTCAATGCCGCCACCCAGGCTGTCAGTAACGAACCGAGCGAACCACTCGCTGAACTCGGGGTCGCGCCCGGCTCTTCCGAACAGAGCAATAACAGCGCTGCTGCGAAACAGAAATGACGGGCGCGCGGCTGCGCGCGCTGCTCTTCGTCGCCGCGGTACTAGTTGCTGCGGCGGCGCTCGCCTTCACTCTCCAACAGCGTGAATCGGATTGGGCGGCGCCACGTCCGCCGACGCGACGCCCGGTCCTGCTTCTTCTCACCAGCCTGCCGCTCGTCTTCAACGAGCAGTTCTCCATTCAGGGCGGCGGCTCACCCGCCCTGAAAGCACTCGACAGCCGGTATCGGGTGCTGCCGATCAGTGTCACGGACGAGAAGGAACTCGGCCAGGCACGCCTGCTCCTGATGGCGCACCCGCTCGCGCAACCCGCCGAAGACCTAGTAGCGCTCGACGCCTGGGTGCGGCGGGGTGGGCGCGTCCTCCTTTTCGCGGACCCCATGCTCGAATGGCCAAGCTCGCGGCCGCTCGGCGATCCGCTACGCGCGCCCCCGATGTTCATGGATACGGGACTCCTCGCGCATTGGGGTCTCAGGCTCGGTGCGCCGCCCAAGCGCGGCCCGGAAGTTCGGGAACTCGGTGGTCACGACGTATTGACACTTTCACCGGGGAATCTGAGCGGCCTCTGCGAAATCAGTTCGGACCGACTCGTCGCCCACTGTCTCATGGGCGAAGGTCGTGCCACCATTGTTGCCGACGCAGACCTATTGAATGTCGCGGATCTCGGAAAAAGCGGCGCGCTCAATCTCGACGCCGTTCTCAACGAACTTGCCAGGCTTGAATCGAAGTGATTCTCTCCGATTCGGAAAAACACAGACTTATCCACAGGGTGGACAACCAGAACATTCTACGAACGAGCTGCGTCGCCGACCCCGTAATTAGCCGCAGAATTCCGCCATTTCCCACGATCTACCCATAAAATCCCATAAAATCCCATTGTATCCCGAGCAGCTCTGAGTTACCAACAGAGGCTGTAGCGCGGGGCTAACCCATTGTTTCGGACCTGACGCGGTTCGCGCATGACGATGCGCGCCCGTGGTCGGTGGCTCGCGCGCTGCGAACGGGGAGTTGAAGTGGCGGCGCTAGAGCATCTGTTTCAGGGCAGCGCTTTGAACGCGGTCGACGGAAAGGGCCGCGTGTCCATCCCCTCATTCCTGCGCACCGTCATTGAACGTCGCGGCGATGCCCGCACCGTAGTGTTGGCCAAGCATGAAGCCTTCCCCTGCCTCAGCGCTTACGATCCCGCCTACGCGGCGCTGAAGCACGCCAAGCTCGAGCGGCTGCTTGAAAAGGAAGAGACCAACCCCGACGCGCAGCTCGAATATCAGCAGCGCAACCTGATGGCCTTCGCTGCGACCGAAGAGGTCCCGTACGACAGTTCCGGCCGCATCCTCATGCCCCCGATGATGCGCCGCAAGGGTCAGATCGGCGAGCTCGCCCTTTTTCTCGGTACCGGCGAGACCTTCCAGATCTGGAGCCCGAAGCTTCTCCTCGACGATCCGCGAATTCCCGAGGACCTCAAGGACATCGCCCGTTTCCGCCTCGAAGAGCGAGGCCAGTCGTGACCAGCACCGGTGCAAACACGGCCCCACACGTGCCGGTGCTGGTCAACGAAGTGATCGCCGCGCTTGCCCTCCATGGCGGCGAAACGGCGGTGGACGGCACTTTCGGAGCGGGCGGCTACACGCGCGCCATGCTCTCTGCGGGGGCGGGACGAGTGATCGGCTTCGATCGCGACCCCGATGCGATCGAGGCGGGTGGATCGCTCGTCCCGGACCCGCGTCTCACGCTTCTCAACGAACGCTTCAGCCTGATGGACCGAGTGTTGGCTGAACGAGGCATCGGGCAGGTCGACGCCATTGCTCTCGATATCGGCGTGTCCTCGATGCAGCTCGATCGGGCGGACCGCGGCTTTTCCTTCTCGGCCGACGGTCCGCTCGACATGCGCATGAGCAAGTCCGGCCTGACCGCCGCCGAGTTCCTGAACACGGCCGATGAGGCCGAGATCGCCCGGGTCCTGCGCGACTATGGGGAGGAGCCGCGCGCCCGGGCGATCGCCCGCGCCATTGTTGCCGCACGTCCCATTGAGCGGACGGGCGAACTCGCCGCGATAGTCCGGCGGGCGGGCGGATTCCGGCAGGGACAGAAGAGCGATCCCGCGACCCGTACCTTCCAGGCAGTCCGCATTCACCTGAACGCCGAGCTCGACGAGCTGGAGCAAGGCTTGGAAGCAGCCGAGCGCGCGCTGAGGCCCGGCGGCCGGCTCGCTGTCGTCACCTTTCACAGTCTCGAAGACCGAATTGTGAAGCGCTTCTTTCGCGAACGCAGCGGAGGAACGCCGGCCGGTTCGCGCCACCGTCCTGCACTTGTCGATCCGCACACCCCGACGTTCGAGCGGGTCGCCAAGCCGGTTTCCCCGACGGAGCGCGAGCTGGCCGCGAATCCCCGTGCACGCTCGGCGCGCCTGAGGAGCGCGGTCCGAACGTCCGCACCAGCATGGAAGGGAAGGATACAATGAGCGGCAGGAGCTTCCGTTCGCTGTTCATGGTCGCCAGCTGCGCCGGCGCCGCGCTCAGCTGCTATCTCGTGTCACTGCGCGTCGCATCGGAGCGCGCTTCGCTCGAAGATGTCGAAACGAAGATCGTTCTTGCCCAGCGCGACCTTCGCGTCCTCCAGACCGAGATCGGAACGCGCGGCCGCCTCGCCCAGCTCGAGCGCTGGAACGCGAGCGTCCTCGCAATGTCCGCGCCTCAGGCGGATCAGTTCCTGCGTGGCAGCTTCGAGCTCGCGAAGCTCACTCAGCCGCAGCATCAGATCGACTTCCGTGCGCCGGTTGTGCTGGCTTCAGCGCCTGCGCCTGAGCCCCAGAAGGCCCCCCTTGGCGTGGCCGAGATGGATGATGCCGGCGCTCCGGCGGGCACTCCTCCCACGGTGCTGATTCATGAGGCCAGCCTCAAGACTGAAACACTCAATTCGGAAACCCTGAAAACCGAGACGCGCGAGGTCCCGGAAAAGCCGGCCGCCGCAACGCCCCTGACGGCCGGCCCCCAATTGAGGGACAAGTCCACGAAGAAGCCGGTCACGACGGCCAAGCCGGCATCAATAAAACCCGTGGATAAGCCGGGCCTCGCGGCCGCCCAACACGGAAAAATCGTGGATAAGCCGACGGTTGCACTTGCGAAACCGGTGACAAAGCCAGTTCGCATTGCAAAGGTCGATCCGCTCGCTCCGCTTCCGGAGAGGCATTCGTCCAAGATTTCGCCCAGCAAAACTTCCAAGGACCTGCATACCGGCCGATGAACGCCCCGACGCCCGCTCTCGTCGCGCCACGGCCCGAGCGGCTCCGACTCGTCGGGCAGCGCCGCCAAATCCTTGCCTTGATGCACCAGCGCCTGATGTTCGGCATGCTGGTCTATGCGGGTGTGATTGCGCTGATTGCGCTTCGGATTCTCTGGCTGGCAGCGTTCGGCGACCATGCCGGCCGCAAAGAAGGCCTCACGGCCCTGATTCCCGACCGCGGCGACATCGTCGATCGCGACGGCGAGCCACTGGCGAGGACGATCGACGCATGGACCATCGCCGTACACCCGACGAAGGTGATCGGCGACAAGCTCGCGCTTGCTCGCCAGCTCGCTCAGCTCATGCCGGAAAAGACGGAGGAGCAATATTTCGCGCTGCTCAAATCAGGGAAGCCGTTCTTCTACCTGAGGCGACGCGCCCCGCCTGCGCTCGTTGAGGCCGTCAACGCAATCGGCGAGCCGGGCCTCGCAATCGAGCGCGAGCCTGACCGTCTCTATCCGCAGACGAGTCTCGCCGCACATGTGCTCGGCTACACCGACATCGACGGCCACGGTGCGGCCGGCGCCGAACGCGCGTTCGATCAATATCTGTCGAACCCGGCGACACGCGGCAATCCGCTCGTGCTGTCGGTCTCAAGCCGCATTCAGCAGGCGCTGGAGCATGAGCTTGGCGATGCGATGACCCAATTCTCCGCGATCGGAGCGGCAGGCGTCGTCCTGGACGTCCACACCGGCGAGATCCTGGCCATGACCTCGCTGCCGGCGATGAACCCGAACGCGCCGGGGCAGGCGACGCCGGACCAGATGTTCAACCGAGCGACCTTGGGCGTCTTCGAGCTTGGTTCGACCTTCAAGCCGTTCACGCTTGCGATGGCGCTGGACTCCGGCGTCGTGCGCGGGCCCGGTCAGATCTACAATTGTCCGCAGGTGCTCTCGGTTTACGGGCATAATGTCCACGACACGCATCCATTCGGCCGGCAATGCTCCGTCGCCGAGATCATGATGGAGAGCTCCAATATCGGCATGGCGCAGATCGCGGATCAGCTTGGCACCGAGCGGCAAAAGGCGTGGCTCAAGAAAATGGGCTTCCTCGATAGGGTCGAGGTCGAGCTGAAAGAACGCGGCCGACCCCTGACCCCCGGCTCGCGCTGGGGTCCCTTCGAGACGATGACGATCGGCTTTGGCCAGGGCATCGCCGTTGCGCCGCTGCAGCTAGCGATGGGCTATGCCACCCTGTTCGACGACGGCATCTATCATCCGCCAACCATCCTGAAGATCGGGCCCGGCCATCCGCTGCAGGCCGGACGGCGCGTATTCTCTTCCGATACGAGCTATCGCATGCGCTCGCTTTTGCGGCTGGTCGTGCTGAAGGGTACGGGCAAGAAGGCTGATGCGCCGGGCTACCGGGTGGGAGGGAAGACCGGCACCGCCCAAAAGCTGATCAACGGACACTATAGCCAGACCATCAACATCACGAGCTTCGCGGGTGTGTTCCCAATGGATGACCCGCGCTATGTGATCGTCGTCATGCTTGATGAACCCAAAGCGACCAAGGATACTTATGGCTTCACGACGGCCGGCTGGAACGTTGCGCCGGTCGTGAGCCGGACCGTAAGCCGAATCGCGCCCATGCTCGGAATTGCGCCAGACATGAGCCGCGAACCCAATATGAACGAGGTCCTCCCGTTTGTTCAGAACGCAAAGCAAGACACGAAAAAGGACTGAACGACTTGAACTTGCGGGATATCGCCGAGCTCGATTCCGATTCCGAAGTGACCGGCTTTGCCATCGACCATCGCAAGGTCGCGCGCGGAAGCGTGTTCGGCGCGTTTAAGGGGGCAGTCTTCAACGGCGAGGATTTCATAGGCCAGGCTGTTGATCGCGGCGCTGTCGCCGTCGTTGCAAGGCCGGAGGCAATGGTCGAGCGCGTGCCGCATCTGGCGGACGCGCATCCCCGCCGGTTGTTCGCTGAACTCGCAGCAAAATTCTACGCGCCCTATCCCGAGACCGTCGTCGCGGTGACCGGCACGAACGGCAAGACGTCGACGGTCGAGATGACGCGGCAAATCTGGCGCATGTTGGGGCACCGCTCGGCGTCCATTGGGACGCTGGGCGTGACGACGTCTGACGATCAGGTGAAGACGGGCCTGACAACACCTGACATCGTGACCTTCCTCAACAACATGGCTGGCCTGAAGCGCATGGGCATGACCCACGTCGCCTATGAGGCGTCGAGCCATGGCCTCGATCAGCATCGTGCCGAAGGGGTGCCGCTCACTGCCGTCGCTTTCACGAACTTCAGCCGCGACCACCTCGATTATCACAGTACGATGGACGCTTATTTCGAGGCTAAGATGAGGCTCCTTGAGGAGCTGGTTGCGCCCGGCAAGCGGGCCGTGATCTGGACCGACGATCCCAAGTCTGACGAGGTGATGGAACGCGCACGGCGGGCCGGGCATGAGCTGCTGACCGTTGGCCGCAAGGGCGAGACGATCCGTCTTGTCGAACAGACGCCGACCGCTCTGGGCCAGACTTTGATGCTCGAGCATGGCGACAAGCCGTATCGGCTCGCCCTCCCGCTCATCGGCGCATACCAGGCGTCGAACGTGCTGACCGCCGCTGGCCTGGTGCTGGCGACAGGAGGCGAGTGGAGCGCAACCTTCTCCGCCATGCAGCGGGTTGCGCCAGTTCGCGGACGTCTTGAGCGCGCGGTGATCAGCCGCGCCGGTGTCCCCGTCTACATCGACTATGCGCACACGCCGGACGCGCTCGAAGCGGCGATCGCCGCGCTCCGGCCGCACGTCGAAGGGCGGCTCATCACCGTCTTCGGCGCGGGCGGAGACCGCGACCAGGGCAAAAGGCCGGAAATGGGCGCCGTCGCGACCCGCTTCTCCGACATCGTGATCGTCACCGACGATAATCCGCGCAGCGAAGATCCGGCGGTTATCCGCGCCGCCATCATGGTCGGCGCGCCGAGCGCTACTGAAGTGCCCGGCCGCCGCGAAGCGATCGCTGAAGCAATCCGGATCGCTCGCACCGGCGACATCGTGCTCGTCGCCGGCAAGGGCCACGAGACCGGGCAGATCATCGGCGACCGCGTGCTTCCCTTCGATGACGCGCTGGTGGCCCGGGAGTGCGCCGCATGAGCGTGCTCTGGACGAGCGACGAGATTGCCGCCGCGACCGGCGGAACGGCTAGCGAGCCGTTCGAAATCACGGGCGTGACCTTCGACAGTCGCGAAGTCGGCCCCGGCGACCTGTTTGTCGCAATGCCGGGCACGGTTCACGACGGTCACAAGTTCGTCGATGCCGCTTTTTCCGCGGGCGCGGCCGGGGTGGTCGTGTCTCACCCGGTCAACGGGCCGCATGTGCTGGTCGAGGATACGTTCGCGGCGCTCCAGTCGCTTGGCCGTGCTTCGCGCCAGCGCAGCGGAGCGATCGTCGTTGGCGTGACCGGTTCGGTCGGGAAAACCAGCACCAAGGAAGCGCTTTATGCCGCGCTCGACCGCAACCGGCCGGGCAAGGTTCATCGTTCAGTAAAGAGCTACAACAACCATACCGGCGTGCCGCTCAGCCTCGCGCGCATGCCGCGGGACGCGAAGTTCGCGGTGCTCGAAATGGGCATGAACAATGCTGGCGAGATCCGTGCATTGACGGCGCAGGTCCGGCCGCATGTCACCGTGATCACCGCGATCGCCCCGGCGCACATCGAAAATCTCGGCTCTGAGGAGGCGATCGCCGATGCAAAATCGGAGATATTCGAAGGGCTCGAGCCGAACGGGACCGCCATTGTTCCCAATGACACGCCCCATCGAGACCGGCTCGTGAAGGCGGCCCGGCGCCAAGCACACCGGATCATCACGTTCGGCGGCGGCGACGCCGACGTCCACGCGGTCCATGCGGTGGCAGCCGAAGGCGGCGGAAGCCTGATCAGCGCCGCGCTGCTCGAGCGAGAGCTCACCTACACCATCTCGCAGCCAGGGGAGCATTGGGTGACCAACTCATTGGCCGTGCTCGCCGCCGTCGAAGCGGTCGGCGCCGACGTGGCGTTGGCGGGCCTGGCGCTGGCCGACCTTGGCGGCCTTAAGGGGCGCGGGGAGCGGCACCGGATCGAGCTCGAAGACGGCGAAGCGGTGCTGATCGACGAGAGCTACAATGCCAATCCTGCTTCCATGGCGGCGACGCTCAAGAGTCTCGGTGCCGAGCCGGAGGCGACTCGCCGCATCGCTGTTCTGGGGCCGATGCGTGAGCTGGGCGCGCATAGCGACACGCTGCATGCGGCTCTCGCTTCGGCAGTCATGAACGCCCATGTCGACGAGCTCATCCTAATCGGTGAGGAGATGCGCCCGCTCGCCGAGCAGGTGATCGGCAAGATTTCCCTGGATCTCGTTTCCAGCGTCGATGAAGCCACGGATCGGCTGATGCATCGCATCCGGTCGGGCGACGCAGTGCTGGTGAAGGCTTCGAATTCGGTTGGGCTTGCGAAGCTGGTGGATCGCATGGTGAAGGGGCAGCCATGCTCTACGTAATCGCCGAGCAGCTCGGCTTTCCTGGCGTCTTCAATCTCATCCGCTACATCAGCTTCCGCGCCGGCGCGGCGAGCGCGACCGCACTTCTGATCGGCCTGCTGATCGGCCCCAAGTTCATCAGCTGGTTGCGGGTGAAGCAGGGCAAGGGCCAGCCGATCCGCACCGACGGGCCTCAAAGCCATTTGGCGAAGCGCGGAACGCCGACCATGGGCGGCCTCCTTATCCTGACCTCGGTCTCTATCTCCGTGCTGCTGTGGATGAACCTGACGAACATCTACGTCTGGGCATGCCTGCTGGTGACCGCCGGCTTCGGGCTGATCGGCTGGCTCGACGATTATGACAAGGTGAAGAAAGCGCATCATGCCGGCCTGTCGGGCAAGACGCGCCTGATCCTGGAATTCCTGATCGCCGGTGTCGCGACCTGGCTGATGGTGCGGACGGGCGGCACCGGCCTGCACCTCCCGTTCATCAAGGAAACGGTTATCGACCTCGGCTGGTTCTACATTGTCTTTGGCGCATTCGTGATCGTCGCGTTCGGCAATGCCGTGAACCTGACCGACGGGCTTGATGGCCTCGCCACCATGCCGGTGGTGATCGCTTCGATCGCCTTCCTGCTGATCTCCTACCTCGTCGGCAACGCGCGCTTCGCGAATTACCTCGGAATCCCGCACGTGCTCGGGGTTGGCGACCTTACAGTGTTGCTCCTGGCGATCGTGGGCGCATGCCTTGCGTTCTTATGGTTCAACGCGCCACCCGCGGCGGTTTTCATGGGCGACACTGGAAGTCTCGCGCTTGGCGGAGCGCTCGGCGCTGTATCCGTCGCGACGCACCACGAGTTCGTGTTGGCGATTGTGGGCGGCCTGTTCGTGGTCGAGGCGCTTTCGGTCGTGATCCAGGTCGCGGTCTATAAACGCACGGGGAAGCGCGTCTTCCTGATGGCGCCGATCCACCACCATTTCGAGCATCTCGGCTGGTCCGAGCCGACCGTCGTGATCCGCTTCTGGATCATCAGCTTCGTGCTCGCGCTCGCCGGTCTCGCGACCCTAAAGCTGAGGTGATCACGGCGCGCGCCTTCGCGGGCAAGCATTATGCGGTGTACGGGCTTGCGCGGTCGGGTCTCGCGACCGCCGAGGCACTGCTTGCGAGCGGCGCGAAAGTGACCGCGTGGGATGACAGACTGCTCCCCGGCGAAGGCCGGGGCCCAGGCGGCAGCGAAGCAGCCGTTCCGGCTGTCTTGGACCCTGGCCTACGCCGGGGAACAGAAATTGCGAACCTGAACGAAGCAGACCTCAACCAATTCGACAGTCTGGTCGTCACGCCGGGGCTGCCGCTCAACCGCCATCCGATCGCCCAGCGTGCCCGCGAGGCCGGCGTCGAGATCATCGGCGACATCGAGTTGTTCGCCCGCGCCCGGCCCGAGCTTCCGCCGCACAAGGTCGTCGGCATCACCGGCACCAACGGCAAGTCGACCACGACCGCGCTCGTCCACCACATCCTCAAGACCGCGGGCGTGCCAACGACGATGGGCGGCAACATCGGCCTGCCGATCCTCGCGCAGGACCCGCTGCCCGAAGGCGGCGTCTATGTGCTCGAGCTTTCGAGCTACCAGATCGACCTGACCCAGAGCCTCGACTGCGACGTCGCGGTGCTGCTCAACATCACGCCCGATCATCTCGATCGGTATGAGAGCTTTGAAGCCTATGCGGCATCGAAACTGCGCTTGTTTCAGATGCAATCGCGCGATCACAAACCTGTCATTGCCGTCCACGATCCAGCGATCGAACAGTTCCTGCTCGATCGTCCGGGAGGCGCCAGTTTCGTTTCTGCCTTGCCGGGGGCGACGACCTGGTCACACCAATCGGAATGGCCCGCACTACAGGGCCCGCACAATGCTCAGAACGTGTGGGCAGCCTACAACGCCTGCCTAGAACTTCGCATTGGACTCACGACCGATCAGATCTTCGACGCGATCAAGACCTACCCCGGCCTCCAGCACCGGACGGAGCGCATCCGCGAGAAGGA
>JBEDUM010000014.1:0-13686 GCA_040414585.1 Sphingomicrobium sp. | reverse complement strand
CCTGCAGCCCCGTCTTCTGCGGCGTGGTCGAGACTGACCGCGGGCCGATCCTGCGCCTTTACGAGTTCGATCGCATCCGCGAAGGCTCGTGGCAAGTCGACCTGTTCCTGCCGGAAGGCGACGACCGCCTGTTCGTCCATGGACGGATCGTCAATCCCAACGCCGAGGAGCGGCCGTTCTACTGGTGGACCAACACCGCCGTCGCCTTCACTCCAGGCCTGCGGGTGCTGGCTCCGGCCGACTACAGCATGGATCATGAGGCCAATTTCGATGCGTCGGGCCGCCCGATACACTTCCCCTTCCCGAACATGGAAGGTTTCTCGCGGGACGCGAGCTATCCGGGGACCTGGCCACACGCCCGCTCCCTGTTCTTCCGCAAGCCGGGAGCCGACCGTCTTTGGCTGATGGCGCTCGATCCGAAGGGCCAGGGGCTGATGCAGACCGCGACGCCCGAGATGCGCGGGCGGAAGTTTTGGTATTGGGGGAACACCCCGGGCGGAAAGCACTGGATGGACTTCCTGTCGCTTCCCGGGCGCGGCGACTACGTCGAGATCCAGTCCGGAATCGCCCCGTCCCAGGCCCAGGATTTCCGGATCGCCGGAGGCAGCTCGCTCGAATGGACCGAGTGCTTCGCGCCGATCGCCCTCGATGCAAAGGCTGGCCACGATCCCGATTTCAACAAGGCTTGCGCCGCCGCACGTAAGGCGCTCGACGCGCGCGTCCCCACCGCTGATCTGGGAGGCCATGACGCGTGGCTCCGAACCCAGGCTTCACGTCCGCTCTCGCGACGTCTGAATGCTGGCACCCGCTGGGGCGAGCTTCATCAAGTCCTGACCGGCAAGCCCGTCGCCGCAGGCCTCGATTTCGCGGTGGGCGGCGACGCGGAGCGCCCTTGGGAAGAGCTGGCGCGCACCGGCCGCTTCTCCGAGGCGACGCTCGCGGGCCTGCCCGAGAGCTGGGTTGGTGGCGACCGCTGGCGCGCCACCCTTCTGAATTCCGCTGAAACGCATGGCGAGACCTGGCTTCATGCCCTGGCGCTCGGCGTCATCGCCATCGATCGCGAAGCGCGCGGTGAGGCCAAGGCCTATCTCAGCCGCTCGCTGGAGAAACGCCAGACCTACCTCGCGCTCCGGCACCTGGCGCTGCTCGCCGATACGCCTAACGAGGCAGAGCGCCTTTACCTGCGCGCCTGGGACTCTGGACAAGCCCCGGGCCGGCTCGCCGTCGAGATCGTGGTATGGATGCAAAAGAACCAGCGTCTCGATGCGCTCGCGGCCTTCCTGAAGCGGCTGCCGCCCGAAGCCGCGGCCGACGAGCGGATCCGCCTCGCCCGCGCCCAGGCCGCAATCAACTCGGGCGACCTTGGCCTCGCCGAGAACCTTCTGAATTATCGCTTCGCCAAGATCCGGGAGGGGGACCTCATCCTCACTGAACTTTGGGAGAAGCTGCAGATCGCCAAGTCCGAGCGAAAGCTAGGTCGACCGGTCACGCCTGCTGAGGGCAAAGCCGCTCTCGCCGCTGCGCCGCTTCCCATCTATCTCGATTTCGGCGTTTAGCGCACGCCATTTCCGCCGAGTGCCACCTCACAGAGTGTCCGACCACGTCGGCGAAAACGCCAATGTCCGCTTTACACCCATTGCGGACATAACCGGGTGGCCCGCTCCGAGGGACTTGAACCCCCAGCCTCCGGGTTCGAAGCCCGGCGCTCTATCCAGTTGAGCTAGGAGCGGTTGCCGACACCGCTGCAGTAAGGGCGGATCTATTCGCTTTCCAGCCGTGCCCGCTGGGCTTCTAATATCCACTTCTTGTCACGAGCTGTGCTCACCCCGTGATACTCTTACAAAGTCACGTGTATTGCGTCTTCGCCCAAGTGCCCTGAAAAGAATGGTGGACGCACTAGGGCTCGAACCTAGGACCCGCTGATTAAGAGTCAGCTGCTCTACCAACTGAGCTATGCGTCCACTGCCGTGAGGCGGATGCTCCGGCCGCGTCAGTGCGCTCTGGAGCGGCGGCGCCGGTAGCATGGGCTTAGGTGGTACGCAACAGTGCGATTTCAAGCGGCTAGGTGAGACGCGAAACCGTCCGCTGGTGCCGTTCGAGCGCCATGAGCAAGCCGAGGCATAGCATCACGGTCATGACCGCCGATCCGCCGAAGCTGACGAGGGGCAGGGGAACGCCGACCACGGGCGCGAGACCCATCACCATCATCAGATTGATGGCGACGTAGAAAAAGATCGTTGCCGACAGACCGGCCGCGGCAAGCTGGGCGAAGCGGGTGCGGGCGTTTGAGCTGACCTTCATTCCCCAGCGGATTACGGCGGCAAAGGCGAAGATCAGCAAGACGCCGCCGACCAACCCCCATTCCTCCGCCATTGTAGCGAAGACGAAATCGGTGTGGCCCTCCGGCAGATAATCGAGATGGCTCTGACTCCCATGGAGGAAGCCCTTGCCCCAAATGCCGCCCGAGCCGATCGCGATCTTCGATTGCGCAATGTGGTAGCCGGCGCCGAGGGGATCGCTTTCCGGATCCAGGAACACGTCGATACGCTTGCGCTGATAGCCGTGCATCATCGAGTAGACGATCGGCGCAGCGACCGCGACGGCTGCAGCGGGAGCGGCAAACACCCACCATGGCAGACCGGCAAGAAACATCACCGTGACGCCGCACAGCAGCACCATGATGCAGGTACCTAGATCCGGCTGGACCAAGATCAGGAAGGCCGGAACGCCGAGCAACAAGAGCGCTGGCCAGATCGCGCGCCACTTCCGGATTTCGGCTGCGGGGACGAGCTCGTAGAAGCGGGCGAGCGTGAGCACGATCGCAGGCTTCATGAACTCCGATGGCTGAAGCCGGATCGGTCCGAGGTCGAGCCACCGCTGTGCGCCTTTGCTGACGAACCCCAGCGCTTCGACGCTGAGCAGCATGATCAAAGTTGCGCCGTAGAGGGGAAAGGCGATCGATTTTATGGTCGATTCACTTAGCCAAGACATCGCGATCGCGATGCCGAGAAAGCCGGTGAATACGATTCCCTGCTTCAGCGCCCACGGTTGTGCCGAGCCGCCCGCGGCTGAATAGAGTACGATCAGGCCGAAACTCGCGATGCCCGCGACCAGCCAGATGAGGCGCCAGGGCAGCCGTGCGAGCGGGCGAGGAATGATTGCAGAAGTGATCATGCCTGCTTCGGCGGAAGTGGGGGAAGGCCGTTGGAACTGCGCCAGGCGGCCGCCTTACGTGCGAGCCGTTCCTCGAGTGTACCGCCGAGGCTCTGCTCGAATGCCTGGAGCGACGCGATCGCCTTCTGTTTATCGTAGAGGAATAGCAATGTGTCGCGAACCAGTGGTGCGGCGACCGCGGCGCCGAAGCCGCCGTGCTCTACAATTGCCGCAGCCGCGTAGCGTGGATTGTCGAAGGGGACGAAGCCCATGAACAGTGAGTGGTCGCGCAGCTTCCACAGCGCGGCGGTATAGTTGCCGCGTTCGCTGTCGCTTAGGCGGTGCGTTTGCGCGGTACCCGTCTTCCCGGCCATTTGAATTCCGTCGAGCGGCAGCTTGGCTGCGGCGGCAGTGCCGTGATCGACGACGCCGGCCATGGCGTTGCGGATGAAGTTCAGATGATCGGCGTCGACCGCAAGCTGTGTCTGCGGCACGACCGGCTTGTTCCTGAGCAGGCGCGGGACCACCCGCCGTCCGGTAGCTAGCCGGCTCGCCATCACGGCCAGTTGAAGGGGGTTGATTAGCACCATGCCCTGGCCGATCGACATGTTGATTGTGTCGTAAGTCTGCCACTGCCGGTGATATTTGCGCATCATCCACTCAGGGTCCGGGATCGTCCCAAAGCGCTGATTGTCGAACGGCAGGTCGAACTTTTCACCAAAGCCCATCGAGCGCACCATCGGCGCGAGCTTTTCGGCGCCGACCCGGCGGCACATGTCGTAAAAATAGATGTCGCAGCTGTGGACGATGGCTGCGTCCATATCGACCGGTCCGTGGCGCTTGTCGCAGTGGAAGACGTGGTTGCCGAGAGGGTAGGAGCCGGTGCAATTGACGCGCTGCTTGCGGTCGATGCCGGCATTGAGCAGTGCCATCGCCATCGATGGCTTGATCGTCGATCCGGAGGGGTACAGGCTCTCCAATGCCTTGTCGACGAGCGGCAAATGATCGTCGTCTGACAACATCTTCCACTCGTTCTGGCTGATCCCGTCGGAGAAATTATTTGGATCGAATGAGGGCATCGACGGCATCGCCAGGATGTCGCCATTAGTAACGTCCAGGACCACGACCGAGCAGGATTGGTCGCCGATGCGGCGGGCCGCATACTCATGCAGATCGGAGTCGATCGTAAGCTGAACGGTGCCGCCGCTGCGGTCTGGCTTGGGGTCGAGTTCCTTGACCAGCTTCCCGCGCGCGGTGACCTCGACGCGCTGGCCCCCTGGCTCGCCTCGAAGCGTTGATTCCAGCGTTTTCTCAAGCCCTTCCTTGCCGATCTTGACGCCGGGAATCAGGAGGAGAGGGTTCTTGTTTTCCTTCTCATATTCGGCCGCCGAGGCTGCGCCGACATAGCCGACGAGCTGACCCACCGCGGAACCAGCCGGATAGAAGCGGGTGAAACCCCGTGACGCGGCTATGCCCGGAAGCTCCGGCAGGCGCACGGTGATCGCCGCATATTGCTCGTACGGAATGTTGTCGGCGACCGACACCGGCTGGAAGCCGCGCGACACCGCGAGCTCGCGGTTGATGCGCTCCACTTCGTCCGGCGGAAGCTGAATCAGTTTTGCGACGTCGCTGACGACGTCGTGTCCTTTGACCATCTGCTGCGGAATGATGTCGACGCGGAAGCTCGCCTTGTTGATCGCGATCGGCTTGCCGTTACGGTCGATAATCCATCCGCGGCGAGGCGGCACAGGGATAAGCTGGACGCGGTTGCTCTCGGAAAGCAGCTGGTATTTCTCGTTTTGCGCGATTGCGAGCCAGCCCATCCGGCCGATCAGCATCGTCCCCACCGCGGCTTGCGCGCCGCCGAGCAGCATCATCCGCCGCGAAAAGGCGATCGACTGATGTGCGTTCGTGAAGCGGACGTGCTTCATCGCCCGAGTCTCCACGCGTCGATTCGCGACACGAGCCACGCGCTCAAGGGGAAGATGCAGATCGAGATGGCGATGGCGGGCAACATCTTCGTGAACGGCACGCGCGCGCCGGCGACCGCGGCAAGGCGCCATTGCAACCATTCGTCGATTGTGAGCAACACGGCGGCGAGAACCCACTCAATCCAGTAATCCCGCCACATCGTGCGACGGTCGATCAGATCGAGCACCAGCATCGATGCGGCCCACAAAGCAATTGAAAATCCTACCGGATATCCGGTGAACAGGTCGTTGACGAGGCCGAGCGGAGCGGCCCACCAGGCGGGCCAGGGATCGGCTCGAAGCAGCCTCCAGCTGATGAACACGAGATAGCCGAAATCCGGATACCAGCCGCTCATCGAGACAATCGGAAGCGCCGACAGGAACGAGGCCGCGACAACCGTCGCGGCAGGAACAAGCGCCGCATAGGGCACTGCGTCGCGGCCGATCCGATCGCGGCCCGTCAGGACAGTGCGAGCCATCAGGGCGAATCCGGCATTGCATTTTCGGCGGCCACTGCTGCCGGTTCGAAAGGCGGCTCGACGATGGCGAAGCTGGTGTTCGCCGGATCTGCAAGGGGGAGGGCGATCGCACCGTCGTCATCGAGCTTCACAACGCGCGCAACCGGCACCAGTGGGGGATACAACCCACCCGTGCCGGACGTGATGATGATGTCGCCGCGCTTGAACGGATTTCGGCCGACTTCGAGCGGGCGAACGTCGATGGTGCCGTCGCCGCGGCCCTGCGAGATCACGGGAATGCCTCCGCGAAGCAACCGCGCGGGAACGATATTGGCACGATCCGACACGAGGAGCACGCGCGAAGCTAGCGCGCCTGCATCGATGATCCTCCCGACCAGCCCATCCGGTGAGCGCACCGGCATGCCGATGCGCACCCCGTCCTGGGTACCCGCGGAAAGAATCGCGAAACGGCGGGGGCTGTTGAACGATGAGCCGACAATCCGGCCGACCGCGAGGGTGCCTCGCTCATGTTCGCGAAGCTGGAGCGTGGCCTTGAGCTGTTGATTCTCGAGGAAGATCGCTTTGGCTTCGACCATCCGCCGCAACATCGCGGTCCGCTGTCGCTTTAGTTCTGCATTCTGGCTGGCCGCGTCCCAATAATTGCCGGCGCCGGTGAAGACGCCCTCGGCCGTCGCGACCACTTCATGAAGCGCGCCGGCAACTGGGCCGGTCACGTCGAGAGCGACGCCACGGACGGAGTTGAATGTCTTTGGGGCAACCAGCGAAAGGGTAAGAAGGACGACGCCGACGATGATGCCGGCAACGACCGCAAGAAAGCTGAAGAAGAGCCCGTACTGGGCCCGCCGCGACCAGCCGGGACGCGCGGTCGCCACCGCTCAGGACCTTTTTAGGCCGTCTGGAGCACGCCGCGGAACTGCTCTTCCTCCAGCGCGCGGCCCGTGCCGAGCGCGACGCAGGTGAGCGGGTCGTCGGCCACGGTCACTGGAAGGCCGGTTTCGTCACGCAACACTTCGTCGAGCCCCTGGAGAAGGGCCCCCCCGCCAGTCAGAACGATCCCCTGGTCACAAATATCCGCGGCAAGCTCGGGCGCTGTGTTCTCGAGCGCGATCCGCACGCCCTCGACGATCGTCCCCACCGGCTCGGAGAGCGCTTCGGCGATCTGGCCCTGGTTGATCGAGATCTCCTTGGGAACGCCATTGACGAGATCGCGGCCCTTGATGTGGACCGTCTTGCCGATTCCGTCGACCGGCGGTTTGGCGATTCCGACTTCCTTCTTGATCCGCTCGGCTGTCGCTTCACCGATCAGCAGGTTGTGGTTGCGGCGAACATATGAGCTGATCGCTTCGTCCATCTTGTCTCCGCCCACGCGAACCGAAGTGGTGTAGGCGAGGCCGCGAAGCGAAAGCACCGCGACTTCGGTTGTCCCGCCGCCGATGTCGACGACCATCGAGCCAATCGGAGCGGTCACGGGCATGTCGGCGCCGATCGCTGCTGCCATCGGCTCCTCGATCAGGAAGACGGCACTCGCGCCCGCATTCGACGCGGCATCGCGGATCGCACGGCGTTCGACCGAGGTCGATCCGGATGGGACACAGATCACGATTTCCGGGAAGCGCCAGGCGCGCATCTTGCCGCCGTGCACCTTATGGATGAAGTGCTTGATCATCTGCTCGGCAACGTCGATGTCGGCGATCACGCCGTCGCGCAGTGGGCGGATCGCCTCGATCTGATCGGGGGTCTTGCCCATCATCAGCTTCGCGTCTTCGCCGACCGCCTTGACCTTCTTCACGCCGTTGATCGTCTCTATGGCGACCACCGACGGCTCATTCAGGACGATGCCTTTGCCACGAACGTACACGAGCGTGTTGGCGGTCCCGAGGTCGATCGCCATGTCGTGCGACATCCATTTGAACCAGCGCGTCCAGAACATGTAATCCCCGTCTTTCGCCTATTCCCCGGAAGGCGGCGGACCTATGCCCGCAGCTTAACTTCCAATTGAACACTTCCCATTGAATGCACTCTGAATTTCAAAGAAAAATCAGTGCTTCGCCGGCGCCTCTCGAATGGGCTAGGAGTGGTTAACATGTCAATAAGAAGGCTGCCTCCGGAGCTCATCAATCGCATCGCCGCGGGAGAGGTAGTCGAGCGGCCGGCGAGCGCGCTCAAAGAACTTGTGGAAAACTCGCTCGATGCCGGAGCGAATCAGGTGTCAGTTCGACTCTCGGCGGGTGGACTCGAGCTCATCGAAGTCACTGATAACGGGTCAGGAATGGCACCGGACGAGATGCGCCTGGCACTCGAGCGGCACGCCACGTCGAAGCTGCCTGGAAACGAAATCGACCGGGTGACCAGCTTCGGCTTTCGCGGCGAGGCTCTCCCGTCAATCGCGAGCGTCTCCCGTCTGACCCTGGAAAGCCGCGTGCGCGGTTCCGACGGGTGGCGAATCGAAGTGGATCACGGCGAACGGCTCGGAGTGGGGCCGGCAGCTCTTCCGCCCGGCACCCGTATCCGGATCGACGGCCTGTTCGAAAAGGTCCCTGCACGCCGGAAATTCCTCAGGAGTCCGCGAGCAGAATATGCCGCATGCCTCGACGCAGTGAAGCGGCTGGCGATGGCGCGCAGCGACGTCGGCTTCACGCTTGAACATGACGGACGGAGGGTGCTCACGCTTCAGCCGTCCGCAGCGCCGGCTCGCGTGGCCGAGCTTCTCGCTCATGAGCTTGACCGTCACGGGATTGGCATCGACTGCACGCGGGGGGGCATGCGCTTGACCGGCGTGATCAGCCTGCCGACCTTCAATCGCGGCGTCGCCGACCAGCAATTCCTGTTCGTGAACTCGCGGCCGGTGAAGGACCGGCTACTCGTCGGCGCGCTCCGTGCCGCTTACCGCGATCTCATCGCGCGCGACCGGCACCCCATCGCCGCTTTGTTCGTGGAGGTCCCGCTCGACGAGGTCGACGTGAATGTTCATCCGGCCAAGACGGAGGTCCGCTTTCGCGACCCCGCACCCGTTCGCGGTTTGATCGTCGGAGGCTTGAGGCAGGCGCTCGACGAGGAAAGCCAGCGAAGCGCCGCGCGGGAGCAATCGGCTGCGCCCGTGATGTGGACGTCGAGCGCAAGCTATGACGAACAACTAGCTCGTCATCCCGGCGAAAGCGGGGACCCGGTGGAAGAACAGAGCTGGGCTGCCGCTTCCGCGGGAGTGACGAATATTGTCGCGGAGGCCAGAGTCCTTTTCGACCACGCGCCCGCCGCGAAGGCCGAGCCTGCCATCGAACCCGTTGCCACTTTCCCGCTGGGCGTCGCGCGCGGGCAGGTCGCCGCGACCTACATCGTCGCGGAAGCTGAAGATGGCCTGGTGATCGTGGACCAGCATGCCGCGCACGAGCGTCTCGTGCTCGAGCGGATGCGTGCAGCGCGCGATGGCGGAGCTGTTGCACGGCAAGCGCTCCTTCTTCCTGAAGTGGTCGAGCTCGACGACCCCGACTGCGACCGTCTCGAAGGAGTGCAAGCGGACCTTTCCGATCTCGGTCTCGACATCGAGCGATTCGGTCCGACGGCAATGCTGGTCCGGGCGGTCCCGGCGGCATTGGGAAAGACGAATGTCTCGGCCCTACTCTGCGACCTCGCCGCAGAAATCGCGGAGCTCGGCGGACCGCTCAGCCTGCGCGACAAGCTCGACCATGTCGCAGCGACAATCGCCTGCCACGGCTCCGTGAGGGCCGGGCGTATCCTCTCCGTCGCAGAAATGAACGCGCTGCTGCGGGAAATGGAGGTCACGCCACGCTCAGGCCAATGCAATCACGGGCGGCCGACGTGGGTGAAGTTGGCAAGAGGCGACCTGGAGCGCCTGTTCGGTCGCAAGTAGCTTGTCTGAAACCCTTCGGCTGCTAATGCCGTGTCCAGGGAATGGGGTCTCCCCAGAGTCTTCGAACTCGCAACCGCCAATCGGCTGATGGCTCCTACAGGCGCAGTTCTGCAGCAGTAGGAGATTTATGCTCTATCTTATCGTGTTCATAGGAGCTGGCATTGGCGGAGCCCTGCGTCATGGCGTGAACGTCGGCGCCACCAGGCTGTTCGGCTACGGATTCCCGTTCGGCACCTTCATCGTGAACATTACCGGCTCGTTCGTGATGGGCCTGTTTGCCGGCTATTTCGCCTACCGTGCCGGTGTCCCGCAGCATCTTCGGCTGTTTCTCACGACCGGTATCCTGGGGGGATACACGACCTTCTCTACATTCTCGCTCGATGCGGCAGTCCTGATCGAACGGCACTCTTTCGGCAATGCCGTTGCGTACATGGTGGGATCGGTGGCAGCGGGCATTGCCGCATTGTTCTTCGGCCTGGCTGTCTTTAGGAACGCCGGCCATCTGCCATGAACATCGATCTTATTCCGATCGGCGACGATCCGCCGAACAGCATCAACGTCGTCATCGAGGTGCCGGTCGGCGGCGAGCCGGTGAAGTATGAATTCGACAAGAGATCCGGCGCCCTCTTCGTCGATCGCATCCTGCACACGCCGATGCGCTATCCAGCGAACTATGGCTTCGTGCCGCATACGCTATCGCCCGATGGCGATCCGATTGACGCGCTGGTGGTTGCCCGTTCTCCGTTCATCCCGGGCTGCGTCGTCCGAGCCCGGCCGATTGCCGTTCTCTTTCTGGAGGATGAGCATGGAGGAGACGAAAAACTGCTGACAGTTCCGGTGGATGCGACCTTTCCTTATTACGCGGGCGTAGAAACTGGCGAGGACCTGCCCGAGATCGTTCGGCAACAGGTTGAGCACTTCTTCACGCATTATAAGGACCTGGAGCCCGAAAAGTGGGTGCGTGTGGGACGCTGGGGCGATGCGGAAGAAGCAAAGCGCGTGCTCCTCGAAGCGGTACAGCGCGCCAAGACCGAGAAGGCCGGAGCGGGCGCCTAAGCGGGACTTCCAGGGACATTTTTGTTACAAAGCGCCTCAGCAGGAGCCGCGCGATGAAGCATCACGATAGGGTCTATTTCGCTCGGCGTGCGGCGGAAGAGCAGGAGCTGGCTCAGGCCGCCGAAAGCCCGGAAGGCGCGGAGGCGCATCGTAAGCTTCAGCGCGCCTATCTCGAGCGTGCGAGCGTGGGCGACCGGCCGATGTTCGAGGCTCGGCCGGGCGGTTAGATTCCGTCTCCGCCCAGGCTTCTAAACGTTTGCTCCAGCAATGTTTTGCGTGCGTCTGACCGCGCTCGCTCCAAACGCTCGTACCCGCTCAATTCTTCGTTGCCGAGCTCCTTGGCGAAGCGGCCTTCGCGGACTTCAGCCAGCACATCCGCCATGCGCCTGCGAACGCTTTCGTCCACTATGCGCGTTCCGCCGAGGAGTGCGCCGAGTTCCGCGGTATTGGAGATGGCCTCGCGCATGCCCGCAATGCCGCGCGCCTCGATCAGCTCGGCAATCAGCTTCAGTTCTCCGACGCATTCGAGATAGGCGACTTCGGGCGATGTCCCGCCTGCGACCAATGTCTCGAAACCCGCGATCAGCAATTCCGGAACTCCGCCCCAAACGACTGCCTGCTCGTTGAACAGATCCGCCTCGGCCTCTTCCGCAAAGCTCGAGGCGATCAATCCGGCGCGGCCGCTGCCAATCGCTCGTCCATAGGCGAGGGCGATGTCGCGTGCCTTGCCGGTTGCGTTTTGTTCGACGGCCCAGAGGGCGATCATGCCTTTTCCCTGCTCATAAAGCGCTCGAAGGGCGGTGCCGGGACCCTTTGGCGCAATCAGGAAGACGTCGAGGTCGGGGCGAGGGACGACAAAGCCGAAGCGCACGGACAAGCCGTGGCTGAAGCCGAGTGCTGCGCCGTGACGGAGATTCGGCTTGATCTCGCGGTAGAGCCCCCCGTGGATCTCGTCCGGCGCGAGCAGCATGACGACATCCGCTGAAGCCACGGCATTCTCGATTAGCGCCGTCTCCAACCCCGCTGCTTCGGCTTCGACCGTGCTTCCCGAGCCGCCTCGGAGCCCAACCATGACGTCGATGCCGCTGTCCTTCAGGTTGAGGGCCTGCGCCCGACCCTGGTTGCCGTAGCCGAGAATTGCCACGCGTTTGCCGGCGAGCGGCGAAGGGTCGATGTCGGCATCGCGGAGCATCTCCATCGTCGCCGCCTAGGCGCTTGCTTGAAGCAGTTCCAGCGCCCCCGTCATTGTTGCCTCGTCAAGAGGCTCCAGGAGCCGTGGCCAATCGGACGGTGGCTGATGGGCAAGCCAGGTATATTGCCGCTTCGCGTAACGCCGCGTCGCCTGCTGCCCTGACGCAACCGCTTCCTGGATCGTCGCTTCGCCTCTCAAATAGCCCGCGATTTCGCGCACGCCGATCGCCTGCATGACGGGCAGGTTCGGGTTGAGATTGCGGGCAAGGAGCGCTTGCACTTCTGCCATGGCGCCTTGATCGATCATCTTTGCGAAGCGCTCGTCGCAACGCGCGTACAGCCAATCTCGTGGGGGCAGCAGGATCAGGGACCGTAGCGCGATATCGTTCGCGATCCCGCCTTCACGTCGCTCGTGCCATTGCGACAGGGTTCGGCCGGTTGACACGACGACTTCCAACGCACGCGCAATCCTCGTTCTATCTGCGGGTTTCAATCGCGCCGCAGCTTCAGGATCCAACTCGTTGAGTCGAAGCCTGTTCTCTTCGATTGATGAGTCCCGAACCTGAGATCGAATCTCAGGATCGATCGGGGGAACGGGGGCGATCCCGTCCAACAAGGTACGCACATAGAGTCCGGTCCCGCCGACCAGGATCGGCAGACGCTGCTGTTCGTGAATCTCGACGATCTCGAATCGAGCCCGCTCGGCCCAATCCGCGGCTGAGCAGGCGTTGGAGCCATCAAGGTAGCCGTAAAGCCTGTGATCGGCCCGGGCGAGCTCATCGCGCGTCGGCACGGCGCTGAGCACGGGCAGGTCGCGATAAACCTGCGCGCTGTCCGCATTGACGATGACGCCTCCGGTTTGCTCAGCAAGAGCGAGCGCAAGTGCTGACTTGCCGCTAGCGGTCGGTCCAGCAATTAGAGCAACCGGAGGTTTTGGTTTCGAAGTCATGGCTATTGCGACGTTGATAGCAGCCGGACGGCTTGATGACAGATTGGTCGACCGCGCGCTCGGACTGTTGAGAGAGGTCGATCCGGTGGCCTCGTTCGGTCAATGGATCGATGAAGCCGATGCGGCCGATCTCAAGTTCTCAGGCGACCTTAAGGCCGCGCGCTGGGCGCTTGCGGCTCTCGAAGACGTCGACGTTGTTGCTCAGCCTGAAGAGGCGCGCTGGAAGCGCCTCCTCGTCGCCGACATGGATTCAACCATCATCGGCCAGGAATGCATCGATGAGCTCGCTGATTACGCTGGGCTAAAGGAAAAGGTCGCGCGAATCACTGAGCGCGCCATGCAGGGTGAGCTCGACTTCTCCGGAGCGCTTCGTGAGCGAGTCCAGTTGCTCGCCGGTCTCGACGAACGAGCGCTGGCCCGTTGCCTCAATGAACGCGTCGAGGTCACCGCAGGGGCTGAAACCTTGGTGCAGACCATGCGCGCGGGCGGCGCGAGCTGCCTTCTGGTATCGGGTGGCTTTCTCTCCTTCGCGGACCCTATCGCCCGCGCGGTCGGCTTTGACCGCGTCAAGGCGAACCGGCTCGTATTCGCGGGCGGGAAGCTGAGTGGCGAAGTTGGGGACCCGATCGTCGACGCGATGGCCAAGCGGGACGCGCTAATTGAGGCCCGCGATCAATTGGGACTCAACCGCGAGGACGTAATCTCCATCGGTGACGGCGCCAATGACAAGCTGATGATCGAAGAAGCCGGTCTTGGGATCGCCTTCCGTGCCAAGCCCGCGCTAGCCGAAGTCGCGGACGCCGAGCTCAAGTACCATGGGCTCGACGCGCTGCTCTGGGTGCAGGGCGTGAGCCGACGGGATTGGTACCGGGGCTGATTATTTCGCTGGGACCGGGAAGCATGCTGTCGCGACGGCTTTGCAAGCGGCCATTGCTCCGGCCTTGCTCTCAAATGGACCAACTTGCAGCCGGGTGATGGCCCCCACCGGAATGTAGAACGGCTTCCGCCCCGCAAGAGCGC
>JBEDUM010000013.1:0-3826 GCA_040414585.1 Sphingomicrobium sp. | reverse complement strand
TCCCCTTCGCGCTCCGTTCGGAGCGCTGACACCCCTGTCGTGCCGAGGTAAAGCGATTGGACGAGTCAAAAAGGGCGGTTTTCTGAAGTTTTTCCGACCTTTTTGGCCTCCTCCTGCTTCTGATTTTGCAACCAGAGGGCGGATGGCCTGCCCCCTGGGCGGCACCCCAACACCATAAGCGAGCCCCATTGCGAAACGGTTAAGGCCCGGATTGCGGTACCATATTGCACCGCAAAATGAATCTTGACTTTTTTGTGCAGTGCAATATATGGAGGCCAATCCGGCTGACTAGCTGGAGACACGGAACGTCACACGTAATCGGCGAGGCTGCCGGAAAGGTTTCACATGGTTAGGATCGACGACGTGCAGAAGTTGGGGAAGGACAATATGGATGCGACGCTGAAGTCGTTCGGCGCGTTTTCCAAGAGCCTGCAGGCGATCACGGTCGAGATCGCGGACTACTCCAAGAAGGTGTTCGAGCAGAATACCGCCGCGACCGAGAAACTCTTCGGTGCGAGGTCGCTCGACAGGGCGATGGAGGTGCAGAGCGACTATGCCAAGAGCGCCTACGAGACCTTTGTGGCGGAGGCGACGAAGCTTGGCGAACTCTATGCCGACCTCGCGAGGGAAGCCTACAAGCCGTTCGAGACTCACTTCGGCAAGGTCCCGTCAGCGAAATAACGCTGCGCCACGGCGCAGCATGAGTGAGCCCGGCTGCCCGAGCCGGGCTTTGTTTTTGGCGTTCTGTGCCCGCTGCAGAACAAAGCGCAATCCGAGGCCTAAAGCTCCCCTCCGCCGAGGTTGCGGAGCTGCTCTTTTTGACGATTGCGCCTGTTGCCGCGACTCGTACCAAAACTCCCTCGAACGGGCCGCGAAAACGGGATTCGCAGGCCCCTCCCGGATCACGCACGCGTAACAGTTGAAATGTCACGCGAGAATCCGGAGATTTCCCGAAAAACCGCCCCGAATTGTCCGCAATTAAGTCGGTCGATTGCACCGATATGGGCCCTCGGCACGCAATTTGCAAAAAACTCCTGCAAACGAAATGCGTCACAATTGCCGTCGATTCGACGACCTGCACGATCTGGAACCCGGCCCGCGCCGTCCTTATTATGATCAATCGATACCTTCATTTCCGCCGCTCGAACCGCCACATGCCACGACCCCTAAAGCAGCCATGAACCGACCCGCGACCGACATGACCGCAAACGCCGAAACACGGTCGGATGCCCCGCGGCTGGCGGGCGAGGACAACCACAAGCGGCGCGGAACGGGCGCGCCCGGCACTGCGGTCATCACCAAGACCAAGCCGCAGACCAAGCGGCCGAGCCTCTACCGGGTGCTGCTGTTGAATGACGACTACACGCCGATGGAGTTCGTCGTCCACGTGCTCGAACGATTCTTCAACAAGGATCACGGAAGCGCCCACCGAATCATGATGCATGTGCACCAGCACGGGATCGGCGAGTGCGGGATTTACACCTACGAGGTGGCCGAGACCAAGGTGACGCAAGTCATGGATTTTGCCCGTAAACACCAGCATCCTCTGCAATGCGTCATGGAAAAGAAGTGACGCCGATGGAAAAGCAGGAACGCCGGGGCTATATAACGCGTTATCACGAGAACTGACATGCCCACGTTTTCGCGCAATCTCGAGCAGTCCCTGCACCGCGCCTTGGCGCTGGCCAACGAGCGGCACCACGAATACGCCACGCTCGAGCATCTTCTGCTGGCGCTGATCGACGATCAGGACGCGGCCGCGGTCATGCGCGCGTGTAACGTCGATCTCGACAAGCTGCGGCGCAGCCTAACCGCGTATCTCGAGAGCGAGCTGGAAAACCTCGTCAGCGACGGCAACGAGGATTCCAAGCCCACCGCCGGCTTTCAGCGCGTGATCCAGCGCGCCGTGATCCACGTGCAATCGTCGGGTCGCGAGGAGGTGACCGGCGCCAACGTGCTGGTCGCGATCTTCGCCGAGCGCGAGAGTCATGCCGCGTATTTCCTGCAGGAGCAGGACATGACGCGCTATGACGCCGTCAATTATATCAGCCATGGCATCGCCAAGCGGCCGGGCATGTCGGAGGCGCGGCCGGTGCGCGGGGCCGACGAGGACACCGACGCCAAGACCGGCGACGAGACGAAAAAGAAGGGCGACGCGCTCGAAGCCTATTGCATCAATCTCAATAAGAAGGCGCGCGAGGGCAGGATCGATCCGCTGATCGGCCGTGACTCCGAGATCAACCGCACGATCCAGGTGCTATGCCGCCGGCAGAAGAACAACCCGCTGTTCGTCGGCGATGCCGGCGTCGGCAAGACCGCGATCGCCGAGGGGCTCGCCCGGCGCATCGTGCACGGCGAGGTGCCCGACGTGCTCAGGAACGCGACGGTGTTCGCGCTCGACATGGGCACGCTGCTCGCCGGCACGCGCTATCGTGGTGATTTCGAAGAGCGGCTCAAGCAGGTGATCAAGGAGCTCGAGGCCTATCCCGGCGCGATCATGTTCATCGACGAGATCCACACCGTGATCGGCGCCGGCGCGACGTCGGGCGGAGCGATGGATGCATCGAATCTGCTCAAGCCGGCCCTCGCCTCCGGCACACTGCGCTGCATCGGCTCGACCACCTACAAGGAGTATCGGCAGTATTTCGAGAAGGACCGGGCGCTGGTGCGCCGGTTCCAGAAGATCGACGTGAACGAGCCGACGGTTCCCGACGCGATCGAAATCCTCAAAGGCCTCAAGCCGTATTTCGAGGACTATCACAAGCTCAAGTACACATCCGAGGCGATCAAGGCGGCGGTCGAGTTGTCTGCACGGTATATCCACGACCGCAAGCTTCCGGACAAGGCGATCGACGTGATCGACGAGTCGGGCGCTGCGCAGATGCTGTTGCCGGAGAGCCGGCGCAAGAAGACGATCGGGCTCAAGGAAATCGAAACTACCATCGCCACCATGGCGCGGATTCCGCCGAAGACCGTATCGAAGGACGATGCGGTGGTGCTGCAGCATCTCGATCAGACCCTCAAGCAGGTCGTCTACGGCCAGGACAAGGCGATAGGCGCGCTCGCGGCTTCGATCAAGCTCGCACGCGCGGGCCTGCGCGAGCCGGAAAAGCCGATCGGCTGCTACCTGTTCTCGGGCCCGACCGGCGTCGGCAAGACCGAGGTGGCAAAGCAGCTTTCCATCGCTCTCGGAGTGGAGATGATCCGCTTCGACATGTCGGAATACATGGAGCGCCACACCGTCTCGCGGCTGATCGGCGCGCCGCCCGGCTATGTCGGTTTCGATCAGGGCGGGCTCCTGACCGACGGGGTCGACCAGCATCCGCATTGCGTTCTGCTGCTCGACGAGATCGAGAAGGCGCATCCGGATCTGTTCAACGTGCTGCTGCAGATCATGGATCACGGCAAGCTGACCGATCACAACGGCAAGCAGGTCGATTTCCGCAATGTCATCCTGATCATGACAACGAATGCCGGCGCCTCCGATCTGACTCGGCAGGCCTATGGCTTCACGCGGCACAAGCGGGAAGGCGACGATCTCGAAGCCATCAACAGGCTGTTCGCCCCCGAATTCCGCAATCGGCTGGACGCGATCATAACCTTTGCGCATCTCACGCCCGAGATCATCGCCAAGGTGGTGGAAAAGTTCGTGATGCAGCTTGAGGCTCAGCTCGATGACCGCGATGTCACGATCGAGCTCAGCGATGAAGCGACCAGGTGGCTCATCGAGCATGGCTACGACGAGCACATGGGCGCCCGCCCGATGGCCCGCCAGATCCAGGAGGCGATCAAGAAGCCTCTCGCCGACGAGGTGCTGTTCGGCAAG
>JBEDUM010000012.1:0-13360 GCA_040414585.1 Sphingomicrobium sp. | reverse complement strand
GCGCCTTCCTCCAGTACAAGGAGATGAAGGACAAGCACGATTACCTGCAGCAGTTCGGCGTCGACACGGACGAGGACATCGCCAAGACGCTCGCCATGTTCGGCGGCTTCACCGAGGGGCTGCAGCTGTTCGGCAGCTTCGCGATGCTGATGAACTTCCCGCGCTTCAACAAGATGAAGGGCATGGGCCAGATCATCAGCTGGTCGGTCCGCGACGAGAGCCTCCACTGCGAAGGCATCATCAAGCTGTTCCACACCTTCGTGAAGGAACGCGACTGCCTGACCAAGTCGGTGAAGGAGGACATCATCGACCAGTGCCAGAAGACGGTGCGGCTCGAGGACGCGTTCATCGACCTCGCGTTCGAGATGGGGCCGGTCAACGGCATGAGCCCCAAGGAGATCAAGAAGTACATCCGCTACCTCGCCGACTGGCGCCTCGGCCAGCTCGGCTTCGCGCCCGTCTACATGGTCGACGAGCACCCCCTCCCCTGGCTCGCCCCGCTCCTCAACGGCGTCGAGCACGCCAACTTCTTCGAGACGAGGGCGACGGAATATTCAAAGGCCGCCACCCGCGGAAACTGGGGCGAGGTGTGGGATAACTTCGACCGCCGGATGAAGGCGAAGGCCGAGGCCGCAGCGAATGATGGCGCTGGCGGCGGCGATGGGCCGGATATGTTTGAGGCGGCAGGCGTAGCTGCAGAATGACGATCATTCTGCAGCAGAGCCGTAGCGGGCGGAGCGGACTTCAAGGCTCCAGCGGCGCGCAGCGTCGCTGGAATGTCCGCGGAGGGGTGGCGGCGGAGTAAGGCCGCCTGCCGGCGCGCTTTTTGCAACGGCAATTCCCGCTTGTTCCAGCCGTACTCCTTGACGTTTAACGAAAATTCAACAGGATGCCGAGCGCCGAATCGTATCCGCCATTCAATTCGTTTGGATGGCACTGAGTGGGCGCATGGCGAGTGCCTTTATCTCATACAGTCATGCGGATGAGGAACTCCGCAATAAGTTCGAAACCCACTTGGCGATGCTCAAACGCGAAGGAGCGATTGAGGTCTGGCACGATCGCCAAATGCTCCCCGGTGATGCCGTCGATGAGACGATCTCAAGGTACCTGCTTGATGCAGACGTCATAATCGCTTTGATCAGCCCGGAATACCTCGCGTCCTCTTATTGTTACGAAAAGGAACTTAGCGCAGCGCTGGAACGCCAAGCGAAGCGTGAAGCGCGACTCGTATGCGTCATTCTTAAGCATTGCGATTGGAAGGCTTCGCCTCTTTCGAGGGGGTTGGCCTGTCCGCGCGATGGCAAGCCTGTCGTTACATGGACGAGCATCGACGAAGCGTTTTTGGACGTCGTGGAATCCCTTCGAAAACTGCTCGGTAACGAGGCCAAGGAATCAGATGAACCGCGGTCAGCCCCAGCAACCGCTCGAGTGGGCAACACCTCAGAGCCGCGTTCTTCAAATCTCAGAGTGAAATCTGAGTTTTCGCAAGTTCAAAAGGACAGGTTCTTCGATGAGACATTTGCCTATGTGCGCAGATTTTTTGAGAACTCCTTAGAAGAACTATCTAAGCGGAACACAGAAATCGAATTCAGAATTCGTGATAACGGCGACCAAGAATTCTTCGTCAACGTCTATCGCAAGGGCGCCGATGCGGCGCAATGTACTTTATTCGTCGATTCCTCGTTCGGATCAAAACATGAAATTTGTTATTCACCAGAAGCGGCCGCTGGCCGCAGATCATATCAAGCGTCGCTACACGTCGAGGCTGATGATGAAAGTCTTTATCTGACCGGTAGTACATTTGGGTACAGCAGACCTCAGGATAGAAAACTTACGATGGAAGGAGCTGCAGAGTACTTCTGGTCACTGCTGATAGAAAGGCTAAGGTAATGTCGCGTATGGTCCGCTATCATTGTCTCAATTGTGGATTTGAGTTTGAGACAGAGATCATGGAGAGAGATGAGGCTGAACGGAAGCATATGCGCTTAGTTGCGCCGAAGTGCCCTCGGTGCAATCGAGAGGACTTGCGGCCGGAACGCTGACAGGCATTACGGTGACAGTGCACTAATTGACGATTACGGTAACGGTACCAATTGGTTCAGCCGACCAGCCGATAAGTCCCTCGATCATCAACGAATTCGATCACGCCCGCGTCGCGCAACTGCTGAAGTTCGCGGCTCAGCGTCTGATACGGGGTTGCGCCTTCTGAGCCGGTCTCGCTGACGATACGGCCCAACTCCGCATCGGTCAGTTCCTGACGCGTGAACACCGGGTCGCCGGTGCTGGCGACATGCCGCCGCACCGCTTCTTCAACCACTTCGGACCAATCTCTACCCGACATTGATTGGATCTCCTGTTCGGCGGTGGCAGACTAGCCTTATGGCGAACGGCAGCAAGCGCTACGCGATGGTTTGCAACGTCTGCGGTTCGGACGAAGTCAGCCGCGACGCGTGGGCGAATTGGGACACCCACAAACAAGAATGGGTGCTTGGCGCAGTCTTCGACTACGCGCACTGCCATAAGTGTGACTGCGAGACTTCGCTCATCGAAGTCGGACTCGCACCTGCCGACTAGTTGATCTGCGTCTGCGTCGAGCTGACCACGCCGGTGTAGCGGCCCTGCTGGTCGAAATGCAGGATCACCGATCTGGCCCGGCCTTGCCCAAGGGCGTTGCCGGTGCTGTGCAGCCACAACAGGTTCCGCGTGCCATCGGCAAGAACGGTCACATTGTTCGGCTGACCCATCCTCTGAATGACCTCAGCCTCGGACATTCCAACGGGCAAGCTCATCGCGACATTGGGATCGTAGTTCGTACCAACTGACACGCATCCGCCGAGAAGAATGGCGGCGACAAAGACCGCGATTCTCATATGCACCTCCCCCCGAGCGCCACTAAGCTACTGCAGTTGGCAACTGTGGCAAGTGCCGGAGAAAGGCTCGCTGGAGCAATCAGCACCACCCAACCTTGAACCCGCCCAGATACCGATGCGCGAGCCCGCTCTCGCGCATCTCTGACGCGATCGATTCATAGCTGCCGTCGGGCCGCTTGCGGCGGATCGCGCGCAAGTCGCGGCCGTACATGTCGTGATCGCGAAGGATCGGCGCGACCATCTCGAATGGGCCCGTGTTCAGAAGCTCCTGCAGCTTCGCCGTGGCGAGCTCGCCCAGACGCGCCTCCTCGGCGCAGCGCGGCGGATGCGTCTCGGGCGCGTCGATACCGATGATCCGAACCTTGCGCGAGCCGACCTTGAACGTGTCGCCGTCGATCACGCATGCATGCCCGCGCCCCGGCCCGCAGCGCGTGAAATGCTCATTCACCTGCTCCGGATCGCCGGAAAGGAGCTCCGGCGGCTCGACCAGCGCCGGGTCCAGGACGATCCACATGCCGCAGAGCACGCCGAACAGAACGAACGGCCGCGCGGCGAAGAGGAGGCGGCGCAGCGGCGATCGGCGCCGTTGCTCCGGCCAGAAGCGCAGCTTCGGCTCGGCCGCGCCATAATCCCGCGCGCGCGTCCACCTGCTCCTGCGGAATCGAAAGATCTTCCCCACGGCGACCGAAGCTGCCGCACTTTCTTCGGCTCGTCACCCCGGACCTGATCCGGAGGTCGGCATGCTGCCATCGGCCTCGGAGGCCGAACCTTCAGTTCGGACCTTCTGTTTGTCAAAGGAAGCCAGCGTGCCTAACGTCGCTCCCGCGGGAAGGGGGCTTCCATGCGGTTTCGACTGCCCAGGCCGCTGCACGGCTGGCGCGAGTTCGCCTACGAGATCATTATCGTCGTGATCGGCGTGCTGCTCGCGCTTGGCGGCGCGCAGCTCATCGACACGCTCCATTCGCGCAGCGAAATCGCGAGCTTCCGCGAGGCAGTGAACCACGAGCTGGGGCGCGACCTCGGGATCTACCAGAGCATGATGCCGTGGCGGGCCTGCGTCACTCGTCGGACGCGCGAACTCGAGAAATTCCTCGCCGATGCCCGCACTGGCCGCCACGATCCGCTCGCCCTCCCGATCGGACGGCCTTTCATGCAGACCTTCTATTTCAGCGCCTGGGACAACAAGGGCGGCGCGGTGACCGACCAGCTGCCGTTCAAGACGCGCATCGCCTACGGCGAGGTCTATGACGAGTTCCGCGAGAACGAGAAGGTGCTGCTGAACGAGCGCGACGCCTGGCGGAGCCTCGCGCAGTTCGAGCAGCCGCTGCCGCTCGACGTCGCGAGCCAGTTGCGCCTGCGCGAGCTACTCAGCCGGGTCGAGCAGTACAATGAGGTCACACCGGCCAATTACGATTACATCGTGACCCTCGCCAGGCCGCTCGGCATCCATCCGATTCATGACAGCCTCGTCCAGCATGTGCCGAGCGATATGAGCTTCTGCCAGCCGCTGTTCGCACACGGTTGAGGCGCACAAAGCCTTTCCTACACACACCCATTTGGTTCATCTTGCCTGCCCCCATCTGTAAGGAACAGGTTCATGGCGAGTGACGAAAGATCGGTGGGTGCTCAGCGAACCCCGCGGCGACGTCCTTACGGTCACAACAAAAGCGCCGCTCTCCGTGACTTTAATGACCTTAAGGCGTCTGCCGCCGCATCAATGACTCGTGAGGTCGCTGACCCCGAACGTGATGATGGCGAGGGCGATCGCGAACAGGATGACGCCGACGACGGTGGTCAAAACCTCGCGCTCGGTCGGATACGGTCGAACGGCTCTCTGGGCCGGTGCGGGCACGGGATCGCGCCGGATGCGCGACGGGGTCGAGCCCGAGCGACGAAGCTCGACAGTCTTCCGGCGAATCTTCGACTGCTTGATCACCCCTACGAGTCTACGCGCGAGGGCTTACCGCATGGTTAGCAAAGCCGTCACCTCAGTGCCTCGGCGAAGGGCCGGTCGGTCGGTGGACGTCGACCGTGATCGCGCGGCCTTTCGTGTCCGCGATCCTGACGTCCAGAGGGTTCCCGTTGGTGAACGATCCGCTGAAGCTCGCGCAGGGCGGATTGCGAAGGCGCGGCCCCGGCGCCCTGCGCAGCTCCAGGTCCAGCATTCGCGAATTGGAGCGGTAGCGCACCGTGTGCAACTCCCACGTGCCGCTGTTCTCGGCGGCCCGGTACCGGCCTCGTACTTCCAGCGCTTTCGCCTGGCCGCGATTGGTCAGCCTCTCCTGGGTCGCGGTGACGTCATAGAAGGGATCGTGGGTCGCCCCCGTGCCTGCCGGGCAATGCCGCGGGCTTACGTACACACGCGCCGCCGAGGCTCCTCCGGAACCAAGCAACGCCACACCCAAGGTCGAAACGATCAGCGCTCTTCGCATGAAGCACCTCCCTGTTCCCTGCTCGAGCCGCATCGGCGCGGCGCAGGCGGCTCGGAAGCCGAGCACGGAGCGCCAACGCGCAATCCAACAAACGGCTCCGCAGCCGCCGTTGGGATTCGATCATGTCGGAATCCGCAAGTCGCTGTTACGGCTTGAACACGTCCCGCGGGCCGGCGACCTTGTAGAGCACCATCGTTACGCCGACGCAGACGGCGGCGACCAGCAGCAACCCGGCCGTCGCGCCCTTGGGCCAGCGCGGCTTCGCGCGATCGTCCCAGACGCGCGCGAGTTCCTCATCGGGGTTCCAGTGCCTGCTCACGACTGTCGTATAGTCGACATATGGTAACCATGCGGTTACCGCGCATGAACCGCCAGTCACCGCACATTCTGTGCAGCGCGGCGATTGCCTTCACGCCATGCCGCCGTGAACAAGCGCGCCTCTGTTGCTTCGGATGCAGTCGGCGAAGTCCACTCGCCCGCGTCCGAAGGGGGGAGGGGAGATCGGGATCGGTTGGCATGCCCCTGCAGCCGGCCGATTCCGCGTCCGCTGCCTCCCCTGCCCAGCCGGCGCGCGCTGCGCTAACAGCGGCGCATGACAGACCAGCAAGCCATCGGCGCCGTCATCGACGAAATGTACGCCATGATCAGCGGACCTGCGGGCCCGCGCAACTGGAACCGCCAGGAGAATTGCTTCCTGCCCGAGGCGCGGCAGGTCCGCACCTTCGTCGACAAGCGGGGGCGGTCGGGGATGCTGTCGATGACGCTCGAAGAGTATGAGCGCAACGTCACGCCCTTCTTCATGGCCAACGCTTTCTACGAAGTCGAAACCAGCCGGCGCATCGACCTCTTCGGCAACATCGCCCACGTGTGGAGCGCCTATGAGGCGCGCACTTCGCCCGACGACGCGGACGTCGAACGGCGCGGCATCAATTCCATCCAGCTCTTCCGTCATCCGGAGCTCGGGTGGAGGATCATCCACATGATCTGGGATAATGAACGGCAGTAGGATGCGCCCGCGCCTGATGTTCAGGCACAGAAAAAGGGCGGCCACGGAGGGGAACCGCCCTTTCTGCTGGCGCACGCTCAAGGGGCATGTCAGCGTACGCAATGTCGCCCAACCGACATTCCGCGCGTTTGTTCCTACGGTCGATGGAGTCGGCCCGACGCTGCCCCGGCGCCGGGCCCGAGACGGCCGCGGTGGCATTGCTGACCAATCGGGGCGAGTCTCGCCGGCACAATTGCGGCGACTGTTCCATCACCGCAACAACACGGGTTAGAATATTAAATGCACTAGGGACGCGATTCAGCGTTTCACCGTCAGCGTTGCTACAGTCTTCGCGGCGCACATCACGGTCACGCTTGTGGCCTCTGCGCTGTTCGGGATCGTCGCGTTCACGTCCCACCAGCCATCGGGTCTCGCATAACCGGTATCGTTTGGCGCCATCGTCAGCCAGATCGTCGCGTTCTCACCTTGCGCCTCACCCTGGACCAGATCGGCTCGATAGCCAGGGTCCTCCAGGTACGCCTTGCCTTTCACCGTGACGTTGCCGCTCTTGTCGGTGCTCGCCGTCCAGCCCTTCGTATTGGCATCCTTGAAGAAACAATAGGTTGGATGCTTGGGCTTCTCAGCGGCCGCCGTGTTGACGCTCGCGTTCACTGCCGCATTGTCTTCGCCTGACTGCCCGCACCCCGCGAGCGCCGCAGTCGCGCTCGCCACGGCGATCAACACCAATGTTTTCATTCGACCCTCCGCCCACGTGATTGCAAGACTAGCGAAGGAATTCGGAAGTACTCAAGCGGCCTTTCCGCGCCGCGATCTGGTCTTCGAGAACAAGGCGGCTTCATTCTTTCGCCGCACGCGTTCCTGTACCTCGCGCGTGTTGTCTGAGGCCTCCGCGTTGCAGCGCCGATGACAGAGGCAGAGATTGTCGATCCCGTTGGTATCGTCGGCCGCTGGCGCAATCTGCTCAAATTTCGGACCCCAGTCGTGCCCTTTCGGCAGGTCGAAACGCATCGGACGTCTGCACCGGCGGCAATCGTCGCCATCTCGCTGCCTGAGCGCCTGCAATCGCTGCTGCTCCTGCTCGCGCTTGTACTTCCAGGGGATTACATATCGGGCAATCATCATCCGGCTCATGGTCGCCACCTTAAGCGAGAGTGCTTACCGACCGGTTAGCCATTTCGGATGAATTCGCGGGCGCGAGCTATTGGTGGCCGGAGTTCGTCGCATTGGCGTCGGCCTGCGCCTTTCTCGCCGCCACCGCAGCCTTCAGTTTGGCCGCAGCCTCTTTCGCTTCACGGCGCTTCTTGGCCTCAAGGTAAAGCTGGTATTCGCTTGGGTGCGGGTCGGTGACCAGCAGGCTTCCGACCTCTTCTCCTTTCGACAGCCGATCGGCCATCTCAGCGGCGGCCACGGCGGCCGCCATCACGTTGAAATATGAGCCGCGGCAGCCCATCGGCCCTATCGTCGAGCAGTTGTTCTGCTTGAAGTTCTCAGGCGGTTTGAGCTTTCCGCCATTTCGGACCTCTCGCTTGGCCTCAAGCACGTCGGGGTTGAGCCGATAGCCCTCGGGTTTGACTGCGCAGATGACGATCTCGCGCGAATTGGGATCGGGTTTTGGCGGCGAGCAGTCCGGCACAGCACTCGCTGCGGACGATTGCGCCGGCTTTGCAACTGACGTTCGTTCCGAGCCGTGTGCACCGACGGGCTCCGCCGACGGATCTGCGGAAGCGGAGGCGCCCGTCGCCTGAGCAAGCATCACAAGAGCGACAGGCAGGCCGACTGGCATTGCGCATTAGTGTCTGTGCCGAGATTGCCGGTCAATGAATGCAGTCGGCGGCGCGAATGGCTTGGCAAGGTTAACGGTTCCGCAATCCTGCAGTGCCACACCTGCGGCCCATGCGCGCGATAGTCTTCCTTGTTGCTGCAGTGATGCTCGGCCTGACCGGCGGATACGCCTGGTCGAAATGGTCGAAGCCATCGGCGGTCGCCGCTTCCAACTCATCGGACATCCCTTCGGCGAAACCGAACCAGACGTCGCACGAGATCGAGGAAACTGCTTATTACGCGAATTGCGACGCTGCGCGGGCGGCGGGCAAATCGCCGCTCTTGTCCGGACAGCCTGGCTACCGAGCCGAGCTCGATCCCGATGGCGATGGCGTCGCATGCCAACCCGGTTCGGGCGGCTAAGTTCGCCCCCTGCGAACGCAACTCCAAGTTCAGCGCCTGCCCCAGAATGGGACATAATTAGTAGTTTTGCCGATTGCGGCGCTACGCCCACTCCGCGCGTTTGTGTCGGGTCCAGAACGGACTGACAAAAGGAGTAAGCGACATGACGAAAATGTTGCTTGCGGCAGCGGTTGGAATTGCGGCGTTGGCCGTTGCTTCGCCGGCCTCTGCGCAGGATTTCAGAGCGCATTCGAGCAGGTCTTCGCACGGCTTCGTGTCCGGCGAGTCTACTTGCGGCACGAGCATGGGTCGGCATGGCAGAGACAATGGCGTTCGCTGCGGCGACGTGGTCATGGATTGGTACGGCGGCGAGTGGGCGCTCTACAACAATCGCAGCTGGGACCCGGACAGCTATAACGACTGGTGGCATGACCGGCCCAACCGTGCTTATCCGCACTGGATGACCATGAATCAGGATTGCCAGCGCCGCTGGTTCGCCGGCGACGTGCTGCGCTGCTGAATTCTCTCCTGTAGCGGCTTAGTGTCGCATCTCGCGCTTGGCCTCTTCGAACCAGCCCTTCGGCGCATAGCCTTGCTGATGCGCGGCGGGACGCGGCTTGAATGGCGCGTGGTTGCCCGGCCAGGCCGTTATAATGATGGCCACTGCGAGCACGGCCAGCGCGGCGATGAGCGCCAGGAATGGCAACGTCGAGAGAAGCAGGCGCGGCGCTTCGGGCTGGGTTCTTGAGAGCTTCGGCTCGCGTTTCTTCCGCTCAGTACGCCGCCGGGCCATTGCGGTGAAATAATCCTCCGGCCGAGTCCAGCTGCGCGACTCGGCAGACGTTACTTCACCCTTGTTCTTCATGAACTTAGAGTGCGCTCATCGAGCGCCGTTCGCAATAACGTGGAGCTATTGCTGGCGGCGCTCGCCGCAGATCATGGTCCGATCGGCTGGCCCTTCTGTTCCTGCTCGAACAGGTCGGCGACCACATCGCCTCGGGCAGTCAGGCGGACCTTATCGCCCTCGACCTCGGCGACGAGTCCGCGAGGGATGTAATGATGATGATCTTCATGGCCGATGCCGCTGTCGGCGCGGATGAGCTTGATACGGTTGTCCTCGACACGATCGACCGTGCCGATGTGCACGCCGTCAGCCCCGATCACCTCCATATGCTCGCGAATATCCTCGAAGCCGCTCATCGCCTTGTCTCCTTTTTGGGCCCGCGCGACTCAAACGCTCCGCCGCAGACTGGGATGCACGTTGCGACGCGCGCTTACGCCTGTTTCCCGCACGAGTCATCCGGCAGGGCGGGTTGTCCGCTTAACCATTCGCGCCTAGTCCCCCGCCCCTATGGCTGACGTTCGTACGACCACTGTGCCAGACGCACAGACCACTCCCGAGGCGCCACTCTCGCCGACACATCTCGCCATTCGCCGCGAGGATTATCGTCCGCCGGACTGGCTTGTCCCCGAAATCCGCCTCGAGTTCGATCTCGATCCGGAGCGGACGCGCGTTCGGGCGACGCTCAGCGTCGAGCGCAACGGCGAGCACGACCGGCCGCTAGTGCTGGATGGTGATCTGCTGAAACTGCTTTCCGTGAAAGTTGATGGCCAGGACGCGGGGCATCGGATCGAAGCCGAGAAGTTGATCATCGACATCGCCGCCAACAACGCGACTGTCGAGACGGAAGTCGAGATCGGTCCGGCCGCCAATACCAAGCTGATGGGTCTTTACGCTTCGGGCGGGATGCTCTGCACCCAGTGCGAGGCCGAAGGCTTCCGCCGCATCACCTTCTTCCCCGATCGGCCGGATGTGCTGTCGAAATATAATGTGAAGATGGAAGCCGACGCGAAACGCTTCCCAATCCTGTTGTCGAACGGCAACCGCACTGCTCAAGGCTCCGCCGGCAACGGTCGCCATTGGGCGGAGTTCGACGATCCATTTCCCAAGCCGTGTTACCTCTTTGCGCTCGTGGCCGGCGACCTCAAGCCCAACCGCGACTCTTTCACGACAATGAGCGGCCGCGACGTGGACCTGTTCATCTGGGTACGCGAAGCCGACTTGCCGAAGACGCGGCACGCGATGGAAAGCCTGAAGCTGGCGATGGCGTGGGACGAAAAAGTCTATGGCCGCGAGTACGACCTGAACCAGTTCAACATCGTCGCCGTGTCCGACTTCAACATGGGCGCGATGGAGAACAAGAGCCTCAATATCTTCAATTCTGCCTATGTGCTGGCCGACCAGGAAACGGCGACCGACGCCGATTTCGACAATATCTCGCGCGTCGTCGCGCACGAATATTTCCACAACTGGTCGGGCGACCGGGTGACCTGCCGCGACTGGTTCCAGCTGAGCCTCAAGGAAGGTTTCACCGTCTTCCGCGACCAGAGTTTCAGTGCCGACATCGGCAGCGCGGCGGTCAAGCGTATCGAGGACGTGCGTGTCTTGCGCGCTGCTCAATTCCCGGAAGACGCCGGCCCACTCGCTCATCCCGTGCGGCCCGACAGCTATATTGAGATTTCGAACTTCTATACGGCAACGGTCTACAACAAAGGCGCCGAACTGATCCGCATGTTCGCGACGGTGCTGGGCCCCGAGAAGTTCCGCGCCGGCACGGATCTCTATTTCGAGCGACACGACGGCGAGGCCGCCACTTGCGACGACTTCGTGAAGGCGCTTGAGGATGCGAGCGGTGTCGACCTCTCGGAGTTCAAGATTTGGTACAGCCAGGCTGGGACGCCGAAGGTGCGCGCACGACTGGAACATGACGAGTCCACCAGCCGCGCGACGCTGCATCTTGAGCAGCACGAAGACCCGACACCGGGTCAACCGGTCAAAGAGCCGATGCCGATCCCACTTAAGGCCGCGCTGATCGGCGACGCGACGGGTCACGAAATCTCCCCTGAGCGGCTGATCATTCTGGACCAGCCCCGGCTGAGCGTCACGTTCGAGAACGTCACCGAAGCACCCCTGCTTTCGATCAATCGGAACTTTTCCGCGCCGATCATCGTCGAAGCGAAGCGCGTCGATGGCGAGCTGGAAAGACTGGCGCAAACGGACACCGATCCTTTCGCGCGCTACGAGGCAATGCAGGAGCTGATGATGCGGGCGCTGGTTGCCGGCGCGCGCGGTGAGCCGGCGAATGGCGAGCCCGTCGTCGATGCAGTCGCGGCAACGATCATGTCCAATTCGCTAGACGTCGCGTTCAAGGCAGAGGCGATTTTGCTGCCGAGCGAAAGCCTGATCGCCGATAGGATGGAAATCGTCGATCCGGACGCAATCCATGCGTCACGCGAGCAATTGCGGCGGGCGATCGGTTCGGCCCTGTCAGACAAGTTGCTCGCTGCTCATCGCAGTGATGGCGTAAGCGGTGACGACCTCTCGCCGCGAGCGAAGGGGACCCGCCGAATCCGCACTGTCGCGCTCGGCCTATTGGCGGCGGCTGACGAGCCGCAGGCGGCGTCACTTGCGAAGGCCCAGTTCGACCGTGCCGACAATATGACCGATCGGCAGGGCGCGCTCGGCGTGCTCGTCTCGCTCCAGGCGCCGGAGCGGCAAGCGGCTTTGGACGCCTTTTACCAGCGATTCCACGACGACGCGCTCGTCCTCGACAAGTGGTTCGCGCTGCAGGCGGCGGCGCAACGAGCTGACACGGTGGACCAGGTGCTGAAGCTCGCTTCGCACCCCGATTTCGTGATCACCAATCCCAACCGGCTGCGCTCGCTCGCAGGCACGTTCGGCGTGAATCACTGGGCTTTCCATTCGCCCGGCGGACGCGGCTACGATTTTCTCGCCGACATGATCCTGGCCGCCGACAAGCTCAATCCGCAGGTGGCCGCGCGGCTGGTCCCGCCGTTCGGTCGCTGGCGCCGATTCGAGCCGAACCGCGCGGCGCTGATGCGCCAGGCGCTCGAGCGCATTGTTGGAACTTCAGGCTTGTCGAAGGACGTGTTCGAACAGGTGTCGAAGAGCCTGGCCTGAACTACCCCCCAATCCACTGAGCGACTTGTTGCGCGACCTGGTTGGCCGCGCGATTCAGTGCAGGGCCGACGGTCGCAGCCGTGCCGTCGGCGGGAGCTGTGCCGGTGAAGCGACGCGTCTCGACATTGCCGCCCGCAGTCGTCAGCGAACCGTCATACTGCACGATCACCTGTGCCGTTGCCGAGTCATAGCCGAACCGCTGCAGCACTCCGCTGACGGTCAGGCCAGGCTCAAGGGTGGCCTGCCGCGGGTCGACGACGACCCGATTCGTCGTACGCCGCACCGTTTCTGCAACGAGACCCTGGAACAGCCGGTCGGGCGTGTCCGCGAGCGTAAGATTCGCCACATATTGGACGTCGACCTGATTGACCTGGACGGGCACGCGCACGGTATGCAGCTCGCGCGACACGACCGGCGTCAGAATCGACACGGCCTTACCAGCGGCGGCCGTGCGGGCCATCTGCGTCGGCTCTCCGACCTCTGGCGTCAACGTGACCAAGGTTGCCGGAGGTTTCCCACCTCCGCCGAGCAGTCCCGCGCAAGCGCCCAAGCCGATCAGCAGAGCAAACGGTGCGCTACGGAGCATGAGCTTCATCAATGTTTCCTCGGCTTGTAGTCTGGCAGCTTCTCGGGCCCGAGAGTGCCGCCGATCCCTTGCTGGTTCACGCGATCCGAAACCGCCTTGAGCGACTGAGTCAGCTCGCGCATGTCGCGGACCAGGCGGTTTGCCTCCGGCAACGTGGACTTGCTGAAATTCTGCACGCCCGGCCTTGCGTCTGTGATCATCGCATTGAGGTTGTCCGTCGCCTGCTGGATCGAGGCGATCGCCCTACGAAGATCCTCCGCGGCCGGACGGCCCTGCTGGACCACCAGTTGGTTGGCATTGCTTGTCAGAATGCCGGCATTG
>JBEDUM010000011.1:0-2929 GCA_040414585.1 Sphingomicrobium sp. | reverse complement strand
CGGCGCCAAACGGATTCACAGATAGGATGGTCCAAGCTTCGTCCACAATGAAATACATGGTCGGGTTGTGCTCGAACACCGCCTGCCATCGTTGCTCGCTATCCCGCAGGGCTTCCACTGCCCGCCTTCGTTCTTCGACGTCGCTGGCGGTGCCATGCCACTTCACGATTGTTCCCTGATCGTTTCGCAGCGGCGTCATCCGCAGCACGAACCAGCGATAGTCCCCGTTGGCACTCCGAATACGCACTTCATTTTCAAAAGGCTCCCCGGCCGCGAAAGCCGCGCGCAACTCTTCGACTTTCCGATCTTCCGGATGCAATGCATCCAGCCAGCCCCGGCCGCGTAGTTGCTCGGAAGAGAAACCGGTGTAGTCACGGAAGCGTTGATTCGAGAAATCAGCCGAGCCGTCGGGCGATGTGTTCCAGATCAAGGCCGGGATCCCGTCGACGACGTCGGCCAGCGCATCTTTCGCGGCCCGCGTCCTTCGCACCAGGCTGGTGACGATCAATGAGGTGATCAAAAACGCGGCGATAGCGATGATGTCTGCTGGATAATCGACACGAAAACTGAAGATCGGAGGAGCGAAAAAAAAGTTCAGACAGCCGACGGCGATGAAGGAAAGTATAACCAAGGGAATGAAGGCAACAGCAAGGGACAACACAACGATCAGGATCAAATATGTGAAAGCGGTTGAGACGAGGCCGAAGTCCAGCCAAAAGCACAGCGCCGTTAGCGCTGCCAGCGCGATGAGGCCAAGCAGGAAGTGCACCGTCTCATGCAGCAATCTGGTGATTGGACTGCGCGTCATTCCGATCAACCGCTCGCTGGGGTCAGCCGCCTCGCGACAGCAGTCACTCCATTCCGACGGAAGCTCCCGGCAATCATACCGCTCGCCCCGTTGCAGAGGAAGAAGAGCGAGACCTCGCTCTGGTCAAACAGCGAATTGCGTTGCGACGGGGTTAGCGCACGGAACTAGACGGGCGGCCGCGGTGTGCCGCGCGCTCAGGTGAGGTTGGATTAGTTTGAGGGCGCGTGCACGCTCATGTAAGCGCGACATAGCGTTGCTGAAACAGCTGCTCGAGGTTGAGAGGGGTCGGGGTTGCCCATTGTCCGGTTTCCGCTAGATTGCTCCCACCAGGACATATGGTCGACGCCTAGACGGGTTTCTGACTTGGATCCAAGTTGATACCGGTGGCTTTTGTAGCGGATCTGGCGGCTGCGTCGGTCTCCCGGCATTTATCTTAGGTTCAGCCGGTCCGCAGTGTGGGGCTGCATGGTGACCCAGCGCAGTTCGTCAGCGAAGCCCGTTGGGAGCACGGACCAGCCAATCGTCTTCGTCGTGGACGACGACGCCTCGATGCGTCAGGCGCTTGCGAGGCTCCTTCAATCGGTACAATTGCGAGTCGAGGTATTCGCATCGCCGCAGGAGTTCTTGCAGAGCGAGCGTCCGAATGTTCCAAGCTGCCTTGTACTCGACGTCCGGCTGCCGGGATTGAGCGGTCTCGACTTCCAGGCCGAGTTGGCGAAGGCGGATGTTCGCATTCCGATCGTGTTCATTACGGGACATGGAGATATACCCATGTCGGTGCGGGCCATGAAGGCCGGCGCTGTCGATTTCCTCGCCAAGCCATTTCGCGATCAGGATCTTCTGGATGCCGTTACGGCTGCGATCCAGCGCGATCAAAAACGGCGTGAACATGAGAATGCGATGACCGACCTAAGGGCGCATTTCTCATCCCTCACCCCTCGCGAGCGCGAAATCATGGCTTTGGTGGCGAGCGGGCTGATGAGCAAACAGATCGCAGCCGAAGTCGGCCTCAGCGAGATCACCGTGAAAGTGCATCGCAGTCATCTTATGAAGAAAATGGGAGCGAGATCGGTGGCCGATCTGGTCAGGATGGCCGAAGCACTCGGGGTGACTCTCACCAAATCCCAACATTGAATATAACGTTACGCCTGCAATTTCGCGGGGAAAGCGACTGCAGATCTGGTGCCGACGGGGAAGTCACCTCCAGTGCTACGCTCGGCGCGCAGGAACGAGCGGAATTTCATCGCCAACGCTCGCCACATTCGAAACCTAAGTATAGTTCTCCGTCTGGCAAATCCCGCCCTATGTTATGCGAGGCGACGCCATCGGGGCCTACCTTTGTAGCCCTGGAAAAAAGGTCAGGTCGCGTGGCAGAGGTCCCGGTAATCTCGATCATCGACGACGATGCTTCGGTGCGTACCGCGACAGCCCGGTTGCTGAGGTCGATGGGATTTTCTGTACACGCGTTTGCTTCGGCGAAAGAATTCTTGTCCTCGCCCCGACTGAGCGAAACGTCCTGCGTCATCGCGGATGTGGAGATGCCCGGTATGAACGGTATGGAGCTGCAGGACTACTTGATTGCTCACGGCCACAGCACGCCGGTCATTTTCATTACTGCCTTTCCACAGGACCGGGCTCGAGAGCGAGCGATGAAGGCCGGAGCAGTCTGTTTTCTGAGCAAGCCGTTCGATGAACCGCAATTGCTTGAATGTGTGGAGCGGGCGCTGATAAGGCGCCCAAATGCGGCTGATCGGCGTGGCAGCGAGTAGTCCTGCGGCCGGTGCACGGGATTTGGAACTTAACGCGTGACCGCTGCCGCCGCTCAAACGCCGCCCGGCGGTACGTAGCAATAGACCTGTCCGCCCATCCCGATGAAGATGATGCCGTGACCGGTCGGATTCCCGTCGTCCCATTTGATCTTGTGGTTCGGCACGACAATCCTCTCCCCTGACTCCCGGTGCGGGCGGCCGAGCGGTCCGTCCGGGCGCTCGTCGGTGATGATGGCCACGTAGCGATCCCCGTCCACTTCGAAGCTGTCGGCCCAATAGGCGTCCGCTTCGCCACAGCACGAGATGGTCGGAAGGTCGGGCTGCATGAGCTTTTGAAACCACGCGCGCACGT
>JBEDUM010000010.1:0-8366 GCA_040414585.1 Sphingomicrobium sp. | reverse complement strand
ACCACGCGAAGTCGTGCTCGGGCCCCCTCAGCCCATCCGCATTGTCACCCGAAAACAGAGTCGCCTCGCTCCCGTTCGGCCAGCGCAGCCGGCCGAGGCTCGGCTCCCAATTCAGCCGCCGCCGGTGCGCTTTCGCGACGCTCAGCAGTCCGCTCACGCCTTCGACCATGATGCTTCGCGCATCCGCGATCGTCGCTCCGACTAGCGCGATTCGTGCGCCGGGCCTCGCGTTCGCCAGGCGGAAAATCCATTCCGCGCCCGCTCGTGTTTTCCCGAACCCGCGTCCGGCCAGCATCAACCAAATGCGCCAGCCATCCTCCGTGGGCTCCGCCTGGCCATCGTTGACCCAGCGCTCGTAATCAGCGTCCGTTTCCACGACGTCCTGCCAGGTCATGTTGAGGATGATCCTCCGGCGCACTTCCAGCGTTGACTTGGCAAGCAGGATCGTCTGCTCGCGCCGCTCCGCTGGAGTCACTCAGCACTGCCTCGCGCTTCTTCCCGCTTCCGCAACCGCTCGAGCTTGTTGAACAGTCGCTCGCGAATTTCATCGATATTCTCGGGCGCGTTCTCCGGCGCGGCCTCGACCGCGGTGTCCCGGTGCATCTTGAGCAGTGTCAGTCCGAGCTGATTGGAATATTCGAGCATCCGCTCTTCGGAACCGTCGCGGCGCTTCACCAGCTTCTCGGTGCCGTTGAACGCCCGTTCAAGCAGCACCAGCTCCAGGCGTTGATAGGCGGCCGAGATCGCCTCCAGCCAGCCGGCGCGAAACGCCGCATCCATCTTGCGGCGGCGATAGGCCACGCTCACCGGCACACCGCTCTGGCGGCACGCTTCGCTGACATTGCAGGTCTCTGAGAGGACCGACAGGAACTGGCGCGCCTTCGCCTTCGACCAATCCCGCTTCGCCCGCTTTCTCAGCTGCGGCTTCTTCGTCGCTACCAGCGTCATCTCCTTCTTTCGCGCCACCCGAGCCACTCCCAAAGAAAAAGGGCCGTTACCGCTTCCGCAGCCGGCCCGAATCACAATTATTCACTGTGCCTGTCGTGTACCGAATCAGCGTGACAATGTCAAGATGTTTTTACCAAATAGGTTCTATCTTCCATCCGGAATTTCGAAGCCAACGTGACTTCGCACGCGCCTCCGTGATTACCCTGACTGACTTTGCTGCTGATCTCGAACAGCCATATGCAATGAACCGAAGACCATTCGCCCCGATCGCCGCCGCCCTCCTGCTTTCCGGCAGCGCCGGCGCAGAGCAGGTCAAGCTCAATGGCCGCCCGCTTCTCACCGTCGCGAAGCAGCTCAAGCCTGGGCAATTCGTCTGGGAGCCGGAGCGCGCGCCCACCGGCGCCTCTCTCGTCATCGTCAATCTTCATACGCAGCGGCTGCTGTTCTTCCGCAACGGCGTCCCAATCGCCGCCTCTTCGATCTCGTCGGGCAAGACCGGCCACGAAACGCCGACCGGCGTGTTCACAGTCCTCGAAAAGGACGAGAAGCATTTTTCAAAGACCTACAACAATGCGCCGATGCCGAACATGCAACGGCTCACGTGGGGAGGCGTCGCCCTTCATGCGGGCAATTTGCCCGGCTACCCCGCATCGCACGGGTGCGTCCGTCTGCCTCTCCAATTTTCGAAGCTGCTGTTTGGACAAACCGGCGTCGGCATGACGGTGGTGATCACCAGCCATCCCGACTTCCCCCACGGCTCGGGCTCGCCCGACGTCGAGGAAGATGGCGTGCAGAGCCGCGCATCGATCGCCAACGCGGCATACGAATGGCATCCGGAAAAAGGACCCAACTTGAACGGGGACGCGGTCGTTTCCGTGGTGGTCAGCAAGGCGGATCACGAGGCGATCGTGATGAAAGGCGGGGTGAAGATCGGCTCCGCGCCCGTCTATGTTCACGGCAATGTCGCCGGCGCCGAGGCTTACGTCCTCGAATCCTGGGACAAGTCGGGCCAGCACTGGATAAAGGTGCATTTCTCCGAATTTGGAAAAGGCACGACAACGCAGCCGCACGAGGCCGAGCATTTCGACGCTCCGACCGGCTTCCGTCACGCGCTGCACACGGCGCTGAAGCCGGGCAGCATCGTGCTCGTCACGCCCGCGAGCCTGCGCTCCGGCGGGCCCGGCACGCACGAGACCGTTTTCGACAGCTGACTGATCAGGTCAGGGTGGCGGGTCCGGCTTATGACCGGCCAAGATCTTTTTGTCGGACATCGGATCAGCGGACGTCCTATATCGCGGCTCCGCACATCAACGGAGTCACGTCCATGACCAGCGCCAGCAAACCGCTCCTAGTCGGCTTCAACCATGTCGCCATCGAGGTCGGCGATATCCAGGAGGCGCTCGACTTCTATTCGAAGCTGTTCGCGTTCGAGCTTCGCAGCCGCGAGCCGGGCATGGCATTCATCGATCTCGGCGATCAGTTCCTTGCGCTGCAGGAAACCCCGAATCCCTCGCCGACCGGCGGCCGCCATTTCGGGCTGGTCGTCGAGGACAAGGAAGCCGCTCGCGCGGCGATCAAGGCCGCCGGGATCGAGATCGAGCCGGGCCCATTCCTCGACTTCCGGGATCCCTGGGGCAATCTCGTTGAGATCGTCGGCTATCAGAACATCCAGTTCACCAAGGCCGATCACGTGCTGCGCGGAATGGGCCTTTCCCACTTGCGCAAGAACGAGCAGGCCATCCGCGAGCTCGCGGAAAAGAACATGGCGCCTGATGCGCAGGTCGAGCCAGCTTGATCCGCTAAGACCTCATTCCCCTCCTTGGAAGGGAGGGCTAGAGGTGGGTGCGCGAAGCGCGCTTTGCTAAGCCGCGAACCTCACGCCTGCCCCAAATCCCGCAGCAGGTCGGCGAACCACGGCACCGACGTATCGAACGCCTTGCCGCCCGCGATCCGCTCGAACTCGATCACCCGCAGCTCGTCACCCCGCTCCTCGTCCTGGCCCACCACGCCGGATTCGCCCCGCAACGCCGCGTCCACCGCGTAGGTCGTGCAGTCGCGGATTAGCGCGAGGTCGGCCTCGTTCGCCGGCGCCGAGCGCGCGAAATAGCCGCTCTTCTGGACCAGCACCTTTTCGGCGCCCAGCTCGGCCGCGAACTGCTTTCCGAACCACTGTCCGGGGTTGACCTTGTCGAGCTGGACATGGCCGAACGGGTCGCGCGGCACCTCCTCGCCCGCCGCCTCCATCGCGGCGACAATTTCGCGCACCCCGGCGCCCTCGGAGATGAAGAGGTTCACGCCGCCCTGCTCATCCATGGTCGTCCGCAGGCGCTTGGCTTCCTCGGCGATATCGACCGGCCGCTCCGGCACGAAGACTCCGTGGACATCCCAGCGGGCGGCCGAGTTCTCGAGCCACTCGGCGAACCCGGCATCGTGGACCCACTGATGGTGCGCGAGCGCGGTAGCTGCGGTCAGCCATCCGCAGTTGCGGCCCATCATCTCGTGGACGATGAGCATCCGCGGGTTCGACGAGCATTCGGCGATGATGTTGCGGGCGTAGAGCGCGCCCTGCTCGGCGGCGCTCCATGCACCGAGCGTCTGGCGGATCGGAACCACGTCATTGTCGATCGTCTTGGGTAGCCCGACGACCGTGAGCTTGTAGCCGTGGCTGCGCAGATAGGCTGCGAGGTCGGCGGCGGTGGTATTGGTGTCGTCACCGCCGATCGTGTGCAGTACGTCGACACCGTCGCGCCTCAGCTGCTCGGCGGCGACCTCTAGCGGGTCCTGCCCGGGTTGGACGAGGCCGCGTTTGACGCAGTCATCGACGTTGGTGAGCCTGACCCGGCTGTTGCCGATCGGACTGCCCCCGAAGGCGTGCAGCCGGCCGGCCGTTGCTCGCACCTTGTCGGTCACCTCCACGGACTTGGCGGTGAGCAGGCCGGCGTATCCGTTGAGGTAGGCGATGATCCGAACATCCGGCGCGACCTCGGTGTAATGCTCGATCAGGCCGCCGACGGCGGCGGAGAGGCAGGGCGCGAGGCCGCCCGCGGTAAGCATGGCAACGGTGGTGACAGTCATGCGCTTACTCTGCCAACTCGAGGCCGTCGCGACCAGACCGGTGTTCCATCGACATGGGTCGGATATAGGGATCTTCGCGTGCTAGCGCGCGATGGCAGAAGTTTTTTTCAGGGAACTTCGGAGGGCCGTTTGATCAGTTCATTTCGTGAGGGTGGCCAAGGTCGGGAAAGACTTCGCGATCTGGTTGCGAGGATCGCTTCGACGAGCATCGGACTGCGCCTGATGAACCTCCTTTACAATGTGCTTGGAAAGCGCGGCAAACGTCGTTTGTTTCTGCTGTTCGCCAGGATCTATCAGACTTCGTCAGATCGGCCTCCCCCTCGCGGCGATTGGCGCGTGAGCCTGCCGGGCGGGCGAACGATGATTGTCCCCGTCCGGCCTGACTCGGCATGGCTGGATTGGGCATTGGCGCTCTCGTCGCTTGGCAACGATCAAGAGGTCAAATTCACTTACGCGACTCTGCTCCGAGGCGCGGATCGTCCGGATCAATTCATCGACGTGGGCGCAAATTACGGTTCGCACAGCTTGATGATGATGGCAGCGGGGGTGCCGACGCTGTCGTTCGAGCCAAATCCCGCCTGCGTTGCCTATTTCGCGAAATGGGTGGAGCGGAACGGGCTAAAATCCAACGTCGTGCCGGTGGCGCTTGGCGATACGCGGGGCGAGGTCAGTTTCGATTTTCCACCGAGAGCTACCTGGCTTGGCATGATCAGCAAGGATGAAGACGTGCCATCCGGCTATCAGCGCATTTGCGTTCCGATCAGGATGCTTGACGATTATCGCGATGATCTCGCGCCCGGCAAATTGCTGATCAAGCTCGACGCGGAAGGCGTCGAGCCGAACATCATTCGAGGGGCGGAAAAGCTGATTGCCGAACGTCGCCCGCTGATCATCTTCGAATGCTGGAGCAAAGATTCTGCCCGACGCGAGATCCTGGAGGCGTTCGCCGGACGATTTGCGGTCCACCGGCTTCCATGGAATTCAGGCCAGGCGGCACTGAGTGCCGATCAATTCCTGCGGGAGAATGGGACAAATTTTTTGGCCGTCCCCGTCTGATACCGACAAAGCATACCTTGATTTAGGACCTTACTGATCGCCTTTCGCCCGCTCACGCAGATAGGCGGCTGCCGCGAGGTCCTGCACGACGTGGCCTAGCGACTTGTAGATCGTGATTTGGCTGTCATCCTCGCGGGCTCGGACGCGGCCGGCGAACACCTCTCCGATCTCTGCGATCAAATGCGTGTCGTCGACGACGCCCGCGTCACGCGCGGCCGCCAGTTCCGCACCCTGAGCAAGCACGCCCGGGCGATAATCGGCAACGTAGCGGGCCTTCGCAACGAGCTCGGTGTCGACCTCCACCGGCCCAAGATAGCTCGATCCGACGAGGTTGATGTGCGTCCCCGGTTTCACCCATTCGCCGAGGACAACCGGCTGAGCTGAAGAAGTCACCGTGCAAATCACATCGGCCCCGGAAGCTGCTTCCCGAGCATCTGAAACCGCGGTGATCGGCCGACCAAGCTCCTTGCTCATCTGGTCGGCGAATAAGCGCGCCTTCTCGGCCGACCTTCCCCACAGCAGGATCTCGCGAAACGGCCTGACCAGCGTCACCGCACGCAAGTGCGATTCCGCCTGAACCCCGGTGCCGAAGATGGCGAGAACCTCCACATCGGCACGTGCGAGCGCATCGGTCGCGGCGGCTGTCGCGCAGGCTGTGCGGATCTTGGTCACGGGCTCGGCGTCGGCGATGCAGTTCACCGCGCCGGTCACCCCGTCATAGGCGACCACGACGCCCTGGTGCCGAGTGTGTCCGGGCCGGTCGGGATCGCCGAACACGCTGATGAGCTTCGCGCCGAAAGTCGAAAGCGCCTGCAGCTCGCCCGGCATGGTCCCGAACATGTCATTCCTGCCGACGGTGAATATCTGCCGCAGCGGCTGTGGCCGCTCACCGCTCGACAGTGCGATCATCGCCCGACGCATCGCCTCGATGCAGCGGGGATAATCGAGCAGTTCTTCCACCTGGGCGGCGTCGAAAAAGGCGATCGTCATGGCGCCTCCTGTACAACGAGCTCCGCGCCGTGAGGAAGAGTGGGCGCTTAGGCCGACATCCGTCGCCGGCGTCCGCGGAACGGCCGCCTCGATTGGCCGCCGCTGCCTTCGGGGCGGTGGGCCGGATGGCCTTCGCCGCGGTGCGGATGACGCTTCTTGTGCCGATCGTTGCGTTGCTCGCGACGCTGACCGTCCGCTCGGCGGTCGCCCTTCGTGGCGGGGCGAGGCTGGTGCTTCGTCTGCTGGTGGCGGGGCGCCGGCTTCAGCCGCTTAAGCGCCTCGACGCTCGCCTTGAAGCCATCGGGCAGCGGCACAATGCCGATCTTCTGCCGCGTCAGGCGCTCGATATCACGCAGGCAGGAGCGCTCGTCGTCCCCGCAGAAGGCGATTGCCTTGCCCTCCGCGCCCGCACGTGCGGTCCGGCCGATCCGGTGCACATATTGCTCAGGCACATTGGGCAGGTCAAAGTTCAGCACGTGGCTGACGCCTGGAATGTCGATTCCGCGCGCCGCAATGTCGGTCGCGACGAGGATCGGGACTTCGCCTGACCGGAATAGGTCGAGCGCTCGTTCGCGCTGCGCCTGGCTCTTGTTGCCGTGAATGGCATTGGCTTCGATCCCCGCGGCCGAGAGGAAGCGCACGATCTTGTCCGCGCCATGCTTGGTCCGGCTGAAGACCAGGGCGCGTTCGATCGACGCCGTCTGGAAGAACACCGTCAGAAGCGCCTGCTTCTCCGCCTGGTTCACGAAGGTGACGCTCTGCTCGACCCGCTCGGCGGTCGTCGCCACGGGCGTGACCGCGACGTTGACCGGATTGCGCAGATAGGCGTCCGCGAGCTGGCGGATGCTCTTCGGCATGGTCGCGGAGAAGAACAAGGTCTGCCGCTTGGGCGGGATGATCTGCACGATGCGCTTCAGCGCGTGGATGAAGCCGAGGTCGAGCATCTGGTCCGCCTCATCGAGGACGAGGATCTCGAGCGCGGAAAGGTCGAGGGCGCGCTGGTCGACAAGATCGAGCAGCCGGCCCGGCGTGGCGACGAGTACGTCGAGGCCGCGCGACACCTCGCGGATGGAACGCGGAACCGGGATTCCGCCGAAGATCACGCCCACGGAAATGCGCATGTTCGCAGCATAGAGGCGCGCCGCCTCCGCAATCTGCGCGGCGAGCTCACGGGTCGGAGCAAGGACCAGCATGCGCGCGCGTCCCGGCATCGGCCGTCCGCGGGACGAAGCGACGAGGCGGTCGATGGCAGGCAGCATGAAGGCTGCGGTCTTGCCGGTGCCCGTCTGCGCAATGCCGAGAAGGTCGCGGCCCGAGAGGACGTGCGGAATGGCATCGCGCTGGATCGGCGTCGGAGCCGAGTAATTCTTCGACGCGAGCGCGTCGAGCAGGCCCTTGGACAGGCCGAGTGTCTGGAAAGTCATGAAATTCCATTTCAAAAATATGCTCGCCGCAGCGCCTGTTGGCGCAGCGGCAGCGGGGTTCAACAAAGCGCCCCGCGTGAAATGGAGAGCATCAAGTCGGTAGAGACGCGGGCCGGTCGAAAAACCGATCACGCCGCTTGAGTAAGCGTCTCTTGTGCAGTGCAATATAATTGCGCCGCCGCCAAAGTCCAGTTTGGGTGTCGTTTGACTGGCCGAATGTCTGTTTTGGGCGGAAAGCTGACTCTATTCGGCAGCTTCCGACAGGCCGAGCCGGGTCTTCGCAGCAGCGACCATTTCCTTGAAGCGCGCATCTTTGCGGATTGGGTCGAAATCGGGATCAACTTCCATATGACGCATCAGGGTGGTGCTGTTGATCCGTTCGAAATACGGCTGCAGCACGCTCATTGCTTCATCGAAATCACCAAACTGGCGAATGATCGTGCAGGCGAGATTGTACCGCATGTTCAGGTTGTCGGGATCCAGCAGGAGTGCCTTGTGCACCCATTCGCGAGCGCGCTCCTGATCGCCGAACATTGACAGGGAATAGGCTCCCACCGCCAACGCGCTTCCATTGGTGGGGTCCTTCGCCAGCGCGCGCTCTGCGCGCTCAAGCGCCGTTTTCACTGCGCCGTGCATCTGTGCGGCGTCTCCGACTGAATCATAACAAGTGATCAGCATCATCGGGTTCGACCAGTCGCTGTCCATCAGGGACGCCGCCTTTTCGAAGTAGGGAATGGCGTCACGAATATGTCCGTGACGAAACAGCATGCGCGCCATCTCTCGATTGACTTCCCAAGACTCTGGATCGAGCGCCAGCGCCGTCGCGACCTGTTGCCGAGCCTCCTCCGGGTCTCCCTCTTCCTCCAGATATCT
>JBEDUM010000009.1:0-4083 GCA_040414585.1 Sphingomicrobium sp. | reverse complement strand
CAAGACTGGGTTCACCGATTGCTTCGGCGTGATGATAGCAGGCGCCCGCGATCCGGTGGTCGCCATTCTCGACCGGGAGATGGCAGGCTGCGACAGCAAAGCGCAAGCTTCCCTCATTCCCTCTTTGCAGAAGCGCAACGTCGAGGATGCGGCACTCGTTAACGGCGCTGCGGCCCACGTTCTCGACTACGACGACGTCACTTTCGACGGTCACCCGAGCGCGGTGTTGGTCCCGGCGATCATCGCGCAGGGGGAAACAGTTGATGCGAGCGGCGCGGAGCTTCTTACCGCCTATGTCGCCGGCTACGAGGTCTGGGCCGAGCTGCTTGTGCGGGAACCGGTGCCACTGCACCAGAAAGGCTGGCATCCGACGGCGGTGCGCGGCACCGTCGCCGCGGCCGCGGCATGTGCCAAGCTTCGGCGCTTGAGCCCCGAACGGACGCAGACGGCGCTCGCCATCGCAGCCTCCATGGCTGGCGGGCTCGTCGCCAACTTCGGCAGCCTGACAAAATGCTTCCAGGTGGGGCGCGCCGCACAATCAGGCCTCATCGCGGCGCGGCTCGCCGACGCAGGACTTACCGGCTCGCCCGACGCGCTCGAGCATCAATCGGGATTCCTCGCCGCTTACTCCCCTAGCGGTCAAGCCAAGCTCGCGGAGTCTTTCGATCCCCGCCACAAGGTGTGGCATCTCGCGCGACAGGGCCTCAACGTGAAGCGCTACCCGATTTGCTACGCGACGCATCGTGCGATCGACGCAGCCATCGAGCTTACCGAGACGCACAACCTCAAGCCGGCTGATGTCGATGAGATCCGGGTTTCCACGGGCGAGATGCAGATGCTGATGGTCCGCAACCACCGGCCGAAAAACGCATTCGAGGCGAAGTTCTCGATGGAGTTCGCAATGGCATCGTCGTTAATTGCTCGCGCCGTCGGTCTTGCGCAGTTGACAGACGCCTTCGTCACCCAACCTGAGGTGCAGAGGCTGATCCCGCGGGTCGCTATCGAAACGACCAAGGAGACAATGAACGGTTCGGCTTTCGCGCCGTCCGAAACGGTCGCGATCCGAACGAAAAAAGGCGACGTGTTCGCGAGCGAGCCGATCGTTCACGCCAAGGGTAGCATGCAACGGCCACTCTCCCGCGGCGAGCTTCAGGTTAAATTTGACGATTGCATCGGTGACGATCTGGGCGCTAAGGCGCGTACGAGCGCATTCGACAGGCTGATGAACCTGGAACGGCTCAACGGCGCTGCCGATCTGCTTTCGTTGCACTAGCAAGGGACGCGAAGCGGCGTCGGACGATAAATGGCCGCGATCAATATGACCGCGGCATTCCCAGGACGTGCTCCGCCAAATAGGCCAAGATCAGATTGGTCGAAACCGGAGCGACCTGGAACAGACGGGTTTCGCGCCACTTGCGCTCGACGTCGTACTCGGTCGCGAAGCCGAAGCCGCCATGCGTCTGCAGCGCGGCTTCGCCCGCATGCCATGACGCTTCGGAAGCAAGAAGCTTCGCCATGTTGGCTTCCGGACCGCACGCTTTGCCGGCCTCAAACAGCGCCGTCGCCTTGCGCACCATGAGCGAGGAGGCTTCGACTTCCGCGTAGGCCCGGGCGATGGGGAATTGCACGCCCTGGTTCTGGCCGATCGGCCGGCCAAAAACGGTCCGCTCCGTGGCATATTTCGATGCCTTCTCGATGAACCAGCGGCCATCACCGATCGCCTCGGAAGCGACGAGGATGCGTTCGGCATTCATGCTGTCGAGGATGTAGCGGAAGCCCTGGCCCTCTTCGCCGACCAGATTCTCGAAAGGCACGCGAAGCGAGTCGAAGAAAACCTCCGTCGTGTTGTGGTTGACCATCGCGCGAAGCGGCTTGATGTCGAGCCCGTTGCCAAGCGAGCTCTTAACATCCACCAGGAAGACCGAAAGGCCGTCGCTCTTTTTTTTGACCTGGTCGAGCGGCGTCGTCCGTGCCAACAGGAGCATGAGATCGGACTGCAGCGCCCTGGAGGTCCAGACTTTCTGGCCATTCACTAGGTAGTGGTCGTTCCGCTTCTCGGCGCGCGTCTTGAGCTTCGTCGTATCGGATCCCGTCGTCGGCTCGGTGACGCCGAAGGCTTGGAGCCGCAGCCGCCCCGCGGCGATATCGGGCAAGTATTTCTTCTTCTGTTCGGGACTGCCGTGCCGCAGCACGGTGCCCATCATGTAAATCTGCGCATGGCAGGCACCCGCATTGCAGCCAGCAGCATGTATCTCCTCGAGCGTGGCCGAGGCCGCGCCCAGAGGCATGCCGAGGCCGCCGTATTGTTCCGGTATGAGCGATGCGAGCAAACCCGCTTGCGTCAACGCCGCAACGAACTCGGTCGGGTAGGACTGTGTCTTTTCGAGTTCGCGCCAGTATTCGCCGGGAAACCTTCCGCAGAGCTTCCGCACGAGCTCCCTGATCTCAGGATAGGAGGCGTCCAGATCGATCCGAACCGCCGTCGATGTTCTTTCATCCATTGTCAAAACCCGATGATCGGCCCCGCGCCGACCTCAGCTTCAGGCCCGTTTTGCCGCCTTAGAAGAAGGCGGAAAGATTTCGGAGGTGTGGGCACCGAGCGCGGGCGGATCCTTGCGGAACGCGGGGCGAACGCCGTCGAACGACAGCGGAAGACCCAAAAGCGTGATGCGTTTGTCCGGGCTCTCTTGCATCATCCCAAGCGCCTTGGTCTGCGGATGCGCAAGCACCTGGGCGATGGTTTGCATCGGGGCGTTCGGCACCTCGAGTTCGTCAAGCAGGGCCTGCCACTCTTCGCTGGTCTTTTCGCGGATGAGATCTTCGATCGCAGCGTAGAGCACGCCTTGATTCTTAACCCTGTCGGGATTTGTCTTGAAGCGTGGATCCTGCGGCCATTCCGGATGATTCAACACCTTGGACAGCGAGGCGAACAGCTTGTCGTTCCCCGCGGCAATGACGATGAATCCGTTTTTTGTTGCGTAGCCCCGGTAAGGCACGATCATCGCGGCACCTGAGCCCTGACGGATCGGCAGCTCACCCGACGCCTGGAAATTCGCGCAGTGGTAGCACATCCACGCTAGCGCCGTTTCGTACAACGAGGTGTCGATGGTGGCGCCGCCGGCGCCGGCCTTGCGCTGGAGGAGGGCGCAGAGAACACCGATGACGGACCACATTCCGGCGGCCATGTCGATGATCGACGTTCCTACCCTGACCGGGCGCTGGTCGGGTTCTCCGGTCACGCTCATGATGCCGGCGAATGCCTGCATCAGCGGATCGTAACCCGGCCTGTTCCTCATCGGCCCGTTGGCGCCAAAAGCGCCGATGTTGCAATAGATCAGCTCCGGCTTGAGCCCGCGTAGGTTGGCCGCGTCGAGACCGAGCTCTTCCGCCGATCCAGGACGCAGATTCTGTACCACCACGTCCGCCCGTTCGAGGATCAACCGGCGCAGCGCTTCACGCTCGTGAGCATCCCGCAGATTGACGATGGCCGACCGCTTGTTCCTGTTCAGGCTCTGGAAGGTCGAAGACATGTCGTACCAAAAGGGCGGCGCCCATTTGCGCGCGTCGTCACCGTCCGCCTTTTCGATTTTTATGACGTCGGCGCCGAGGTCGCCGAGGATCTCGCCAGCATACGGCGCTGCCACGCTGTGACCTAATTCGATCACCGTGAGACCCTCGAGCGGCAGCCCCTTCGACATGTCGGTTGGCCCTGGTCCCATTACCCCTGCTTCACCTCTGGAAACAGCGCTTTCAGCGGGGCGTGACCCTTCTTCCAGACCATCACCGACCGCTCGTATTCGATGACGATCAATCCGTCCTGATTGATGCCTCGCGTACGCACCTTGATGATCCCCTGCTCGGGCCTCGACTTCGATTCACGTCGACTGATCACCTCCGACTCGGAATATAGCGTGTCGCCTGCGAATACAGGATTCGGCAGCTTGATGTAGTCCCATCCCAGCGCAAAACCGTTTTCGCTGATGTCCGCAACACCGAGACCGGCAACGACGGAGAGCGTCATCGCACTGTTGACCAGCGGCCGCTTGAACTCGGTGCGACTGGCATAGTGCGCGTTGAAATGGA
>JBEDUM010000008.1:0-15991 GCA_040414585.1 Sphingomicrobium sp. | reverse complement strand
GTAAACCCCACCGGGTGCAAGACCGAATAGGGGCGGCATATGGGCCTGGTTCCGGCTCGCCGCCCGGGTTGGTTGCTTGAGGGGCGGGGCGACCCGTCTCCTAGAGGAATGGCCGCACAGTCACGTCTTTGACGACGCGACGGACAGAACCCGGCTTACAGGCCCTCTGGCGCAACTGTTCCCATGCGGAGGCAGGAGTCCATTTTTTCTTATTGAGACTGGGTTCCTGCCTTCGCAGGAGCACGATCAGCCTTTATCGGAGCCTTGATGTCTCGGCAGAAGAGATCGGATGATTGGGGATTCCCCCGCTGGCGTTCCTACGGGGATAAGGGACGCCACGCGGCCAAGTTGCGTCTGTGCGATCGCGAGGGCTGCAACGAAATCGGCGACCGACCCGCTCCCAAAGCCCCCCACAGTCGAGAGCGGTGGTATTTCTGCGAGGCCCATGCGGCCGAGTACAACAAGAATTGGAACTATTTCGCTGGCCTTAGTCCCGAAGAAGCGGCACGCCGTGCCGCGGAGGAGGAGCGAGATGCCAAGGGCTTCCGCAAGTCGGCACAATGGAAATGGGCAGGACCGGGTGACGGCAGCCGCACTAGGGATGAAATGCGCGCGCTAGGTGCGCTCGAGCTCGATAGCGACGCTGACTTCTCGGCGGTGAAGGCCGCTCACCGGCGCCTTGTGAAGGAGCATCATCCTGACCGAAAGCCCGGCGACGAAGACGCCGCCAAGCGCTTCAAGCAGATTCAGGCCGCCTATGACGTCTTGAGGAGGGCGGAGGAGCGCAAGAATGGGAAGGCGGCTTAGCCCCGCTTAGCTGTCAGTGCGTTTTGGAGACTTGCGCCGTTCGCCTTTTCGACGATCGCCGCGCCTTCGATCGACTATCACCGGGCGATCTTCCTTCCGACGCTCTGTCTTGCGCCGCTCGGTCTTGCGTCGCTCTCCTGAACGCGCCGCGTCTGATCGATGAAAATGCTTGCCATCGATGCTGATGGAACCCGCGGTAGGATCGTCAGCGAGCTTGGCTTTTGCTGCTGATACGACAAGCGGAAGGTGCTTTCGAACGAACTCACAGCGATCGTCCTCCGTCAATTTGGCTGCCGCTTCGGGGCCGAGGAAGGCTTCGATCACCTGTCGCGAGACGGAAATCGCCCGAATCTTGCCGTCAATCCAGATGTCCACGAGCGTATTGCTTCCGCTCGCCCGTATCGCATCATTTTCCATTGGGCTGCTCCACGATCACCGCGATCCGCCAATGGATGCTCGCACAGGGCACGTCCGCTTTCCAGCTACTTTAGATCATCGTAGCTAGGCAGCGGCGGCGTAACGCTCGGCCGTTTCCTTCACGAGTGCGATCATGTTCGGCACGCCCTGGGTGCGGTTCGCACTCAGATGCTTTCTCAGTTCGAACGGTGCCAGCGCTTCGTTGACATTCATCTTCGCCACTTCGACCGCAGGCTTATCCTGAACTGCCGAGAGGATCAGCGCGACGATGCCCTTGGTGATCGCGGCATTGCTGTCGGCAAGGAAATGGAGGCGGCCGCCGTGCTCTGTCGGATAAACCCATACGGAAGCTGAGCAGCCGCGGACCTTGGTCGCTTCCGTCTTCAGCACGTCGGGCATCGGTTCGAGCTGGCGGCCGAGATCAATCAGCAGGCGATAGCGGTCTTCGATGTCGACGAGCTGATATTCTTCGAGAACGTCATTGAGTGCAGGCAAGCCGACCATGTCATGGTCCTAGCACCCGCGCGCATCACTCTCTAGCGGTCGCGTAGGGAGTCGATTTCGCGGGAGAGACTGTTCTCTTTCTCGACGGTGATCCGCTCAAGTACCTTGATGCGCTCCTTCAGCTCGGAGACTTCATCCCGAAGACGCTGGTTTTCGACCTGTGTTTGATCGTCGGGGCCGATGTGGCGGTACCTGTATGGACCGCGGATCCGCGCCCGAAGGATTGAAGCGACCATGACGATCGCCACGATTACGATTGCGGTAATCTGACCGCCGTCCATCAGCCTTGATCCCCTTCTGCAATTCGGTCGCGCTCGCGAAGCGCTTCTATCTGGGAAGCTGTCTCCACGCCGCGATCGGTCACTATCCTTTCGAGGACGCGGATCCGGTCCTGCAACTGCTGGACCTGGGCCCGAAGGCGTTCGTTTTCCGGATCGTTGACCGGCGGATCGCCCCTCATCTCACGCATCGAGCGAACGGGAATGCCGAGCTTGTGCCGGATGATCGTGAAAGCGAACACCAGGAACAGGACGGCGAGGACGAACTCGAAAGGATTCATTGGTCTCAACCCGTCGCTCAGTTAGCTCTTAGATATATCGTGGCGACCTGGAATCATTCAACTGGTGCTGTCTTCGCCAGTCATTTCTCGCGGGCGGTCGCGGGCCACCGGCTGGCGGAGCGCCTCGATCTGAGCCGCAGTCTGGGCTCCGCCATCCGTCACGATCTGCTCCAGGACGCGAACCCTCTGCTCCAGCTCCGTGTTGCGCGACGCGTATTGCGCGGCCTTTTCCGCGGCATTCATCGCTTCAACCTCGAGCCTCTTCTCGCGGAATTTGAAGAAGCGGTTCGCGAGGACCATCAGGAAAATGACCGGAAGGCCAACGATGATCAACGCGAGGAAGACGGCGGTGACCCCTCCCATCATTCAGTCTCCCCTGGCTGGACGGGCTTCATTGGAGTTGCTCAATTTCACGTGCGAGCTTCGACGGCTGGTCGGTAATGATCCGTTCGATTGTTTCCAGCCGATCCTTGACCGAACCAAGTTCCGCCCGGAGTTGCGCGTTCTCCTGCGTGAGGAGTTTGATGCGTTCAGTCGCCTCGCGGTCAGTAACCGGGTGGAGCGCTTGCCCCCAGGGTCCGTCGAGCGGATAGCCATGCTTGATCCTTAGCCAGTTGTTCAACAACCAGCCTCCTACGGCAACCACGACGATTATCCCGATGACCGGGAAGATTCCGCTGACCAACTTTATTGCCTCTATGACTTCCGGATTCATGTGCCCCATCCTTGAGTTAGCGTAGCTGTTCGATCTCGCGGGCGAGCGATCGGTTCTCGGTCGTGACGTAGCTCTCGATGTCGGCAAGCCGCCGGTCGATGTCTTTAAGTCGCGAACGGATGTCGCGAGCCGCGCGGGCAGGGGAGGCTCGAACGCCCTGCCAGAACTGCTGCTCCTCGACGTCCGTCCGTTCCAGCGAGCGCGGTTTCGTCGGGGTCACCATCGCAGCGATGAAGTAGAGGGGCAGGATTGAGCCGCCGCTCATGAAGGTGGCGGCCAGGAAGCAGACTCGCACGAGGCTGACATCGAAACCGGTGTAATCGGCAATTCCTGCGCAGATTCCGAGAACCTTGCCGTTACGCTTGTCGCGATAAAAGCGTGTTCGGCTCGCTGGCTGCTCGGTGGCATACCGGTCGCGGCCGGGATCATAGCGGTGTTCGGGAACGGGAAAATCGTCGGCCATCTTATTCTCCGTCCGCGAGAAGCCCTCGGGCATCTTCGCGCTCTCGACCCGGCAGGCACTGCTGGCGCCAGTTCGGGTTCTCGGCGGTCATTATGCGTTCGATCGTGCAGAGACGGTCGTCGAGACGCCGCGCCGCGTCATGAAGATCGTCGAGCAGCTTCTCGTCGCCAGAAGTGAGCGTCGCGGCGGTCTTCCACTTGGTGATGTAGTGGAATACGAGCCACGGCAAGCCGATGAACAGCGTTACGATGGCCAACAACGGAATTAGATTATCCGAATCCATTTACTTCCCCTTCGCCTTCAAGGCGGCCTTCATGGCTTCGAGCTCTGCGTCCACCGCTTCCGCCGCCTTCAATTCTGCGATTTCCTCTTCAAGGCTCTTCGGTCCGGTCATTCCGAGTGCGTCGGCGCGGCCTTCGGCGAAGTCCGCGCGGCGCTCAAGTAGCTCGAACTTCGAGAAGGCGTCCTCGGTTCGATTGCCGTTGAGCAGCTCGCGCGCCCTTGCACGGGTAACCGCGCTCTCAAAGCGGGCGGCAATGGCGTTCTGCCGGGCCCGAGCCTCGCGCAGCTTGCCCTGGAGCTTGGCGATATCCGCCTCATAGCCTTTCAAGGTTTCGTCGATGACCTTGATCTCATCGCGCAGGCCTTCGCCCATGTCCGAGGCCTTTTGACGCTCAATCAGCGCCGCCTTGGCGAGGTCCTCGCGATCCTTGCTCAGCGCCAGCTCGGCCTTCTCGGTCCAGCTCTTCTGAAGCTCGTCCAGGCGCGCGAGCGCGCGGCGCATTTCCTTGCCGTCGGCAATGCAACGGGCGGCCGAGGCGCGAACCTCGACCAATGTCTCCTCCATTTCGAGGATGACCATACGGATCATCTTCGCCGGGTCTTCCGACCGGTCCAACATCTCCGTGATGTTCGCGGCAAAGATATCCCGTGTTCGGGAAAAGATGCTCATTCAGTTACTCCGAATTCCAACATTAGGGCCCTAAACCTGCCAACAACCATACAAGAGTCGTGCCACAACGGCGGAAACGGCTAAGTTCAAGGAATTCGGCATTTTCTGGGTGCGAAAAGGCCTGAAAATCCTTGCCAAATGGTGGGATTTGCCACCAACAGTCGGCCAGATTTTGTATTGAAAGAAATATGGAGCGGTCTGAACAATTCATCGGGCAAAGCCTGGCATTCCTCGACTCAGTCGAGCGCGCAAGCCGTGCCGCACCGCTCAATCGGCCGGTGCTGGTCATCGGCGAGCGTGGTACCGGCAAGGAGCTGATCGCCGAGCGCCTGCACCATCTCTCCTCCCGCTGGGCAGGCCCGCTGATTATCATGAACTGCGCCGCGCTGCCCGAAAACCTGATCGAGGCCGAGTTGTTCGGCCACGAGGCTGGGAGCTTCACCGGCGCGGCCAGGACGCGGCACGGCCGCTTCGAAGAAGCCGACGGGGGGACCCTGTTCCTCGATGAGCTAGGCACGCTGTCGATGCCGGCCCAGGACCGATTGCTGCGCGCGGTCGAATATGGGGAAATCACCCGCATCGGCGCATCCAAGCCGATCTCGGTCGATGTTCGGATCGTCGCCGCGACGAACGAGAATCTTCCAGCGCAGGTGGAGAAGGGCAAGTTCCGCGCCGACCTGCTCGATCGCCTCTCGTTTGAGGTTCTCACGCTTCCGCCACTTCGGGGCCGCGAGGGAGACGTTCCGCTGCTTGCGGAGCATTTCGGGCGCCGCATGGCCGTCGAGCTCGATTGGCCGAACTGGCCGGGTTTCAGCCCGCGCGCCGCGGCCGAGCTAGACGCTTACCATTGGCCCGGGAACGTTCGTGAGCTGAGGAATGTGGTCGAACGCGCGGTTTATCGGCACGAAGATCCGGAGCGCGCCGTCGACGAGATCATCTTCGATCCGTTCTACTCGCCCTGGGCGCCGACAGCGGCTGACACGGTCCAGACGCACGCCGCAGCGGCCGAGGCAGCGGCGGACGAAGCGCCTTCAGTTCCGCACCTGGTCTCCTCGACGCCTCCGCCATCGGCCACAAGTGATTTCCGCGGAGCGGTCGCCACCTACGAACGTCAGCTGCTGGAGGACGCGCTGAACCGCAACCGCTTCAACCAGCGGGCCACTGCTACTGCGCTCGGCCTTAGTTACGATCAGCTCCGTCACGCGCTGAAGCGCCACAAGCTTCAGGACAGCGCGGCGTAGCCTTAGCGATCAGTGCATGTTGGTCATGGCCAGCAGCATCGGGATCGACAGCAGCACGTTCGTACGTGACGCAATTAGGCCCCGCTTGGCGGCGGCGGCCTTCGCCGCGTCGTCAGCAGAAACCAATCCGAGCACCTTCTGCTGTGCCGGCCAGATGATCACCCACACGTTGAAGGCCATGATCAGCGCGAGCCACATGCCTATACCGATCAGGCGCGCTCCTGGCTGGAAGGTCAGCGCCTCAACCAGCTCACCGTACGACCAGGCAAGCAACAGGCCGGTAAGCACAGTGAACGCCGCGCCCCAGCGGAAATAGAAGAGCGCGCTCGGGGCGATGTATTTTGATACGCCCGGCTTCAGCTCCGCCGGGATGCTCGGCATCACCGGCGTCTGCACGAAGTTGAAATAATAGAGGAGGCCGATCCAGGTGATCCCGAAGAAAACGTGCAGCCATTGGAGAACGCCCCTGGTCAGATCGCTTGCGCCCGGTGCGTCCGCATAGCCGGAATTGGGAAACACCATGACGAGGATCGCGACCGCCAGGCCAGCGAACAGAACCAGGTTTAGATTTGCGAAGAACTTCATTTGCACCCCCTCTCACCGCAAACGATCGTTACGTGGTCGTTTCTAGGGTTGAAATTCTTGGTCGCGCAAGCATGTCGCACGTTGTTCGGGCGGGGGTCACGATCGGAGATTCGCCGCGGCAGCGACGTTTCCCCGGCACATCAAGGAGTTGACCTGATATGCCCTTCCAGCTTCCTGAATTGCCCTATGCCAAGGACGCGCTTTCGCCGGTGATGTCGGCCGAGACTCTCGAGTTTCACCACGGCAAGCATCACAAAGCCTATGTGACGAAGACCAACGAGCTCATTGGGCAGGACGCCAGCCTGGGCGGCGCTTCACTCATCGATGTGGTGCGCAAGTCGAAGTCCGCCGGGAACAACAAGCTCTTCAACAACTCGGCGCAGCTGTGGAACCACAGCTTCTTCTGGCAATGCCTGGCTCCCGCCGACGGGCAAAAGCCGAGCGGTCGCCTGGCGCAGCTGATCCAGGACGGCTTTGGCAGTCAGGACAACCTGCTGCAGAAGCTGCAGGAAGAGGCGGTCAATCATTTCGCGAGCGGCTGGGCCTGGCTGGTGCTCGACCGTGACCAGCTGAAGGTCACGTCGCTGCACGATGCCGACACGCCGGCCGTCCACGATGGCATGGTGCCTCTCTTCACGCTCGATGTGTGGGAGCACGCTTATTACATCGACTACCGCAACGAGCGCCCGCGCTTCGCGAGCAGCGTGCTGTCGAACATCGTCAACTGGGACTTCGTCGCGCAGAACCTCGACGGAAAAGGCTTCGACCGCGCGAACCAGGAAGGAACAGAGGCAAAATCCCCTGAGCTGACGGCCTGATTTGCTGATTGGCGGGCGGCCGGATTGGCCGCCTGCTCTTATTGCTTGAGCCGGTACCCCGTGCGGAACATCCAGGCGATTACCGCCATGCAGAGGGCGATGATCGCGACCATGACCGCGACGCTCGACCAGACGGGCACGTCGATGATGGAATAGAAGCTCCAGCGGAAGCCGCTGATCAAATGGACGATCGGGTTGAACAGGGTAACCGTACGAAATGGCTCCTGAAGCGCTTTGACCGAATAAAAGGCGCCCCCGAGGAAGGTAAGGGGCGTGATCACCAGCATCGGAATGATCTGCAACTGTTCGAAATTCTTCGCCCAGACGCCGATCGCGAAGCCGAACAGGCAGAATCCCGTGGTGATTCCGACGAGGAATATGACCATCCATAATGGGTGATCGATCCGCAGCGGAACGAACAGCGTCGCGGTCGCGATGGTCACCAGGGCCAGAATCACCGACTTCGTCACTGCCGCCCCAACATAGGCAAGGACTGCTTCAAAGCTCGAGATCGGAGCTGAGAGAAGTTCGTAGATTGTTCCCGTAAACTTCGGAAAATAAATGCCGAAGCTCGCGTTGAAAATCGACTGCATGAAAACTGCGAGCAGGGTAAGGCCGGGCACGATGAAGCTGCCGTAGCTGACCCCTTCCATTTCGGTCATGCGGCTCCCGAGTGCCGCCCCGAACACCACGAAGTAGAGCGCTGTCGTGATCACCGGGGTGATCAGGCTCTGCCACAAGGTGCGGCCCCAGCGCGCCATTTCGAAGCGGTAGATTGCGGCAATACCGTGGAGATTCATTGCGCCGCTTCCTTTTCCGCTCGCGGCCGATGGACCAGCTCCACGAAGATGTCTTCGAGGCTGGACTGATGCGTAGAGAGGTCTTTGTAGGCGATACCGAGGTCTCCGAGCCGCCGCATCAGCGAGGCGATGCCAGTACGCTCGGCGTGGCTGTCGAACTCGTAGCAGAGCACATGGCCATCGCTCTCAAGCCTGAGGTTCCAGTCCGAAAGGTCGGGAGGCAGCTCGGCCAAAGGCTCGGCAAGCATGATGTCTAGCGTCTTGCGGCCCATCTTGGCCATCAGGGAACGCTTCTCGTCGACGGCAATCAGCTCGCCGTGGCTGATCACTCCGACGCGATCGGCCATCTCCTCGGCTTCCTCGATGTAATGGGTGGTCAATATGATGGTTGTGCCACCGGCGCGCAGCTTTCGCACCAAGTCCCACATATCCCGCCTCAGCTCCACGTCGACGCCTGCAGTGGGCTCGTCGAGGAAGAGGATATCGGGCTCGTGGCTTAGCGCCTTGGCGATCATCGCCCGCCGCTTCATGCCCCCGGACAGAAAGCGCATTTCCGACTTGCGTTTATCCCACAGCGAAAGGCGCTTCAGAATGTCTTCAACGTAAGCGTCGTTGCGCGGCTTGCCAAACAGTCCCCTCGAGAACCTGACCGTTCGCCAGACGCTTTCGAAAGCCTCCGTCGTCAGCTCCTGGGGCACAAGGCCGATCCGCTCGCGGGCATAGCGAAAGTTGGAGTGCCAGTTCTTGCCATCCACGAGCACTTCGCCGCTTGTGGCGGTAACGATCCCGCAGATGATGTTGATGAGCGTGGTCTTGCCGGCGCCATTCGGCCCGAGGAGCGCAAAGATCTCGCCGCGACGGATGTCGAGATCAACCGACTTCAGCGCTTCGACGCCAGTTCCGTACTCCTTGCGCAACGAACGGACAGAAAGAACCGAATCGCTCATTCGACAGGCCCTGGCTCTGCTGGCACGGCGTCCTCTTTCATGAGCCCATGCCGAAGCAGCATGGGAATGTTCGCTGCGGCGAATATGAAGGTGAGGGGAAGGGCTCCCCACAGCTTGAACCCGACCCAGAAATCGGTGGAGCTATTCCGCCAAACCGCCTCGTTGAGGGCTGCCATGAAGGCGAAGAAGATCGCCCAGTTGCGCGTCAGTTTCTTCCAGCCGGCTTCGTCGAGGCCGGGATAGGTGCTTCCAAGCACCTGCTGAAGCAGCGGCCGGTCGGTAGCCAATCCGAAGAAAAGCAACCCCGAAACGAGCGTGTAATAGAAGGTCGGCTTCATCTTGATGATCCAGTCTTTGTGAAGCCAGATCGTCAGTCCGCCAAGGATGACTACCATCACGCCCGAGAACCAGAGCAGCGGCGAAATCCGCCCGTAACGGAGCGCCGAGAAGATCATTGCGGCGACCATCGCGACCATGAAAGCACCCGTCGCGACGAAGATCTTGAGCACCGATGGGACGGGCGCGAGGAAGTTCACGAGGAAAAAAACCAGCAGCGGGCCGAGATCGATCAGCAGCTTGGCACCGCCCTGCGGCTCTTGCTTCACGGTCATTCGGGCGGAAGTCCCGCGATAGCGCGGGCCACCGCGCGCGGATCGAACGGCCGTAGGTCGTCCACCTTCTCGCCGACGCCGATCGCATGGATCGGAAGGCCGAACTTTTCGGCCGCTGCGACAAGGACGCCCCCACGGGCCGTCCCATCCAGCTTGGTCATGATGAGCCCGCTCACGCCGGCGGTCTCGCGGAACACTTCGACCTGCGCAAGCGCGTTCTGGCCCGTGGTGGCGTCGAGCACGAGCAAGACATCATGGGGCGCCTCGGGGTTCAGCCGGCCGAGCACGCGGTGGATTTTCGCCAGCTCTTCCATTAGGTGCGCCTTGTTCTGGAGACGGCCCGCCGTGTCGACGATTAGCACGTCCTCGCCGGTCGCGGTGGCCTGCTTCACGCCGTCAAACACGACGCCGGCCGCGTCGCCGCCTTCCTTGCCCGAGATCACCGGCGCGCCGATGCGTTCGCCCCAGATCTTCAGCTGCTCGATTGCAGCGGCCCGGAAGGTGTCGCCGGCGGCGAACAGGACGCCATAGTCCTGTTCCTTCAGCCAGTGGCCTAGCTTGCCAATAGTTGTCGTCTTGCCGGAGCCATTCACGCCGATCACCAGGATAACGTGAGGGCGGGGGAAGCCCCATATTTCCAGCGGTTTGGCGACCGGTGCCAGGATCCTCTCGATCTCGTCGGCAAGGATCGAACGGAGCCCGCGCTCGTCCAATCGTTCGAACTTTTGCCGAGCGATGGCCTCGCGGATGCGATGGGAGGCTTCCGGACCGAGGTCGGACGCGATCAGCGCTTCCTCAATGTCATCGAGCGTGGAGGTGTCGAGCGCCGCCCGGCTGGTAAGTCCGGTCAGGTTGTCGGCGACCTTCTCTGCAGTTTTGGCAAATCCGCCACGCAGGCGATCGAGCCAGCTCATGCCCAAACCGCTGTGAGATGATCGCCATCCAGGCCGGCTATACGGGCCATGCCCGTCTCGCCGCGCCGGCCACCGTCCAGTGCAACCGACGCGAAATTATTGGTGTGCCCTTTGCCTTCGCCCTCAACGAGAACCGGATGGATGGAGCCTATCATGCTGTCTAGCCAGTGCTCTCGCCGTACCGCTGCCGCCTCGCGAAGGCGGCCGGCACGTTCCTTGACGACTTCGCGCGGCAGCTGGGGCATGCGCGAGGCCTGCGTGTTGGGCCGGGGCGAGAATGGGAAGATGTGCGCCGCGACAATATCGCAATCTTCTAGCAATTTCAGTGAGTTCAACGCCATGTCTTCGGATTCCGTTGGAAATCCCGCGATGAGGTCCGCGCCGATTGTCGCATCGGGCCGTACGGCTTTGATGCGCTCGACGGCGCGTACAGATTCAGCGCGGGAGTGGCGGCGCTTCATGCGCTTGAGGATCATGTCGTCGCCGGCCTGCAGCGATAGGTGGAAGTGCGGCATTAGCCGCCGCTCGCCCGCGATCAGTTCGAAGAGCGCATCGTCGATCTCGATGCTGTCGAGTGACGACAAGCGCAGACGGTTGAGCCGGGGCTCGGCGGTGAGAAGGCGCTGGCAGAGCTGACCGAGACCGCCCTCGTAGTCCGTAATGTCGACACCGGTGAGCACGACTTCCTTCGCGCCGCGGTCGATCTCACGCCCGACCGCATCGCGGATGGCGTCGAATGGCAGTGAGCGGCTCGGCCCGCGTGCCTGCCAGATCGAGCAGAAGGTGCAGCGATGGTCGCAGCCCGTCTGGACGGCCACGAAGCTCTTCACATGCGAAATAAGTCCGGCCGCGACTGACGGCATGACGCCATCCACTCCAAAGACATTGAGCTTGCGCGAATTTCCGACAACTCGTGATACCTCCGGCATCGCCTCAAAAGCACTTGGCTCAAGCTCGGCGGCGCAGCCCGTGACCAGGATCCTGGCGCTGGGCCGTCGGCGATGTGCGTGCCGAACGGCCTGGCGTGTCTGGCGAACTGCCTCGTTGGTCACGGCGCAGCTGTTGACGACGATCCAGTCCTCGCCTGCGCGCGCCGAGCGAGCAATTGTGTCGCTCTCGGCGAAATTCAGGCGGCAGCCCAACGTAATGGTCTCGACGCTCATTGCAGCGTGTCCAAGTCAAGCTCACCGCTGAACACATGGGTCGCCGCGCCGCGCATTCGGACAGGCCCGCCGGGGGCCCAGTCGATGATCAGGCTGCCGCCGGTCATGTCGACCTGCACTGGGGATTGGGCGCGCTTCGTTGCGATTGCTGCGATGGCGCTCGCACTGGCTCCCGTTCCACAGGCGAGAGTTTCGCCGCTGCCGCGCTCGAAAGTCCGCAATTTCAAGCGGTCGTGGACGTAGGTTGCGACGTTGACGTTGATCCGCTCGGGGAACGCCGGGTCGTTCTCGATCCTGGGTCCGAGCACGTCCAGAGGCACCTCACGCGCGTCGGGGACGAAAAAGACGAGGTGCGGATTGCCGACGTTGACCGCGAACGGCCGTTCGAGTTCGTCCCAAGACACGGGCAGCGCGGTCGTGTCCATGGCGTAGGCGAGGGGGATCTCGTCCCAGCCGAACTTCGGCTCGCCGATCGCGACCTCCACCTCTGCCCCGAGGTCTTCCCCTTCGAGCAGCCCACCGTCGCTGTCGATGGTCTTCGCGCCGGTCAGTTGCACGACACAGCGCGTCGCATTGCCGCAGCTTTCGACCTCGCCGCCGTCGCTATTCCAGATGCGCATCTTGAGGTCGGCGCGCTCGCTCGGCTCGAGCACGATCAGCTGGTCGCAGCCGACGCCGGTGCGGCGATCAGCGATCGCCTTGGCAAGCGACGGAGTGACATCGAACGGCTCCTCGCGCGCGTCGATGATAACGAAGTCGTTGCCGAGCCCGTGCATTTTCTCGAAGCGGCGCTTCACGTTGCCTGGACCAGCTCCGGCGACCGGGCACGCATCGGCTGGATCACTTGCGCGGCGAACCGATCCATTTCCTCGGCTTGCGGGCTCATCTGCAGCAGCAGGAGGTCGAGACCGGCAGCCTCATATTCGGCAATCCGCTCCTGAATTTGTTCAGGTGTGCCGACTAAATTTGGCCGCAAGCCCCTGTTCGATACGGAATATTCTTGAAGTTTGAGCTCACGCTCCAGCTGCGTTCCCGAAAGCCACTGGTCGAAATTGTCGAAGCCCTTCGGGGGCTTTGGCGGCATCTGCGTGACACGCTCCAGCTCGCGTTTCGCCTCGGCCTCGCTGTCGCGGACGATGGCAAAGGCCGCCATGCCGTACTGCATCCGCGGCTTGCCGATGCCGGCGCGCCGCTCTTCCATGTCGGCGATCTTCGGCCTGATCGCATCGACGGGATCGCCGTGCATGACATATGCGTCGCAGAACGTCGTGATCATCGTCTTGGCGGCGTCACTTTCGCCGCCGGCGTAGATGGTCGGGCGTGGCTTCCGGACGGGCTTGGGCTCGCAGATCGCGTCCTTGAGCTTGTACCGCTGGCCGTCGAACGTGAACCGGTCTCGGGTCCAGAGGCCGTCAACTACCTGCAGCCACTCGGTCGTGCGTGCATAGCGATCGTCATGCTGGTCGAACTGCAGGCCGTACTGGGTAGCCTCGTCGGCCCACCACGACGAGACGACGTTTAGCGCCAGTCGTCCGCCCGAGATGTTGTCGATGTTGGCTGCTGCCTTTGCGAATAGAGCTGGCTGATGGAAATTGGGCCGGACTGCGACCATCAGCTCGATGCTGCGCGTCACCGCCGCGAGCGCTGCCGTCGTCGACCAGGCGTCAAGGGCGGGCTGGTCGACGCCCTTGATGTCGTTGAGGTTCAGCTCGGCAATGAGCGTGAGGTCCCAACCTGTCTCCTCGCTGCGCTGCGTCAGGCGGCGGATATAATCCCAGCTCGCCTCCATGCCTTCGTTGGGGATGTTGCGCAGCCAGCCGCCGAATACCGGCATCCAATAGCCGAACCTCATGCCGCCAACCTGCCTTTCATCGCTCTCTGGAGGAAATCGACGAGCCGCTCGTGCGGGTCCCAGCCGAGAACATTGAGCGGGTCGGCGACGAAATTCGAGAGGGCATTGATGTCGTAGAAGCGCGGGCTGCCGTCACGATCGTCGATGATGACCTCGATGCCGCCGACGGCCAGTCCGACAGCGTGCGCGATCTGTTCGGCGGCGTGGATAATTTCTTCGGGCGGAGTGACGGCGGTCATCTTCACGGCGGCGCGTCCCGGCTGCACAATGCAAGCGTCCGCCGGGCAGAGATCGAATGTCTCGCCGCTGCTCTCAATCTCGATGGCGTAAAGGAAGCGGCCTGCAAGCGTCTCGATGCGAGTGATTACACCGCCGCGCGCGGGGACGTAGTCCTGGACAAGTAGGACGCCGTCGATCGATTGGGGCAGAGTGCCGTCGGCAATCGATTGAAGCAGTTCCTCGCGCGAGGAATAGCGGACAATACCGGCCCCGGAGCCGCCGATGTTCGCCTTTACGATCAGGGGATAGTCGCAGCCCTCAGCCGCGACGGCGAGATCACGCGCGCGGTGAACGACGCGCGTCTTCGGAATCGCGTACCCTAGAGAAGTGATCAGGGAGAGCTGACGAGCCTTGGATGAATCGATCGCCAGGACGTCGGCGCCGTTGAGCACGAGAGCTCCGCAGCGCTTCCAGTGATCGAGCAGCGCCGCCGCATAGAAGATCGGGTGCTCCGGTTCTCGAAGGAAGCTGGACTGGGCGACGCGGCTGAGGATCAGTGGCGCGGGCGCTTCGCGCTCTGCCGGATCGAAGCTGTGGCCTGAGAGCTGGATCGCCTCGTATCGCAAGCCTCGCCGCTCCAGTGCCTCGAACAGGGGTTGAAACCACTGCGGGTGCTCGTAGAGGACGGCAAGCTGCGGCCGGCCATGATGGGCGAACGAACTGCTCATGTGCGCCGCGCACTTAGGAAGCGGGCGGGTCCAAGTCCACCGGTCCTTCGTTCGGGCGCCGCGAGGGAGAAATACGTGGCCGACATGCCGAGATCCGCGAACGAAGTCATGCAATCGATCATCTTCTCTGCAATCCTCGATGGAATCGCCGCGCTGAAGACGGCGTCTCGTGGCCTTCCAAACCAGCTCCTGCGTGACGTCCAAGCGATCCACCCCAACGTCACCTTCGCCGATCTTCCCAAGGAGCTGCAGGACCAGATCGCCGAGACCACGCGAGCGGCATTCGCCCAGCTTCTGAAGGAAGGCTATGCCGTCGGTCCTCGCCAGCAGATGCAGCAATCGCGACCGATGGACCGGGTTCCCGAGAGGCAGCGTCCGACCGATCGCCGTGGACCTCCTCGCGGACCTCGCCGCGGCCCGCCAAACGGAGAGGGCCCCAACAGGGGCGGACCGCACGGCCCAGGAGGCGGCCCTGGGGGTGGCAGACGTCCCCGCAAGCCCAAGGGCAAGCCGAAGTTCTAGTCGGGAAGCCGTGTCCAGGCGCTGATCAGCAGCGGGCTGGACATCGTCGCGCTGGCGGCTGCGAGTTCCGCGCGCATTCGTTCCTCGAACGTGTCGATGTCGATTTCGCGGGCCGTTGCCAGGCCGAAATGCTCGATCGCCGGAAGCATCGCCCGGATCGTTTCAGCGAGCAGCGCCGGACCGGCTCCCTCGCTACCGTAAATCAGCCCATCAACGCGCATCCGGGGATCGGGAAGGCCGGCGGCCTTGAATATTCCGTGGAGTTTCGGACCCAATCCGCTGTCGGCGCCAGAGCGCTGAAAAACCTCCCGCATCCACCTAGCCGCCATCTCAACTGTGGGAACATTCGGAACTGATCTCGCCCATGACATGTCGGGTTCCTGGAAGATGACCAGCCCCCCGGGAGTGACATGTTGGGCGAGCTGCCTGAGGGCTACTGCTGGAGAAGGCACGAACATGAGGAAAATCCTGCCGACCAGCGCGTCGAACTCGCGTCCAAAGGGAAGTTGCTGATCAATTGCCGACTCTACGAAGCTGACGTTGTGAAAGTCGCCGGCTCGGGCGCGCTGCGTCGCATAGGCGACCGCATCGGCCGATTGCTCAATCCCGACGACCGAGCCCGAGGGGCCGACGAACTCTGCCGCGAGTAGCGCGAGGTCGCCGCTTGCGCTGCCGATCTCCAAGATGTGAGTCCCGCGCCCGAGACCTGATTCCGCAAACGCCTGAAGGGTAAATGTCTGGAATGCGTGAGAAAGGACGCCCTGATAGTCCTGCTCACCTTCAGGATGGTCGAGAATGAAGTCGGCGGACTGTCCACCCATGGTGCGCTCCTTTACAAAGGGCGGGCTGGCTTGCGTCTCAGTCGCTCCGCCGCTATGCGCCCGCTCGTCGTTTTCGACAACACATCGATGCTGAGTGCCCCAATGGGCAAGAGCGTTCACGCTGGCCGACGAGGTTTCGTCCGCCGGCGTATTTTGCGTTCTGGCTTCCCATATGGAGGTCGGCGGGCGCGAAGCATCGTTGAGGAGATTTGAATGTTCGACACGTTGAGCGATCGGCTCGGCAGCGTTTTTGACCGCCTTCGCGGGCGCGGTGCGCTCAGCGAGGCGGACGTGCGCGCAGCGATGCGCGAAGTGCGTGTTGCGCTGCTCGAGGCGGATGTGGCGCTCCCTGT
>JBEDUM010000007.1:0-6035 GCA_040414585.1 Sphingomicrobium sp. | reverse complement strand
AGATCGAGAAGCTCGCGAATGAAGGCGACAGCCACCGCCGGCTGCCCGCATGCCTTGCTTGCCACGTGAACAATGCGGGCGGCCCAATTGAAACGCCCGTGATCACCGGCCAGGGCAAGGACTATTTACTTACTCAGCTCAACGCCTTCGCTTCGGGTCAGCGCAAGAACGACGTCTATGGCAGAATGCGCGACGTTGCGGGAAAACTAACTCCCCAAGAGCGATCTGCCTTGGCGCGCTATTTCGAAGGAACGTTGTAGCGGCGCCTTCTACAAGAAGTAGAAGAGATCGGACCGCCCCCGGGGTCAATTGAGGATATTTTTCGGACGCATCAGCGCCGGCTTTACGGCTGCAGATCCCCACTGTTCGGTTCGCACATCGTGTTGCGCCTTGCCTCTATCGCTGATCGAGAACTCATCGATGTGTCCGAGACCTTTGCGGTAGTCGAGCACGGATACGAATTGGCACGTGGCCCTCATCATTGCGGCGTCCGTTCGTTCCGGCAGATCGAAGTCGACAAGATTTGGATGGCGGGCTTGAAGAAGGCCCCACGCACGATCCCGGTCTTTCGAGTCCCTCACTTCGGAAGCGTGGGCCGCAGCATAGACGGCTGCCAGTTGGTTCAGTTCTTTCGATTCTCCTCCCACCGCGATCGAGATGCGCTTGTCACGCCTGATGTTCGCCAGCTTCTGGCTCGACCGGAAGATCAGAAAATAGAGCGTCAATCCCTCGTTGGCATATCCCACAAATGTGGTCTGCGGCCATCCATCCGCCCGCAGGGTGGAAATCGCCATTGTCTGGTGGGAATCGAGGATCTCGACTGCGCTGTTTTGCACCTGTCCCTCCAGTTTATTTCGCCAGTCCTCCCCGATTTGCGTTCACGGCAACTTTCTTGTGGGAGAGCTGCCGCCTTCCGGGAAATGGGCTGGGGGAAGTCAGACATCCCCGGAAGGCATCCATCATTTAAAAACGACGGGTCCGCTGAAGTATAAGTATTGATACGGATCCAGTTAGAGCTGAGGTTAGATCTCTGCCTCATCTCTCAGGAAGCCCCAGTCGTTGTCTCTGGCAGCCGTCATTTCGGCGCCGCCCGGCCCGACCGTCAGCATGTCCGAATGGCCAAAGCCTTTCGAGTAATCCAGGATCGTCACGATGCTGCAGTAGGCACGCATCACGGCCGAATGTTTAAGGTCGGGTCCGCCGAGCTTTTCAAGCGCAGGATGGCGCTTGAGCACGAGCTCAATTGCCCGGTCGCGCTGGGCAGGATCGCGCACTTCCGAAGCATTGGCCGCGATGGACAGCGTCTTGATCTGACTCGGATCGTCAAAGTCGCGTCCGACAACGATCGAGACACGGCTGTCGCGATCGATGTTCGCGTACTTCTGGCTCTGCTTCGAGATGATGAAGTACAACAGCAGGCCCTCGTTGGCGTAGTTGACCATCGTCGCCTGCGGCCAGCCATCGGCGCGCAAGGTCGCGATGGTCATGAGCCGGTACTTGTTGAGGATCTCGACCGCCTTCTGTTCCATGATCGCCGTGTGTCTTCCCTGAGAGGCCCGGTCATTACGCAATTGTCCGGACAGGCAGTTTCAGGCCGCGACTAACCTATGCTAGTTTCTATCGCAGCCCACGATTCGACATTGGGGTCCGAATAACGATGGAGGAACTCCCGTGAAGGAGTTCGTTGCACGAGAGAACATAAAGCGCTTCGAAGCGCAGCTGGTGGCCTGCACCGATCAGCAGCAGCGGGAGACTCTGGCGCGATTGCTCGAGGTCGAGCGACAGCAATTAAAGGACGCCCGCGCCGAAAAGATGAATGTGGCGCCTGTCAGCCATAGAGCTGGCTCTTGATTTGAAGCTGATAGCCCGCCGAGCTGGCTGATCACTCGTCCCGCGCCGCAAAGGCGATCCGTAGCGCTTCGGAGAGGCTGCGCGCGCCCAGCTTCGTCATCAGGTTCGCTCTGTGGATCTCGACGGTGCGCGGGCTGATTTCGAGATCATAGGCGATCGTCTTGTTGGGCAAGCCATTAGCAAGGCCGTCGAGGACTTCGCGTTCACGAGGCGACAGAGCATGCAATCGAACGACCGCATCGCGCATCCGATCATGCGTCGCTTCCTTTCGTGAAAGCCTGCGATAGCCTTCTTCCAGGGACGCGAGCAGCACGTCCTTCGCGAACGGCTTTTCGATAAAATCGACGGCGCCTGCCTTCATCGCCCTGACCGCAAGCGCGACGTCGCCATGGCCCGTCATGATAATGACCGGCAGGCTTACACCTTTCTTCTGGAGCTCCTGCTGCACCTCCAGGCCGTCCATGCCGGGCATCCGGATGTCGAGAAGAATGCAACCCTGTTCAAGATCATCGCTTTGCTTGAGCAACTCGGTACCCGATTCATAGGCGTCGACGCGATGCCCGGAAGTTTTGAGCATGAAGCCGACGGAGCGGCGAATCGCCGCGTCGTCGTCAACCAGATGCACGACGCGTTGATCGCTCATTCGCCAGCCTCAGCAGTCGGCAAAGTGAATCGGAATATCGTGCCGCCTTCACCTGGTTCGAACCAGATCCGCCCGCCATGCGCTTCCACGATGGTGCGGCAGATCGACAGGCCAATGCCCATCCCCGTGCGTTTCGAAGTCACGAACGGCTGGAACAGCTGCGCGGAAAACTTCTCTTCGATGCCTGTGCCCGTATCCTCGACGCTCACCGTTATGAAGCCATCGGGCTGGGGCGTACTTGATACCGTGAGAGAACGAAGAGGGCTGTCCATCATCGCCTCGATCGCATTGCGGATCAGGTTGAAGAGGACCTGCTGAATCTGGATGCGATCAACGAACACGTGATTGAAGTGCGGATCGAGTCTTATCTGCACGTCGATTCCATGTTCGCGTGTTCCAACCAGCGCGAGTGCATTCGCCTCGGTGACGAGGCGGGATAATTCCTCCACGCGATGCTCGGTTTCACCATGGCTCAGGAAGTCACGCATCCGCTTGACGATCTGCCCGGCCCGGATCGCCTGTTCGGCGGCGTCACGCAGCGCTTCTCGGGCCATGTCCAACTGGTCCGGCGCGGGATCGCCTTTCAGCAGCTCTCCTGCGCCTTCGCAGTAGCTTGAGATTGCCGTGAGCGGTTGGTTCAGCTCGTGCGCCAGCGACGAAGCGAACGTTCCCATTTCGCTGAGGCGGCCGACATGAGCCAGTTCGGTCTGCAAATCGCGAAGCCGCATGTCGGCCTCGCGGCGTTCCGTCAGATCGTGAATGAATCCGGTGAAGATGCGCTTATCGTCGACCCACGCCTCGCCGACCGAAAGCTCGATCGGAAAGGTGTTTCCGTCCCGGTGACGAGCAGTGGTCACGCGGCCGATGCCGATGATCTTGCGAATGCCGGTGTCACGATAACTCTTGAGATAGCAGTCGTGCCGCTCCCGGTCGGGCGAAGGCATCAGCATCGAGACATTCTCGCCGACGACCTCATCTTCGGCATAGCCGAACATCTTTTCCGCGGCGGCACTGAACGACAGGATCGTTCCCATTTCGTTGATCAGTACCATCGCATCGGGAACGGTCGCCAGGATCGAGCGAAGATGCTCTTCACGATTGGAAGCGTGGACGTCGCTCCGGTCTAACGGCTGATCCATACGCGCGAATATAGCACCAGCATCGTGTGACCGAAGCGTTCAGCGCACGCTGGCAATGTTGAAGGGAAGCACGGTACCGTCGGGGTCGACTACGGACACTCGGCCTCCGAGCCGAAGCGGCCGTGACTCAACGTGGAGTGGGCGGTCTTGTCCGTCGCAGCGGATCGCCCAGTTGCCCTCGATCGGGACAATGAAGCCGTTCTCGTCGGGTTCCGCCGACCAGTGCCTGCGCGCCGTCGCTTTGCGTGGACTCTTATGAAACGCGGTCAGATCAATCGTATCGAAATCGTCAAGCGGGAGACGGAGAATGTAGCCGCGGCTCACCGACCCCTGCGGGAACTCCTCGGTGCTGCCCAGTTCCAGGCGGATGGACTTCCAATTCATCCAATGGAATATCGCCGGTAAGGGGGCTGCGACGAATACGCAGTTTCACGTACAACGCCCCGTCCTCAATCGAAATCCTGTGCTGCTCGGCGAAACTCGCACTTACCGGAAAGCGGCAGGAGGACATGCGTACACTCCAGCTTCGTGGCGATCCGCTTCAGCGAATTGAGCAGCGCGTTCCTTGCCGGCGTGTTGCGGCTGAACTCGAAGGTGACCAGCATCGGCACGACGAGCGTCTCCTCGTTCGACCCCCGGGGTCCCTGAAACGTCGCAACGCCGTGCAGTCCGCCGTCCGCGGCGCGCGCTGCGAGGACGCCTCCGCCGCCAGCAATGAGGTCGGTACCCTCGGCGATCCACCAATCCTCGTTTGCGTACGAGCCGGAAGAGCGGGCGAGCGCCCAGGCCTCGCTCAGCCTGTCCGTCTTCAGGGCCTCGATGCTGACTTGCTGTGGCATCGCCAACTCCTTGCACCCCAACCCTAGGGGACAATGCGTATCCAGCAATGAGCCAGATCATTTTAGCTTCGATCGCACGCTTTAGGAGGGGACGTGCAGATGTTTGAATCGACCGCCCGTCATCTGGATCCATTGCCATCAGGGCACCCCTGCCAGGGATGCGAAGCTCGCGGCCAGGCAATTTGTGGCATCCTCGACTGCGAGAACCTGGCTGTGTTCAAGAGGCTCGGGTCCACGATGAGGCTCTGTGCCGGGCAGACCCTGTTTCGGGAGGGCGATCCCGCGACCCGCGTGTTCACCCTGACGCGAGGTAGCCTCAAGCTCTCCAAGCTCTTGCCGGATGGGCGCCGTCACGTCGTCGGCTTCATGTACGCTGGCGACTTCCTCGGCATCAGCGTCGACGACGAACATGCCTTCACCGCCGAGCTGATCGAGGACGCTCAACTCTGCTGCTTCCCGCGCAGCCGCTTCGACGCCTTCCTCGCCGACCATCCTCTTATGGAGCATGAGCTTTACCGCATGGCGGCTCACGAACTGAGCGCGGCCCAGCAGCAACTTGTCCTGCTCGGACGCAAGACCGCGACCGAGAGGCTTGCGAGCTTCCTGCTGCTTCTCGCCGAGCGGGCCGACCGGCTTGCGGGTGAGAAGACCAGCGTAATCGACTTCGCGATGAGTCGCGCGGATATCGCCGACTATCTTGGGCTGACGAAGGAAACGGTGAGTCGAATCTTCTCCGCGTTCCGGGCCGGCCGGCTGATCCGCTTGCGGGCGCTGAACAAAGTCGAGATTGTCAATCGGCCGGCGCTCCAGCAAGTCGCGGACTGCCAAGGCTGATCAACGGTGGCAGCACTTTCCATAAAAAGAGGGCCGCCGAAGCGGCCCTCTTCCAAGTTGCCCCCGACTCTTAGTGCCGGGTTTCCACCTGGATCGGGATTTTCTTCTTATTCTCGACCTCCGCAAGTTTCGGCAGCTGAACGGTGAGCAGGCCGTCGCGGAATTCGGCAGAGCAATGCTCGACGTCGACCGAATAGGGCAGCGGGATCTGCCGCTCGAACCGGCCATAGAACAGCTCTGAATATCCGAACTCGTCCTTCTCGCCCTTCTTCTCGCCGCGGATCGTCAGCATGCCCTTGTCGAAGAACAATTCGACGTCCTTCTCGGTAAGGCCTGGGACTTCAGCCCTAACGACCACCTTCTCGTCGAAATCCTTCACCTCGACGATCGGCCAGTTCGCAAATGCTCCGCTGAAGGGTGCAATGCTGGAATAGCCGTAGGCGGGCTTGCGGAACAGCTTGTCCAACCAGCGGTCCATCTCGCGGCCGAAGCCCGCGAACGGGAACGTTTCATAGTCGCGCCAAAAAGCAGGCATTGAAGTCTGCCGGCCGACCGAGGTGATATCATGCATCGTCATATCATGTCTCCTGAACTTATGTCGGTGGGTCGGTCCGCCGCCACCCGTCAAAGATGGGCCTCGCGCGCGCCCGCGCGATGATCGAGATCACCTTTTTCGATGATGCAGATCAATTGTGACAGGGCGCCGATCCGCGCTGAAATTCATGTCAC
>JBEDUM010000006.1:0-11147 GCA_040414585.1 Sphingomicrobium sp. | reverse complement strand
GGATATTCCCGGTTTCATCGGCGGCGCTTCACCGGAGCTGGCGACCCGCTGGTTTGAGATCGGCGCCTTCACGCCGATCTTCCGTGCCCACGCAGCGAACGATGCCCCTCGCGCCGAGCCCTGGGTCGATGGACCGGAGCATCTCGCCATTCGCCGGCGGTTCATCGAGGAGCGCTATCGCTTGATGCCATATTTCTATGCCGTGGCGGACGAGAGCGCGCGTACCGGTGACCCAGTGATGCGGCCGACCCTTTACGATTATCCGGAGATGCAGAAGGCCCCCTGCGATCAGTCGATGGCGTTCACGTTGGGATCCGACCTGCTCGTTGCGGCCCCGCCTCACCCGGAGCAGCGGCGCCCCTATGACATCTGCCTGCCGGGTACCGGCTGGTACGATTACTGGTCCGGCGCGCAGGTCGCGGGTGAGAAGCTGCGGGAAACACCCAAGCTCGACCGGCTGCCGGTCTTCGTGCGGCCGGGTGCAATCCTTGTGAAGCAGCCGCTCGTGCAAAGCACGTCGGAGACCCCAAGCGGACCTTTGCAGCTTGAAGTCTATCCGGGCGCGGATTGCCGCGGCGAGATCTACCTCGACGATGGGATGAGCGTGAATGGGCCGAGCCTGCGGCAAACGATCACCTGCACGGTCACGCCGAACGGCGTGTCGCTGCAGTTCGGCGCTCGTCAGGGCAGCTATCGGCCCTGGTGGAAGCAAATTGCGGTGAGCGTCCACGGTGCGAAGCCGGTGCGGAAGATCATCTCGGATCAGCCGCGGAATGCAACGGTGGCCGTCCAGTGAGCGGCCGCCCGTCAAAGCCGCGGCTACTGCTCTTCGCCTTTGGCGACTTCGCCTTCAATCTCTTTTGGCAGAGCATCATGCTCTTCCTGCTCTTCTACTACACGGACGCGCTCACGCTTCCGATCGGCGTTGCGGCGACGACGTACATGGTGGCGTCGATCTGGGACGGGATCGCCAATTTTGCGGCAGGCGTGCTCGTCGACCGACGCCATGCGAGCCTGAACTACGGACGGGTGCTGGTGGCCGGAGCCGTGCCGCTCGGATTAACCTTCATGCTCACCTACATGCCGCCGGTGAGTAGCGGATGGGTCGCGATTGCGACGGTGTTCGTCGCACATCTCATGTTCCGCACCGCTTACGCCGGCGTCAACGTGCCTTATCTCGCGATGACGGCGCGGATCAGCCCGGATCCCAACGACCGCGCCTTCGTGGCGGGAACGCGCATGTTGTTCGGGACCGCGGCCGCGGTGACAGTCGCGCTATGTACCGTTCCGGTAGGCCGCTGGCTTACAGGTGCGAGCGCGGCCAAGGCCTATTTTGGCGCAGCGGTGTTGTTCGCCATCGCCGCGGCGCTGATCCTGATCTTCGTCGGTGTCACCTATCGCGAGGATGCCCAGCCGCATCGGCCGCTGCCGAGCAGCCTCAAGGCCGCGCTGCTCAGTCTCGCACGCAATCGCGCTTTCGTCGCGCTCAACGCTGCCATGATGGCGATGATCGTGGCCATTACGGTGCTCAACAAGTCGGTGCTCTATTATTTCAAATATCTGCTCAACGATCCGGACGCGGGACAGCTGGCGCTCGCGTCGATGGGGCTCGTGGGGGGAATTGCAATTCCACTGTGGATGCTGCTCGGCCGCTTCGTGGGGCTACGCGCGCTCTGGCTGATTGCTGCCGGATTTGGAATGGCAGGACTTATGCTGTTCGCGGTCGCGCGATTTGACGGCCCCGGTGCGATGGAGCTCTTCCTGATTGGCATGCAGGTGATGATCGTTGGCCTGAACTTCGTCTTCTGGGCGATGCTTCCAAACACGATCGAGTTCGGTGAGCGCGAGACCGGAGTCCATGTCGAAGGAACCGTGTTCGGTCTGGCGGCCCTGCTGCAGCGGATTGCGATTGGTATCGCGACGGCGATCCTTGGCTGGAGCTTCGCGTCGGTCGGTTACGTCGCCAATGTGCGGCAAAGTGCTGAGACGCTCAGCGGCATGCGCTATACGGTCGCGCTCGTGCCGCTAATATTCCTCGCACTTTCCTGCGCGGCGATGCTCCTGAACCCGCTCGGACGAGAACGGCGGCGTTTAGGCCGTCAGCTCGAAAGTCCCGCTGACGCCGTCGCTCTCGGCTGACGGTGCGACCCAGACATCGAACGTGCCCGGCTCCACGATCACGTGATTGCCGTGAGTGTAGAAGCTGAGATCGGCCGCGCGCAGGGTGAAGCGCACGACCTCCGACTGGCCGGGCGCCAGCGCAATCTTTCGGTAGGCCTTCAGCTCGCGAACAGGCCGCGTGACGCTGCCGACACGCTGGTGCGTGTATAGCTGCACAACCTCCTCGGCTGCGCGCCTGCCGCGATTGGTGATCGTTGCAGCAAATTCGATCGTGCCGTTCATCGGCAGCGCCGGCGCACTTTGCGTCATGCCCGAATATTCGATTTTCCCGTAAGTGAGGCCGTGGCCGAACGGGTAAAGAGCGCTGTTCGGGATGCCGCGGAAATGTGTCTTGTAGGGTTGCAGCTCGCCCGGCGGGTTGGGCCGCCCCGTGGACTTGTGCGCGTAATAATAAGGCTCTTGGCCTGACCGGTGCGGGAAGCTGGCAGGCAGGCGGCCGGAAGGGCTGTAGGCGCCGAACATCACATCAGCGATGGCGTTGCCCGTCTCCGTGCCGAGGAACCAGGTGGCGAGGATCGCCCGGGCATTGGCGACGGCTCCTTCGAGCGCGAGAGCCCGGCCGTGCTTCAGAACGACGACGACTGGCCTGCCGACCGCCGCAACCGCTTCGGCAAGCTTCTGCTGCGGCTCCGGTACGACGATCTCGGTGCGAGATTGCGCTTCGCCGGACATGCCGGCGCCTTCGCCGATCGCGAGCACGACGATATCGGCTGCTCGCGCGGCGGCCACCGCCTGCTCGATTCCGCCGGTAATCGGCTCCTCGATGCCCGACCCGGCGGCGATGAGGACATTGTTCTTGTCTGCAAGTGCGCCACGGACGCCGGTCGCAAGATCGACGGCCTTGGCATCATCCCCGTAGACGACCCAGGGGCCAACCAGATCGTGCTGCCCGCTGGCGAACGGCCCGATCAGCGCGATCTTCTTGCCCGAACGGGGTAGGGGCAGGAGGTCACCGTCATTCTTCAGGAGCACGATCGCCTTTCGTCCCGCTTCACGGGCAAGTGCGCGGGTCTTCGGCAACATCGAGCGGGCCGTTTCGCGCTTCACGTCGATGCGTCGGAAGGGATCCTCGAAGAGGCCAAGCATCGATTTGAGCGCAAGGACGCGGCGAACCGATTCATCGAGCTTCGCCTGCGGCACGGCGCCGCTGCGTACGAGATCGGGCAGATACTTGCGGTAGAGGCCGCTCTGCATGCTCATGTCGACACCGGCAAGGAAGGCGAGCCGTGCTGCATCGCGGCCGTCCTTGGCAAAGCCGTGCTTAATCATCTCCTCATCGCCGGTGTAATCGGACACGACGAAGCCCTGGAAACCCCATTCGCCCCGCAAGAGATCCGTCTGCAGCCAGTGGTTGCCGGTCGACGGAATGCCGTTGATCTCGTTGAAAGAGGCCATCGCCGTGAGCGCGCCGGCATCAAAGCCCGCCTTGTAGGGCGGGAGGTAAATCTCGCGGAGCCTCTCCTCCGACATGTCGACGGTGTTGTAGTCGAGGCCTGCCTCGGCGGCGCCGTAGGCGGCGAAATGCTTGATGCAGGCGAGCATGTGCTCAGTCGATTTGAGGTCGGTCCCCTGGAAGCCTTGCACGCGGGCCGCCGCGAACAAGCGCCCGAGGAGCGGATCCTCGCCGCCGCCCTCGACACCGCGACCCCACCGTTGATCGCGAGCGACGTCGACCATGGGTGAGAAGGTCCAGTCGATTCCGGCGCCGGCGGCCTCGAACGCCGCCGCTTCGGCCGTTCGGCGCGCGAGGTCAGGTTCGAAGCTCGCCACTTCCGCGAGTGGGACCGGGAAAATCGTGCGGTGACCGTGGATGACGTCGGCGGCGAAAATCAGCGGAATCTTCATCCGCGAGTCCTTTACGGCCGCGGTCTGCAGAATCTTCGCCATGGTGGCGCCATTGCCGTTGAACACGCCGGTCAACTGACCCTGCCGCGCTTCCTCAACCTGTTGCTGAAAATTCGGACCGGCGCTCGCGGGATTGAGCGAAAGCGCCGCGCCGCCGCCCCATGCAGAGGCCATCAGGCTAAGCTGCCCGGCTTTCTCTTCGACGGTCATGCGAGAGATCAGCGGATCGATGAAGGCAGGGACCTCGACCCGGCCCACCGCCTGGAGAAGCGCCCGGGCCGGACTCGCGAGCCATGCGGCGACCGCTCCAGCGCCCATCAGCGCAGCCCGGCGGGAAATGCGCGTATCCAACATGAAGACCCTCCACTCTCGATCCCGCCGAGCGCAAGATCAGTCGCAATAGCACAATTTCATCGGCGTGCTTGACCATCTGTGTAACCGGTTACATGACAGGTGCAATCGCCATTTTGCTTGCCGCGCTCGTGACTCTTGCGGCTGTTGCCGCTGTAAGGAGCGCAATGCCCGACGCGACGATCCGTGATGTTGCCCGCCGAGCTCACGTCTCGGTCGCGACCGTGTCGCGCGCGCTTAACGGACTAGACAATGTCAGCGACCAAACCCGCACCAGGGTCGCGGATGCGGTGCGTGAGCTCGGCTATGTGCCGCATGCGGGCGCGCGCAGCCTCAGCCTTGCACGCTCGAACGCAATCGGCGTGGTCCTGCCGGACCTTTACGGCGAGTTCTTCTCCGAGATCGTGCGTGGCATGGACCGAGAGGCGAGCCGTTGCGGCTACCTTCTGCTCTTGTCGAACCTGCACGGACGAAAGCAGCAGGCAGTGCTGGCGCTCCAGGCCATGCGAGGCCGTGTCGACGGCTTGGTGGTCATGGCTCCGCAGCTTTCTGAACCCGATCTCGCCCAGGCTTTGCCGGCCGCTCTACCCGCGCTGCTAGTCAATACGAGGACGAAGGATGGAGGCCGTCCGTCCATCCACCTCGACAATGCCGCGGGCGCGCACGCCGTGGTCGACCACCTTGTCAATGTAGGCCGCAAGTACCTGGTCCACATCGCGGGACCAGACGGCAACATCGATGCGCAGGAGCGTACCGATGCGTTTCGCGACGCCTGCACACGGCATCGAGTCCGCTTTGAGATTGTGCCCGGCGACTTCACCGAGGAATCGGGTGCTGGCGCGATTGAGAAGTTGCTTAGGGATGGCCGCGCATTCGATGCCATATTTGCGTCGAACGACAATATGGCCATCGGCGCTTTGCAAGCTTTGCGATCTGCCGGTCTGTGCGTGCCGCAAGATGTCGCGGTTGCGGGCTTCGACGACGTTCCGCTCGCTAAGCATCTAGGCCTGACCACGGTTCGGGTTCGCATTGCAGAGCTCGGTGAGCGAGCGCTGGTCCGTTTGCTTGCAATCGTCGGTGGCGAGGACGGTGGAGGCGACGAGCTGCACGCGCCCGAGCTCGTGGTCCGTGCGAGCACCGACCAGAGTGCCGCCTGATGCATATGGATCGTCGTCAGTTCCTGGAGAATTCGTCCCTGCTGCTCGCTGGAGCGTCGCTCCCGGCGTGCGTCACGGCTTCAGCCGGGCCCGCGTCCCGAACGCTTCCGCCATTCTACGGTGAGATCGAACAACGCACCTTTCGGTTTTTCTGGGACACGGTGAACCGAAAGAACGGCCTTGTGCCGGATCGGTGGCCGACGCCTTCCTTCTCGAGCATCGCCGCGGTCGGCTTCGCGCTTCCGGCCTATGCGATCGGCGCGGAGCGGGGCTGGTGCAGCAGGGCCGACGCGCGGGACCTCACGCTGACGACGCTGCGCTTCTTCTGGAATGCGCCGCAAGGGCCGCAGCCCCGCGGCACCACTGGTTACAAGGGCTTCTTCTACCACTTCATCGACATGGATTTTGGACTCCGCTTCCGCGACGTGGAGCTCTCGACTGTCGACACGACAATCCTCCTGATGGGAGCGTTGTTTGCCGGGCAATATTATGATGGCGACGATCCGGCGGAGCGGGAGATCCGGCGCCTGTCGGGAGCATTGTACGATCGCGCCGACTGGTCATTCTTCCAATCCGACGGTCGTGCCGCCATCTCGATGGGCTGGCATCCCGGCGCTGGGCTAATCGACGCCAACTGGGTCGGCTTCAACGAAGGCATGTTCGTCAACATCCTGGCGCTCGGGTCGGCAACCCATCCCGGCCCCGCAAACCTTTGGGAGCAATGGACGGCCAACTATGGCCAGTTCTGGCGAGGGGAGGGGCCGACGCGGCGGATCGCCTTTGCGCCTATGTTCGGTCATCAATACAGCCAAATCTTCATCGACTTCCGCGGCATCCGCGATGCGCCGATGAAGCAAGCGGGATTCGACTATTTCGAGAACAGCCGGCGTGCGACATACGCCAATAGAGCCTATTGCATCGCCAATCCGATGCGCTGGGAAGGCTATTCGGATCGGATCTGGGGCCTCACGGCCTGCGACGGGCCAGGCAACTTCGAGCTGCCCTTCAAGGGGGAAAGACGGACGTTCTATGGTTATGCCGCACGCGGGCCGGTCGGCGAGCCAGACGGGCGCGATGACGGGACAATAGCCCCGACGGCGGCTCTCGGGTCGCTGCCCTTTGCGCCCGAAATCGTGATCCCCTGCGCTGCGACGTTGATGCAGCAGCCCGGCCTTTTCGACCGCTACGGTTTCCACGATAGCATCAACCCGAGCTTCACTTTCACGGACGTGAAGCCGGAGACCGGGTCGGTGGACCCCAGGCGTGGCTGGTTGGCCAAGGATTATCTCGGCATCGACCAGGGCCCGATCCTGCTTCAGGCGGCGAACCACAGGGACGAGTTCATCTGGCGGTACATGCGTCGAGTGCCGGCAATCCGGCGCGGCCTGAAGCGTGCCGGCTTTTCGGGCGGCTGGCTCGGCTAGCGGACCGCAACGACGCGGCTGAGCTTCGAGACGCCGCTTTCATTGAACGCCTCGATCGCCACCCAATAAGGCACGCCCACGTTGAGCGAGCGCAAATCCTTTTGGAGCAACGTCGCGCTCCCGAGATCGTCGGCCCAGAGCTGGTAGGTCTGGGTCAGCCGATCCGGCCGAATGCCGAAGCGGATGTTGTAGCCGATCGCGCCTGGAACCCTAGCCCACCGGATCGTCGCATCGCGCTGATCCTGGTGGCGTGACGCGAGGAGGCGTGAAGACGTGCTCGGCGCATTTCCGTCCGCGTGACCGAAAACCCGGATGTCGCTGATGGCGAGGTTGGCCGCGCCCACATGCTCATGGACATAGCGGATGAACCGAGCGCGCACCGGCTGCGGAAGCTGAAAATAGGCATTTGGGCGGTCGCGGCGGGGCGGCTCGGTGCGGGCGATCTCGGTCCAGTTCTTCCCGTCCACCGACGCCTGGAGCGCGAACTCGGTATAGATGTCGGGCGCATCCTCGAACCGGGCGGACTTGTAGTCCGCGAAATTGACCTGGATCGCGCGCACTTCATCGGAGCGGCCAAGGTCGACGGTCACGGTCTCGCCGGGTCGATTTGCGGCCGCGACCCAGAACGTACGTGGATTTTCGTCGGTGATCCGAGATGCCGGAAAATCGCCAAGCGTCGAAGAGGCGGTCGCAGGCTTCTTGTAAGAAAGCAGCATCCAGCCCGTGAACAGCTCCTCCGGATCGGTGATCTTGCGGTCGGGCACCCAGTGGGGAAAATCCGCGAACCGGCTCGAAAAGCTCATCTGCCCGTCGGGAAAGACGCGGCCTGGGAGCATGTCGATGCGGCGCTCGAAGGTCCAGTTGTAGCCGATCCACGGCGTCCCCGTGTTCCACCAGTTTCCGTAATTGTCCTCGAACGTCGAACCATGGCCCGCGCCCTGAACAAAGCCGCCGGGCTTGTAGGCGATCGGATTCCAAGGCGCATAGGTGAACGGGCCGAGCGGCTTCTCCGAGACGTAGGTGCCATTGGCGTAGACGTTGAACTCGGTTCCCGGCGCCGCATACTGCAGGTAATAGCGGCCGCCGATCTTCGTCATCCACGCGCCCTCGAGATAGGGCTTGGTCGGCTGGCCGTTTGCAAGAAGGCCGTTGTGGTCGAGGCCGAAACGTTCCCACCCATGCTCTTCCGGATGAAGGGACAGGAGCGTCTGCGGCTTTCCCACGTAGGAGAGCCGCTTCGCTGGATCGAGCTCGATCCCGTAGAGCGGAAAGACGTTTGAAGAGTTCCAGTAAAGGTACCAGCGCCCGTCATCGTCCTTGAACAGCGCCGGGTCCCATGGGCCGGGCGGAACCTGCCCCGGCTTGAGGTTTTCCTCCTGTCCCGGTTGGACCGCTCCCGGGAGATCGGGCATCCGGCGCGTAAGGAATTCCAGCTTCCCCGTTTCGGGTGCGTCGCTGACGAAGATCGCCGTCGGCTCCGTCGTCGCCGGCAGCATGTAGAGCCGCTCCCCGTCCGACCAGACCGCGGGAGCGACGACTCCCCGAACTCGCCAGCGGCTCGGCGTGATGAAGGTCCAGTCGACGAGGTTCGTTGACCGCCAGTATCCGTCAGCCAGGGTTTGGAAGAGGTAGAAGGCGCCTTTGTGGCGTACCACCGCCGGATCGGCTCCGGTGCGATAGGAGACGCCTTCGTTCGTCTGCTCCCAATTGTAGCGGTAGTCGATATCGATCGGGTTCGCGTAGGTGCGCTGCTCGGCTGCGGCCGAGGTGCTGGCCAGAATTGTTGCCAATGCCACCATGACCTGGCTGGTACGCATTCACGTTCCTTTTCAATTGCCGCGGACGAAGATGTTTGCGGTGAGACGGCCTTTGCGCGGGTCTGCGCTGAGTGGCATGTCGGGGGGAATGATCCCTGAGTGCAGCAAGCTGCCTTGATAGATCACCATGCGGTCGGGAACCGCCTCCACCATTCCGATCTGCTCGTAGAAGGCGTCCGAACCCAGGATGTAGCCTGAGTCCTTGGCGAGCATTGCCGCATCGCGTTCGGCCGTCAGAATGAACTGGCTGATGTTGCGCTCCGTGACGCGTTCGATGCCGGTCGAACGCTGGCGATAGAATGCGGTCCCGGTGCCAGGCGGCACGCGCAGATAGTGGAGCAAAGCGTAATATTTCTGATCGGCCGAATCGAAATGCGGCGCGCGCTGGACGTGCTGGAGCTGGTCCGGCCTCAAGCTCACGATCGAAAAGCTGGCTTCGACAAAGGTGAAGCTGTCGACGTCGAAGGCACCGGCAATGAATTGCCCGGCGTCGCGGCACGTGCGCTCAACGTAAGCATCCGCATGTGCATCGGATCGCGTGATCAAGCGCCGTACGCCGGGATAATAATTTACGTCGATCGCCGGAAACGGAGCCAAGGCCTCGGCAATCCGGGCGACGGCCTCACCGTCCCCGCTGAACTCGTCGATGACGACGACGGGGCTCTGGGTCTCTCCGAAACGCAGGAGCTGAGGCTTCACCGAAGCTTCCATAAAGAAGGAGGGGGACGTTTCCATCCCCCTCCCCATTCAAACGCCGAACCGTCAGAACTTGTACTTGGCGCCGACCTGGAACGACCTTTGATCGTTGCTGAGCAGGAAGTTGTCCGTGCGCGCCGGATGTTCGCCACCACCCGCATCCCACGACGTATAGTTGCGGTTCAGCCAATTGAAGACGTTGAACACCTCGAAATCGAAGGTGAGCTCGTGACCCCACGGCATCTTGAACGCCTTGGCAACGCGAAGGTCGAGGCGCTTGTACCCGATGCTTTGCTTCGGCCAATAGACACCGCCAAGATTGCCACTGACAATGCAGCAGCCGCCGCCTGAGGGGTCGGGGATGGGAATCGTGGAGTTCCACGGGGCTTGGATGTGCCCGAACGACGGTCCCGACGTCAGCGTCAGCTGGCCGGAGAGAATGAAGTCGTAAGGCGCTCGCCAAGTCGCAGAACTGACCCACTGCCATTTCGGTACGCCGTTCACGTTGGTGGTGCCGTAAACGCCGAAATTCGTGCCATTGTAGAACTCGTCGCTGTTGAGCTCTTGTGCGACGTTGGTGCGCGCACGCTGCAAGGTCAGCGCTGTGGTGAAGCCCCACCTCGAAAGGTCGGTGAAGGGTTTCTCAGCCTGCAAGTAGATGGCGTTGTAGTTGGCCTTGCCGTTGTCTACACCGCGATTGAGCTTGCCGGGGAATCCGGGCAATTGCGAGCTTTGCGCGGGGCAGACGTTGAGCGGGACAGGTGAGCCGTCGGGATTGGTCAACCCGCTGGCCGTGTTGTCCCAGATCCACGCGTCACCACCATTAGTACACCCAATGACGTTGCCCGCGGCGTCACGCTGAATGAATCGAGTGTACCATCCGTTCGGGAAGAAATTGGCGCGCGCAAACATGAACAAATTACGCGAGCGGATGTGCGAGAAGGTCAACGTCGTCTGGATATCGCCGAAGTGCTTCCGGACACCAATGTCGAACTGATCAGAGTGGGGCGGCTTCATCTTGTTCGGCATGACCCAGACTGCGCCCCCGACTCCCTGTGAGGCCGCCAGCGCGCGAAGCGCCTCGGGATCGGTCAGGAAATTCGGGTTCCAGACTGCGCAATTGCCGGTGGACGAACCATTGCCTCCAGGACCCGCTGTTCCGGGCGGACAGAAAATCACGGGCGTGATGTAATTGGCGTTGGTAATCGTCTCGATCGCGCCTTCGATGAAAAGGCTGCGATCATAATAGCGACCGGCGCCGCCGAAGAAGACGAGATCGTGATCGCCGTGGACGTCGTAAGCGACGCCCAGTCGCGGCTGGAATGCCGCCCCGTATGCCGGCCGATTATGACCATTCGAGATGTAATCTTCCGGGTTGATCCCGCGCGCGGCCCAGCCGGGGTAATTGCGCAACGCCGTCGCGATGGCGGCAGGGGTTATATAGTCATTGTTGTTGGCATTCGTCTCGTAGTCCCACCGTATCCCGGCATTGACCGTCCAATGGATGTCCGGCTTCCATTCGTCCTGAATATAAACGCCCAGCTGAACGTCATTTGCGTCGAGCGACGGATTTGCACCCGTGGCGATGAGCGCCGACTCAGGCTGCTGCGTATTTTGATCGAAGTTCGCGCTGGAACCCGGGTTGAAATAGAAGAAGGCCGGGTTCGTGAAATTGA
>JBEDUM010000005.1:0-12984 GCA_040414585.1 Sphingomicrobium sp. | reverse complement strand
GCATCCTCCGGCGCGAAGGCGAAATTGGATGGATCGGCAAGCCGCTCCATCTCCTCGTCGAGCCACGCGCCGCGGCCGGTCTTGCGCAGCTTGTCGACCATGCGCGGAAAAACCGCGGCGAGGTGCGTCACATCGGCGATTGCATAGTCGATTTGGCGCTTGTCGAGCGGGCGGCGGCTCCAGTCGGTGAATCGGGCACCCTTGTCGAGACTGTGGCCGAGCAGCGATTCAATCAGATTCGAGTAGCCGATCTGCTCACCGTGCCCGAGGGCCATGGCGGCGATCTGGGTGTCGAACAGAGGGTGGGGGACCTTGCCAGTGAGATTGTGAATGATCTCGAGGTCCTGCCCGCCCGCGTGGAAGACTTTCAGTACGTCCTCGTTCGCGACGAAAAGGTCGAGCAGCGGCTTAAGATCGATGCCTTCGGCCTTGGGATCGATGGCGGCAGCTTCCTCGCCGCTCGCCACCTGAATCAGGCAGAGATCAGGCCAATAGGTATTCTCGCGCATGAACTCGGTGTCCACGGCGACGAAGGGATGGCTTGCAAGGCGGTCGACGAGGGCTTTGAGATCGTCGGATTTGGTAATCAGTGGATGGATACGCATGAGTCTCGCGCGCGCTTTAGCCGTGCCCCGGCGGGTTGACAAAAAGTGATGAGACGGTGAAGCGCGGCGCGCGCTTTTCCACCAAATTCTGAGCTAGCGAGCCGACCTCATCATGCACGTCTATCGTACCCATACCTGCGCCGAACTGCGTAAGAGCAATGTCGGTGAAACGGTTCGCCTCTCGGGCTGGGTGCATCGCAAGCGTGACCACGGTCATCTGCTCTTTGTCGACCTGCGGGACCATTACGGAATTACGCAGATTGTCGCCGACACTGAGTCTCCCGCGTTCAAAGCGCTTGATCGGATCCGAGTGGAATCGGTCGTCACCGTTGAAGGGCAGGTCGTTGCGCGTTCGCCCGAGACGGTGAACCCGAACCTCGCGACCGGTGAGATCGAGGTGAAAGCCGGCGAAGTCACCGTTCAGTCCGCGGCTTCGGAGCTGCCGATGCCCGTGTTCGGCGAACAGGACTATCCCGAAGAGATTCGGCTCAAGTACCGCTATCTCGATCTTCGCCGCGAGCAGGTGCACCAGAACATCATCCTGCGCTCGGCTGTGATCGCTTCGATCCGGCGGCGCATGATCGAGCAGGGCTTTACCGAGTTCCAGACGCCGATTCTGACGGCCAGCTCGCCGGAAGGAGCACGCGATTATCTGGTGCCCAGCCGCGTTCACCCGGGCAAGTTCTATGCACTTCCCCAGGCGCCGCAGATGTTCAAGCAACTGATCATGGTGGCGGGCTTCGACCGTTACTTCCAGATCGCGCCCTGTTTCCGGGACGAGGACGCGCGCGCCGACCGTTCACCCGGCGAGTTCTACCAGCTCGACTTTGAGATGAGCTTCGTCACGCAGGACGACGTGTTCGCCGCGATCGAACCGGTGCTGTCCGGCGTGTTCCAGGAGTTCGCGAATGGGCGGACGGTTACGCCCGCCGGCGAGTATCCTCACATCCCGTATAAGGAAGCGCTTCTAAGATACGGCACTGACAAGCCTGATCTGCGTAACCCGCTTTTGATTTCCGATGTCGGCGAGCAGTTCAAGGGTTCGGGCTTCGGCCTGTTCGCCGGAATCGTGGACAAGGGCGGCGTTGTCCGCGCTGTTCCGGCGCCCGGCACGGTCGAGAAGAGCCGCAAGTTCTTCGATGACATGAACGAATGGGCACGTAGCGAAGGATTCGCCGGTCTCGGCTATGCTACCCGGAAGGGCGGAGAGTGGGGCGGACCGATCGCCAAAAACCATGGTGAGGAGGGCATGGGCCGGATCGCCGAAGCGATGGGGCTCGGCCCGGATGACGGCATCTTCTTCGCCGCGGGCAATGAAGTGGATGCCGCGAAGCTTGCAGGACTCGCGCGCTCTCGCGTGGCGGAGCAGCTCGATCTCCTCGAGAAGGATGCTTTCCGCTTCTGCTGGATCGTCGACTTCCCGATGTTCGAGTTCAACGAGGAGCAGCAGAAGATCGACTTCAGTCACAACCCGTTCTCGATGCCACAGGGCGGGATGGAAGCGTTGGAGAACAACGACCCGCTCGATATCCTCGCATGGCAGTACGACATCGTCTGCAATGGGGTGGAGCTGAGCTCGGGCGCGATCCGGAACCACCGCCCGGACATCACGTACAAGGCATTCGAGATTGCCGGCTACACGCGCGACGAGGTCGACACGAACTTCTCGGGCATGATCAATGCGTTCAAATATGGCGCACCGCCGCACGGCGGATCGGCGCCGGGCATCGATCGCATCGTCATGCTGCTGGCCGACGAACCGAACATCCGCGAAGTGATCCTCTTCCCGATGAACCAGAAGGCGGAGGATTTGATGATGAACGCTCCGTCGGAGGTGATGGCGAATCAGCTCAAGGAGCTGCACATCAAGATCGTTCCGCCAAGCTGAGCAGCGTTGCAGCCGCGCCACTCTTGCTTCGAATCGGGACGCGAGAGGGGGTGGCCGCCTCGGCGGTCGATTGTAGCGACGGGTCCGTCTGTCTACGTTTGACCGATGGCAGCCATGGATCAGGATGAAACTCTAAGCGATTTGCGCGAGCGTCTCGGCGAGCTCCAGCTGCCGCAGATTGCGCACAGGCGCCGCGCGATAATCCTGTTCGAGGGACCGCAGGGCGCCGGCAAGAAGTACGCGCTGCGCCAACTGACTGCCGCGCTGGATCCCTGCCATTATGCGGTGCATGCGACACATTTCGACCGGCGCGAGGCAGGGGAGGGCCATTGGCTCGCCCGCTTCTGGCGGCAGTTGCCGGGGGCCGGCAATACGGCGATCTTTTTCCGCAGCTGGTACAGGCGCGTTCTTGATGATCGCATTCTCGGTCGGACCGATGACGCCGCGCTCGCTCGAGCTTTCGACGAGATCAACGAGTTCGAAGCGCAGCAGCGCGATTACGGCACGCTGATCATCAAGCTGTTCTTTCAGGTCAGCGCCGACATCCAGGAGCAGCGCCTGAAGGAGCGGGCGGCCAATCCGTGGCTGGCCATTGGCCCGCGTGATGACCCGATCAGCGTTCGGGACGGAGGCTACGCGCGCGCCGTGAACGAGATCAAAGCTCATTCGAACACGCGCTGGTCGCCGTGGCGCATCATCGACGGTAACGATGAGCGGGCGGCGGCTACACAGGCGCTGATCGCCATCACTGAGGCGTGGGAGAAGGCGATGCCCGCCGAGCCGCCGCACCTGGTCGGTTCGCCGAACCGAGCTGCCTAGCTCGAGGCCGGGTAGCTGATCCGAATCACCTCGTAGCTTTTCTCACCAGCCGGAAGTCGAACTATCCGTTCGTCGCCGATCTTTGCTCCGATCAGTGCCCGAGCGAGTGGTGCGTTCCAGCCAATCCTGCCCACCGTAGCATCGGCTTCCTCATCGCCGACGATGGTCAAAATGCGGCGATTGTCGTCCTCGTCGGCTAGCTCGACAGTCGCACCAAAGCGGACCTGATCGCGGGCTTCCTGCTTCGCCGGATCGACGACCTTCGCCTGCTTCATGATCTTCGCGAGATAAGCCAGGCGGCGGTCGATCTCCCGAAGACGCTTCTTGCCATAGAGGTAATCGGCATTTTCGGAGCGGTCGCCTAGCGAGGCGGCCCAGGAGACGGTTTCGACAATTTTCGGCCGCTCGAGCCCGAACAGCTCGTCGTACTCCGAGCGAATGCGCGCGAAGCCTTCGGGCGTGATGTAGCGCGGCGAGTCAGCCATGGGGCCGATTATCAGCCCGGCCGGTCCTTCCCAAGATAGCGCGATACGTGCATTGCAGTTTGCTGCGAGCTCCCCGCACGCATCGAGTCATAAACGACGCTATTCTCGATCACGCGCTGAACGTAGGCGCGCGTCTCCACATAGGGGATCGCCTCGATCCATTTCAGCACGTCGACCTGCCCGCGCGGATCGCCGTACCGGTCCACCCATTTGCGAACGTTGCCGCTGCCGGCATTGTAGGCCGCGACTGCGAGCGGAACGCTCCCGCCCCAGTTGTTGAGCAGTCGGTTGAAATAGGCGGATCCGATCATGACGTTGTAGTTGGGGTCGCTGATCAATCGATAGCTGTTGAACCCGACACCCATCTTATCCGCCTGCTCGCGCGCCGTTCCAGTCATCAGCTGCATGAGACCCCGAGCTCCAGCATGGCTGACGGCATAGGGATCGAACGAGCTTTCCTGGCGCGTGATCCCGTGCGCGAGGGACCAGATGCCTCCCGACACCGAAGATCCAAGCATCGGGTAGGCCTGCTTCACATAGAACATCGAGCCTTTGATCCGCGCCATGCGACCGACCCACACGGGAAGGTCCTGACGGCCAGTTTGTTGTCCAAGCTCGACCGCCAGATTGCGCTCTGCATCACTGTCCAGCGAGGCAGCCAGGGCTTTGACGAATAGCGCTTGCTCGACCGAGCGCCCCTGTTGTCCCAATAGCCGGACGGCCTGCACCAGAGGCTTGGCATTGAACGCAGCTCTTTGCGCTGCAGTCGTCACAGATTGCGGCACCGCCTGCGGAGGGGCCTGGACGCTCCGGCCGAGGCGCTCAAGCGCCAGCTGCCCATAGAAAAGTTCGGGATAGGCCGCGGCCTCCTGGAAATATTTGGTCGAAGTTTCGAACCGTCCGGCTGCGAAGGCAGCCCGGCCAGCCCAATAATCGCCCTTCGTCTGCACCTGAAGCGAACGGCCAGCGTTCGCATAGCGATCGAACATCGAAATCGCGTTCGCCGAGCTGTGGAGGCGGTCGAGCGCGATTGACCCGGCTAGCCAGACAAGACTCGTGTAGTTGTCGCGGACGTCGAGGGACTGGTCGCTGACCACGGTTGCCGGCGGAAGGACGTCGTCGACTTGCCGCGAGATATTGTAAGCCGTTTGCCAGGCTCGGTCCTGCACTGCGTCGTTCGCGAGCACGAGCATCATGTCATAGAAGCGAACCGGATCCGCCGGGCGGTGGACGAAATTGTGGGATCGGGCGAACAGGTCGCGCGCAGCGTTGTCGTAGTTGTTCGCGCGCAGGTATCGTGCCCGGTCCATCATAAGACCGGCGTCGTTGGTTACCGTGTCGATGACTGCCCGGTACCGGCTCTCGGCGTCGGGCGCATTGGTCTGCATCGCGATCCGCGCGGCGAACGATGCCTGGCGCCCCGGGGTGGTCGCAGTCAGGAAGCGCGCCGCATCGCTCGGGTTCTTGTCGAACAGGAGAGCGTCGGCCCGGCGGTCCTGGTCGCCACGGGTGAAGCTTCCGCCAAAGCGGCTCCAGATGCTTTGCTCGTCCGCCGCGCTGAGGTCTGGTGAGTACCAGGCGTTGCGGGCGGCATCGAGCGCATCGGCTGCCCTGCCGCTCTGGGCGTAAGCATCGGTGAGGCGGGCCCAACCGTTCCCGGTCGTCGGCTTGTCGTAGTTGAAGAAGGCGATCACCGTCGCGGCATTCTCGCCCGGATGCATAGCCTGCTCGGCCCAGGCGCGCATGCGCGTTTCATCGGGCCAGTCGCGGTTGGGAATCAGGAACGCGGCGTAGTCAGTGAAGCTGTAGCCGCTGCTCTGCCGAAGTCGTCGCCATGACTCGAGTGAGTATCCGACATTCGAAGGTTGGGCTGCGGCATAACTGTAAGACGAGGGATAGGGCGCCGCGTACTGCGCCGAGCTAGACGGCGCAGTGGCCAGCAGGATGGGCAGAATCATCGTGAAACGCCACATGCTGGACATTCTGCAACCCCGCTCCTTATCAGGCCGTGAATATTGGGCCTCAGACTCCCTCAAAAACGCCGCGAAAGGAAGGTAAGTTCATGTTTTTCGGGTCAATCCCGGCACTTGTGACTCCTTTTTCCGGCAAGTGTGTCGCAGAGGACTCACTTCGCGACTTCGTCGAATGGCAGATCGAGCAAGGCAGCAACGCCTTAGTCCCGTGCGGAACGACGGGCGAAGTCGCAACGCTGAGCCGCGACGAGCATCGTCATGTCGTGGCGACCACCGTTGAAGCGGCGAGGAGCCGGGTGCCGGTGATCGCGGGTTGCGGCAGTTATTCGACCGCTGCTTCGCTGGAAATGATCCGTGCCGCTGCGGACGTCGGCGCCGACGCTGCGCTCGTCGTCGTGCCCTACTACAACAAGCCGAGCCAGGCGGGATTGGCCGCGCATTTCCTTACTCTCGCAGAGCATTCGCCGCTCCCGATCGTCGTTTACAACGTACCGTCGCGCACTGTCGCAGACATATCGGTCGAAACCCTTGGGCCGGTGGCAAAACACCCGAGGATTGTTGGAATCAAGGACGCCACTGGCAATCTCGCGCGGGTGTCGGCACAGCGGCTCGCCTGCGGGGATGACTTCGTTCAGCTGAGCGGGAATGACGACATGGCCCTGGGGTTCAACGCCATGGGAGGGGTCGGCTGCATTTCAGTGACGGCCAATGTCGCTCCAAGGCTTTGTTCGGACTTCCAGAAAGCGATGCGCGATGGACGCTGGGACGAGGCGCTCGTACTCCAGGACCGACTTTATCCGCTCCACGCGGCGCTGTTCAGCGATGCATCCCCGGCTCCCACCAAATATGCAATCTCGCGCGTCCGGCCCGGCTTCCCGACCGAGCTTCGCCTGCCGCTCGTTGAGGCTTCAGAGGCCTCAAAACGAGCGGTGGATGCTGCATTGGAGCATGCAGGACTTATCTAAGCCGCATGGCCAAGCCGCTCCCGCATCCATTCGACAAGCAGAAGGTCGTGGCCGAGAACCGCCGCGCGCGTTTCGACTATTTCGTCGAGGAAAGGTTCGAGGCCGGGATCCAGCTCACCGGGACCGAGGTGAAATCACTCCGCCATGGTGAAGGCTCGATCGCGGAAAGCTATGCGACGGTCGAAGGCGACGAGGTCTGGCTGATCAATAGCCACATTCCCGAATACAGCCATGGCAACCGGCTCAATCATGAGCCCAAGCGACCCCGCAAGCTGTTGCTCAGGAACCGCGAAATCGCCAAGCTCAACGGAGCGGTGACGCGGCAAGGCCTAACGCTGGTGCCGCTGTCGATCTATTTCAACGGTGCCGGCAGGGCGAAGGTCGAGCTGGCGCTCGCGCGCGGCAAGAAGGTGCACGACAAACGCGAGACGATGAAGGAGCGGGACTGGAAACGGGAGCAGCAGCGGCTGCTCAGGCACAATGCCTGAGTCCGCGCCCGCCGGCCCGATGAAGTGGCTTAAGCGTCACATTCCGAGACGCGAAACAATCCACGAATACCGTCTCCTGCGGCCCTTCGCGCCGCACTTGAGCAGACCGGCCTTGTGGCGGATGACCCGTCGCTCCGTCCCTCGGGGCATTGCGCTGGGTCTATTCGTCGGCGTGATCATTCCCGTCATGCACACCGCGATCGCCGCCGTCCTCGCGATCCCGCTTAGAGCCAACGTCGCGTTCGCGGCCGGGGTCACGCTTGTGGTGAACCCCTTGACGATACCGCCGCTCTATTACGCCGCCTATCGTATCGGCTCGTGGGAGCTTCATCACGATGCGCCACTGCTCAACCCCGCAGCGGCCGAGCGCTTCTCGAGTGAACTCAGCCGACTGCTGTTCTGGGTTCACCACGCTTCCGGACCGATCGCGTTGGGTATTTTGACGATTGCGGTGGCCGCAGCCGCGATCGGTTACCTCGGAGCCTCGCTGGGCTGGATTTGGTGGCAAAAGAGAGCAGTCGAGCGGCGCCGGGCGGCGCGTCGCGCCAAGCCATGACGTTTGCAGGTCCCGCAAGAGTGGTGGTCGATTCCCGGTGGTAAGCAGCGAGCGGGCAGGCAACCATGCCGTCCAGCTAAACATGTGGAGGGGAAATAATGGTTAGAGTGATCGCGTTCGCGCTGGCGACGAGTGCGTTCGCAGCCTGTGCGGTTCAGGCTGCGTCTCAGGCCAATCCGGTCCCCGTCGCCGCAGCGCAGGTTTCGCCCAAACCACAGTACGGCACTTTCGGGTTCGATACGGCCGGGATGGACAGGTCCGTAGTGCCCGGGGATAATTTCTATCAGTTCGCCAACGGCACCTGGGCAAAGAGCACCGCTATCCCTGCGGACAAGTCCAATTACGGTATGTTCACCGTCCTCGAGGATCTGTCACGCGAGCGAACGCATCAGATCATCGAGGAGCAGGCCAAAGATTCCGGCAGCAAGATCGGGAATGCCTACGCAAGCTTCATGGACACCGCCGCCATCGAAACGAAAGGGCTGGTGCCGTTCGAACCGTGGCTGAGCGAGGTCCGCTCAATCAAGTCGAAGAGCAGCCTTGCGGCGGCATACGCCGATGCCGACCGGCTAAGCATCGGCGTGCCCTTCAACATGTTCATAGGGCAGGATCGCAAGGCGTCCGATCAGTATGCGCTGAACGTGCTGCAGGGCGGCCTCGGGATGCCCGATCGCGATTATTATCTCTCGAAAGACCCAAAACTCGCCGAGACCAAGGCGAAATACCTTCAGCACATGGCGAACATGCTGACGCTCGCTGGTGAGACGAATGCCGCTGCCCGTGCGCAGGCGATTCTCGATTTCGAGACGAAGGTTGCCGGGGTCCACTGGACCAAGGCAGAAAGCCGCAACGTCGACAAAACCTACAATAAATTCTCCCTTGCCGAGGTCCGAACCTTGGCGCCGGGTTTCGACTTCCCGGCCTTCGTGAAGGCGGACGGCATGACCGTCGATCATGTGATCGTCTTCCAGCCGACGGCTTTCAAAGGAATTGCCTCCTTGATCGGAAGCACGCCGCTCCCGGTACTTCGCGACCAGCTCCTGGTGCGGTCGCTCGACGCATACTCAGCCTATCTGCCTAAGAAGTTCGACCAGGAGAGCTTCGCTTTCTACGGCACGACCCTCAACGGAACGCCGCAGCAGGAAGAGCGCTGGAAACGCTCCGTGGACTTCACGGTCGGCGCTCTCGGCGACGACGTCAGCAAGCTCTACGTCGCCCGTTTCTTCCCGCCCGAAACGAAGGCCGCTGCCGACAAGCTCGTCCATAATCTCATCGCGGCCATGGACCGCCGCATCGACAAGCTCGATTGGATGAGCGCGGATACGAAGGCGAAAGCGCATGCAAAGCTCGCCGCGTTCACGCCCAAGATCGGCTATCCGTCACAATGGCGTGACATGGGCGGCCTCGTGATCGACCGGAATGACGTGATCGGCAATGCGATGCGCTCCGCGAGATTCGAGCACGACTATGAAGTCGGAAAGCTGGGCGGACCGATCCGGCGGTGGGAGTGGGGCATGACGCCCATGACCATCAACGCTTATTCGAACCCGACGATGGTCGAGATCGTCTTTCCGGCCGCCATATTGCAGCCGCCCTTCTTCGATCCGAATGCCGACCCCGCGGTCAATTATGGTGGGATCGGCGCCGTCATTGGCCATGAGATGAGCCATCAATTTGACGATCAGGGAGCCAAGTACGACCTCCACGGCAATCTCGTCGACTGGTGGACGCCTGCAGACGCGAAGAACTTCCAATCGCGTCTCGACAAACTTGGCGCGCAATATGACGCGTATGAGCCGCTTCCCGGCTTTCATATCCAGGGCAAGCTCACGATGGGCGAAAACGTGGCTGACCTCGCGGGCCTGACGGTGGCGCACGATGCCTACGTCGCGTCTCTCGGCGGCAAGGAACCGTCGGTCATCGATGGTACGACCGCCGATCAGCGCTTCTATCTCGGCTGGGCCCAGGTCTGGCGCCGAAACTATCGCGAGCCGAACTTGCGTCAGCGCCTGCTCACCGACCCGCATTCCCCGTCTGAGCAGCGTGCAGCAACGGTCCGGAACCTCGATCCCTGGTATCCCGCTTTCAACGTGCAGCAGGGCCAGAAGCTCTATCTCGCGCCGGCTGATCGGGTCCGCATCTGGTAGGATTTTGAACAGCTGATAGGATGCGGTCAGCGATATGCTGTATCAGGAGCTGCCCAGCATCGAAGCGACCCGCCTCGACGGTTGGACGCGCTTGCTTGTTCCCGCAGTGATCGTTGGGGCCGCGCTGACGGTTGCATTCCTGCTACTGCTCGCCGGGCAACAGCTGCTCGCCGGCGCGGCAGGTTTCGCAGGACTTGCGGGCGCCGTGTTCGTCTTCTTCCAGGCTCCTTCCAAGTTTACGAACGAGGAACCGTTGGTCGTCGGCCCGGACTACTCGCTTCTGGGCGCTGCTCTTGGGTTGAGCCATGAGCCGGCCGCCTTAACAACGAGCGAGGGTTCTCTTCTGATCGTCAATCCGGCCTATCGCGAGCGCTTCGGTGGAACTCGCCCTCCGCTTGATCTCGGGACCAACGATCAGGGTCGGGATGGGCTTCAACTTGCAAAGACCATGGCTTGGCGGGACGGAGCAGGTTGTGTTGCGGGAATTACAACCAGCGCCGGCACCTACCCCGTGGAGGCTGAACGGGTCGGATCTCACGGCGATCTACTGCTGTGGCGGTTCCCGGATCCATCACCGGCCGATCCGCTGACGATCGCGGTAAGACGGATTTGCGGCACGGTAGGCGAGCGGCTGGCGGCCAACGGTGTCCTGGCGGCAGTTGTCGACGGAAAAGGCAGGCTGCTCGCCGGAAACAAGCCCTTCATGCAGCGCGCGCTGGGCGCTGAAGAGGCGACAGGTTCGGTTCGCTTCAGCACCTTGGTGCAGCTTGGTGACGACAAGCGGATGCGGTTCGTCGCTGAAGGCGAGCTCGCCGAACCACTGCGCGCGATTCATTTGCCCGCCGACATTGATGGCGAGGGGGGCGCCGGAACGTTCCTGATGTTCGAAGCCATGGCCCCAGACGGCGCGCCGAATTCTTCAAACTTTCAAGCCCTGCTCGATGTACTGCCGGTTGGCCTTGCACTGGTCGATCGAGATGGCCGCTTCCTGACAATGAACGAAGCTTTCAGCCGCGCGGCCGGGATCGGAGGCGGCACCATTCCCGTCTACCCTGGCGATCTCGTGGTCAAAGAGGATAAGGCGCCCGTCGCGGACGCGGTCCGGCGCAATGCTCGCGGACCGGCCATGTCTGGTGACCTCGCCGTGCGGCTTGCCAAACAGTCGTCGGAACCAGTTGCCCTGACCATTGCAGGATTGCGCGGCCTTGGTGAGGCCGCGGTTCTGCTCCTGCTGAAGGACAATAGTGAGGAAGCGAAGCTGAAACGGCAGGTCGCCCAGGCGACGAAGATGCAGGTGGTCGGCCAGTTGGCCGGCGGTGTGGCGCACGACTTCAACAACATCCTCACTGCGATCATCGGCCATTGCGACCTGATGCTGATGCGGCACACGCCGGGGGATAGCGACTATGACGATATCCAGCAGATCAAGTCGAATTCGAACCGCGCTGCGGGCCTTACTCGACAGCTGCTTGCCTTCTCGCGCCAACAAACCTTGCGCCCGCAGGTGCTCCAGCTTCCCGACGTTGTGTCGGAGGTGTCCCATCTGCTGAAGCGGCTGCTCAGCGAAACTGTTGAGCTGGTCGTTAAGCATGGCCGCAATCTTGGCTCCGTCCGCGCCGACCCCGGTCAGCTCGAACAGGTGATCATCAACCTCGCCGTGAATGCGCGCGATGCGATGCAGTCGAAGGGCGGCGGGACGCTGACGATCCAGACCTATTCGGTCAAGGCGGACCAGGTTGCCGAGCTCGGTTCGGACATCCTCCCGATCGACGACTATAGCGCGCTTTCGGTCACCGACACGGGCTGCGGCATCGCGGCGAACGTGCTCGGCAAGATTTTCGAGCCTTTCTTCACGACCAAGGAAGTGGGCAAGGGGACCGGACTGGGACTCTCGACTGTCTACGGCATCGTGAAGCAGTCGGGCGGGTTCATCTTCGCCGATTCGAAAGTCGGCGAAGGTACCCGCTTCGTCATTTATCTTCCCGTGCATCGCGAAGAGGCAAGCGCGGCCAAGCCCCGCCGGGCGGAGAAAGGCAAGCCGAACGAGCTGTGGGGTAGCGGTACTGTCCTGATCGTAGAAGACGAGCCGATGGTTCGGACTGTCGCCGAACGGGCCCTTAGCCGACACGGCTATTTCGTCATCACTGCCGACAATGGAGAGGAAGCGCTCGACATCCTGGATCGCGGTGAACCGATCGACCTTCTGGTCAGCGATGTAGTGATGCCGGGGATGGACGGCCCGACGATGGTCCGTGAGGCGCGCAAGAGCCGGCCGGAGCTCAAGATTCTCTTCATTTCCGGCTATGCCGAGGAGCAGCTGCGCAAGTCGATCGACATCGAAAACGTGAATTTCCTCGCCAAGCCCTTCTCGGTTGCCGAGCTCGCCGAGGCGGCGCGGCGGGCTGTCGGTTCGAAATAAGTTCTTTGCGCTTTGAAAGGCGCACTTTATGCCGATGCGGGTATGGCGAGTGGGCGTTCCATTCTGATCGTCGAGGATGAGCCTCTCATCGCGATGATGCTCGAGGACTTCCTCGATTCGCTTGGGCATACGGTCCGCGGTTCATGCGACACTGTCCAATGCGCTCTCGATGAGGTGGAGAAAGGCGGGTTTGACCTCGCCATCCTCGACGTGAACCTGAAAGGCGAAAACGTTTGGCCGGTAGCGACCAAGCTGCGCGAAAAGAACGTTCCCTTCGTGATCGCGACCGGTGGGCATGTCGACCCTCCGCCGCCCGAATTCAACGACGCTCCGGTGATCGAGAAGCCCTATACCGTCGACCGGGTCACGCCGGCGATCGAGGCAGCCTTCGGCCTGTAGCGGGCTGCTGGCCCCCAGCCCCCCGATGCTTGAATTTCAATCGCACCTGATCTTCCCGACGCATGCCGTTCCTCCGGCCGGACCATGGCCGAGGGGCGCCGAACGCTTGTCGCTAAAAACCGGCGACGGGCCGGAGCTCGTCGGGATTCGGATCCCGGCCGACGAGCCGGCATCGGAACCAACGCTGATCCTGGGCTTCGGCGGGAACGCTTGGAATGGGCAGGATGTCGCGGAATATCT
>JBEDUM010000004.1:0-38920 GCA_040414585.1 Sphingomicrobium sp. | reverse complement strand
CACATGCGCACCGAGCTTGGCCAGACCATCGTGGTCGAGAACGTCGGCGGCGCTGCCGGCAGCATCGGGGTCGGCCGCGTCGCGCGCTCGGCGCCTGACGGCTACACGATCGTGTCCGGCAACTGGCCAACCCATGTGCTCAACGGCGCCATCTATTCACTGAACTACGACGTGCTGAAGGACTTCGAGCCGATCTCGCTGATCGCAACTGAATCGATCGTGCTCTCGACCAGAAAGGACTTCCCGGCGACCAAGCTGAGCGAGTTCATTGCATGGCTGCGCGCCAATCCTGGCAAGGCGTCGGCCGGCACCGTCGGCCCGGGCAGCGTCGGGCACATTGTCGGGCTGTTCTTTCAGAAGGAGACCGGCACGCAGTTCCAGTTCGTGCCGTATCGCGGGCTGGCGCCCGCAATGCAGGACATGATCGCGGGCCAGATCGACCTGATGTTCGACACCTCGGCCAATTCGCTGCCGCAGGTGCGCTCCGGCAACGTGAAGGCCCTTGCGGTCACCTCGAAGGCACGCCTCGCGGTTGCGCCCGACATTCCGACGATGGAGGAAGCAGGCCTGCCCGGATTCGAGCTCTCGAACTGGCGCGGTTTGTGGGCCCCGAAGGGCACGCCACGCGACGTGATCCTGAAACTCAACAGCGCAGTGCGGGGCGCGCTCGCCGATGCGAATGTGCGCAAGCGGCTCGGCGAGCTTGGACAAGAGCTGTTTCCGCCCGATCAGCTGACGCCGGAGGCGCTCGCCACGCGGCAGGCCGCGGAGATTGAGCGCTGGTGGCCGATCATCAGGGCGGCGAACATCAAGGCGCAGTAGGTTTCAGCGGATCGTCAATCTCCGTTCGTCCCCGCGGAAGCGGGGACCCAGTGCGACAATCCTCATACGTGAATCAAGAAACTCTGGATTCTTGCTTCCGCGCTTGTGAACTTCTTCAAGGTCGTTTGCACGGAACCATCCGCTGTCGTCCCCGCGAAGGCGGGGACCCATAGCTCCTGGACTTTCGATCTTCGCCGGCCACACCACATCGCAACGACACGGCCTATGGGTCCCCGCCTTCGCGGGGACGACAGCGGGCGATTCATTGCCTCACATCCTCTCGCGCGGGAATGAACGGAGAATGCGACGGGAGCAAAGAAAGCAAAAAAAGAAAGCAGCGCGCTTAAACATCCACTTTCAGCGCTGCAATAAACGCCTCCTGCGGGATATCGACCTTCCCGTATTGGCGCATCTTCTTCTTGCCTTCCTTCTGCTTCTCCAGAAGCTTGCGTTTGCGCGTGACGTCTCCGCCGTAGCACTTCGCGGTCACATCCTTCCTGAACGCGCGCACGGTCTCGCGCGCGATCACCTTGCCGCCGATGGCGGCCTGGATCGGCACCTGGAACATGTGCGGCGGAATGAGCTCCTTGAGCTTCTCCGCCATGGCGCGGCCGCGGCTCTCGGCGCGCGTCTTGTGCACCAGCATCGAGAGCGCATCGACCGGCTCGCCGTTCACCAGCATCTGCAGCTTCACCAGATCTGATGTCTTGTAGTCGGTGAGGTGATAATCGAACGAGGCGTATCCCTTCGATACCGATTTGAGCCGGTCATAGAAGTCGAACACGACCTCGTTGAGCGGCAGGTCGTATTTCACCATGGCGCGGCTGCCCACATAGGTAAGCTCGACCTGGATGCCGCGGCGGTCCTGGCATAATTTCAGCACGCTGCCGAGATACTCGTCGGGCGTGAGGATGGTGGCCCGGATCCACGGCTCGTCGATCTCCTTGACGTGCACCGGGTCGGGCATGTCCACCGGATTGTGGATCTCGACCTGTTTTCCGTTGGTGAGCTTGATTCGGTAGATCACCGACGGCGCGGTTGCGATCAGGTCGAGGTCGAACTCGCGCGACAGCCGCTCCTGGATGATCTCGAGGTGCAGGAGCCCGAGAAAGCCGCAGCGGAAGCCGAAGCCGAGCGCGGCGCTGGTCTCCATCTCGAAGCTGCAGGAGGCGTCGTTGAGGCGGAGCTTGTAGAGGCTGTCGCGGAGCTTCTCGAAATCGTTGGCGTCGACCGGGAAGAGGCCGCAGAAGACGACGGGCTGGACCTCCTTGAAGCCGGGGAGCGGGGCGGAGGCGGGGCGCTTGGCGTCGGTGATCGTGTCGCCGACGCGGGTCTCGGCGACTTCCTTGATCTGCGCGGTGATGAAGCCGATCTCGCCGGGGCCGAGCTCGGTCAATTGCTCGATCTTGGGGCGGAAGCAGCCGACGCGGTCGACGAGGTGCGTGGTGCCGGCGGCCATGAACTTGACCTGCGCGCCCTTCTTCAGGGTGCCGTCGATCACCCGGACGAGGATGACCACGCCGAGGTAGGGGTCGTACCAGCTGTCGACGAGGAGGGCGGTGAGCGGGGCGCTCGCGTCGCCCTTCGGCGGCGGGATCTTGTCGACGATCGCCTGCAGGACTTCGGAGATGCCGATGCCGGTCTTTGCGGAGGCGAGGACGGCGTCGCTGGCGTCGAGGCCGATGATCTCCTCGATCTCCTGCCGCACGCCCTCCGGGTCCGCCGCGGGGAGGTCGATCTTGTTGATGACCGGCACGATCTCATGATCATGTTCAATAGATTGGTACACGTTAGCCAAGGTCTGCGCTTCGACGCCCTGGGCCGCGTCGACGACGAGGAGGGCGCCCTCGCAGGCGGCGAGGCTGCGGCTGACCTCATAGGCGAAGTCGACGTGGCCGGGCGTGTCCATGAGGTTGAGCTCGTAGCCGTTCCACTCCAGCCGCACCGTCTGCGCCTTGATGGTGATGCCGCGCTCGCGCTCGATGTCCATATTGTCGAGCACCTGCGCGCTCATTTCGCGCTCGGTGAGGCCGCCCGTCGCCTGTATCAGCCGGTCGGCGAGCGTCGACTTGCCGTGGTCGATGTGGGCAATGATCGAGAAATTCCGGATTCTGTCGATTTTCTGCATTTGCGGCGCGCGCTAGCAGGGCGGGGCGAGGCTGTCAGCAAGCGCGGGAATTGATGCAAGTCAGAGCTCGGGGGCGCTTCCGATTCGGTTAAATCCTTGATAAAGCGAAACCTCCTAATCGAAGGGGGCTATCGATGACCAAGTATGCGCTTCTTGCGGGCATTTCGCTCGCAATGCTCTCGACCGCGGCCGCGGCCGACCAGAGCTCGGCCTACAAGCAGCAATCCGCTGGCGAGGCCCAGATCCCGGTCTGCTCGCACCGAATCGGCACGCTCGCGATCGTCCCGCCGGACAAGGAGTGGTGGCGCGAGCTCAACCTCGGCAGCCCTGAAGCGATCATCAAGGTCTTCGTCCAGCAATCGGGCTGTTTCAGCCTGGTCAACCGCGACCGCGCCATGAACAGCCGCGCGATGGAGCGCGCGCTCGCCGAGCAGGGTGAATTGCAGCGCGGTTCCAACATGGGCGCCGGGCAGGTGAAGGCGGCGGACTATTTCCTCCAGCCCGACATCGTCAGCAGCAACGCCAATTCGGGCGGCGGTGGCGCCGGCGCCGCGATCGGCGGAATCCTCGGCCATTGGGGCAACGGCTGGGCCCGCTCGGTCGGCGCGCTCGCGGGCGGCATCAACGTCAAGAAGGGCGAGGCGAACGTGACCCTGTCGCTGGTCAACGCGCGCACGACGGAAGAGGAAGCCCTGACCGAAGGCTATGCCCGCAAGACCGACATCGGCTGGGGCGCGGGTGGCGGCGCCGGCTGGTGGGGCGGCTTCGCGTCGGCCGGCGGCTACGGCTACCAGAACACGGAGATCGGCCAGATCATCGTGCTCGCCTATCTCGACGCCTACAAGAAAATGGTCACCCAGCTCGGTGGCTATTCGGCCATACCGGCGGCAGCACCGGCGCATTGACCTCCCTGGGCAAAAGCAATGGAGAACTCCCATGCGTAACGGTTTTGTCTCAACGGCGGCGGCCATGTTGATCTTCAGTGCGGCCGCTTCGGCCGCGGCTGCGGACAAGAAGGATCCGGAGAATAAGAAGGACGACAGCCAAAAGGTCGTCTGCAAGACCGAGGACACCATCGGATCGATGATCCCGAAACGCGTCTGCATGACGCGGGCGGATTGGGAAAAGCGCAGGGCTGAAGACAAGGAGTATCTCGACGCCCAACCGTTTCGGCGCGATCAGGTGGATGCGCCGCAAGTCACGCCGGGCGGCTGACCGCCGCCCAAGGATTCCAGATCCTGCAAGCCGCAGCGGAGGCCCGAGGGCACGAAGTCGGTTGGCGTGAGCGAGCGGAGGCCGGCGAGCTTCATCACGAAGTCAGCGCGTCCAGCGTCTTCTTGGCCGTCCCGGTCGGTTTTCTCGTTTGTTGTCAGTGTTTGAGCGATGCGAGCCAGGGCGGCTCACGCACGAAGCTGCGCTCGGGCAATCCAGCGATCTCCGTCAGGCCAGGGATGTCGAGCAGCCGCATCTTCTTGCCTTCGCTCGCGATCAGACCGCTCTGCCTCATGTCGCGGAAGGTGCGATTGACGTGAATCGCGGTGAGGCCGACGGCCTGCGCGACAAGTTCCTGGGACAGCGGCCAATCGAAGCTATCATCCTCAACGGCTCCGAGCAGGGAGAGCCGCCGATGGAGATGCAGAAGCAATGCCGCAAGTCTCTCCAGGGCGCTGGTCTGCCCCACCACCGAAAGCTGGTCCATCAGCATGACGCGTTCCTGCTGTGTGGTGAGGAACAACGCGAATGCCAGCCTTGGAGCGATCTCGAACAGCCGTCCGAGCTCTTCGAGTGGAATCACGTCGACCGTCGCCTGCGTGATCGCCGTGAGGGTCACTGCGGCGCTCGTGAGCGTCAGGTTCGGCAGGCCGAGAATGTCACCGGGGAGATTGACCTTGACGAGCTGGGTGCGAACCAGGTCGACCTCGATATTTCCAGCCACCCAGCCTTCGGCAAGAAGATAGATTTCACTGACGCGATCGCCTCGGCGCGTGATCGTCTCCTTGCGCTTGAACTCTCGGCGGCAGGTCTTCGCCTGCTCGAACGCCTCGAGCTCGGCCTCGCTTGGCTTCACGAGCTCATCGACACGGCTCAACGCGACATGCTTCACGCGGGCTAACCCCTCCGGCATCGGAGGCGCATCTATCCTTCACGCGCCCTTGTTCGCAAGGACCCTGCAGAGTTGCCGCGCGGCCCGCGCGGCAAGACGAAGAAGCTGCTCGCGACGGGGGTCGTTATGAGCTGCTTCTTCGTCGGACGGGCCGGGGCGACCGCGCCCGTCGAGCAGCGAATAGCGTTGTGCCTGCCGACAAGCGACTGATACAAATTAGTGTGCGACGAGCTGAGGCCTTAGGCTGCTTCTTCACCGGATCGGGCTCTTGGCGGATGAGCGGTGAGGGATTGGGCGTAGCGCGACGTACGTGACGCGAGCGCCGCCGCAACCACGGGAAGAATCCAGACGAGCCGCATCTGATAGCGGCCCTTCGGTCCGGACAGAGCTCCGCATATCGCCGCGTTGATTAGGATCGCCGCGACGATGCACAGGCAATAGCCACGCAGGGCTTGCCACTCCGCCTTCTTCTCTCGGGTGAGAAACGGAAGGAGGAACAGCAAAGCGATCGCCGACAGCAACATGGCGGACGTTTCGATGAGCGCAGTCGGCATGGTGCCATTGTAGGCGCGCGTTTCCTTCATCGCCTCGAGCGAATGCGCCGGGATCGTCTTTTCGAACCGCGCGCGGTTGTCCTCGCTGTAGTTGAAATTGACGAGATCGAAGCTGAGCAGCTGCACAACGCTGTTGCGAGCGGCGGTGCCCATGACCTCGAGGGGCCTCTCGGCAAGGACGGCCCGGACGAATTTCTTCTGCTGCGCAGCCGAGACCCGCTGTTCGTGGGGGCGGAGACCGCGGAAAAGCGAGACGTTGGGATCAGCGCTCCAGAGCAATGTATCGCTAGGTAGGCGCGGGTGGGCGAGGACGCGGCAGTAGATGTAGCGCTCCGTCGAGCAATGCTCCCGCAGGTAGGTATAGCCGGGCCCGTCGGCGATCAGGCGCATCGCGATGAATGGCGGACGAACCGGCGCGTGGCCGGTAGCCGCCTTGACGCAGAGGCCGAAGGCGAATTGACCGAGGAACCCGATCGCCAGGCATGCGCCGACGCCGAGGAGGGGCCTGAAGTTGAGTCGCGGCTTCCGCAGCAGGCCATAGATCGCCCAAAGGAGCACGATTGCCAGGCAGAGCATCAGGTTGGTGGTGTGGACAAGCAGGGAGTAGGCGAGCACTCCCCACCAGAATAGCCTCTCGGCCCGCGCCAGCCAGCGCGAAAGGAACAAAAGGTTCGCCAGGGCCAGCACGGCAAGGCCGGTGAACAGGTCGGGCATGAGGTAACCGGCGAAATAGCCGAGCGAAGTCGCTGCCGCGGTTACCACGCCGATCAAGAGGACCATGGCCGGCCGGATCTCGCTTCCGGTGGCCCGGCCGATCAGTCGGACGCTCAACACCACGCAAGCCGCCGACAGCAGGCTCTGGAAGAAGGAGACGATCCAGACGCTGCCCGCCAGATATCCCAGGTAGAGGAGCATGCCGTAGTAGACCGAACGCCCGCTCAGGGTGACCGGGCTCTCGGTTGGAGGGGCGCCCCCACTGACCGGAGCAGGCGGAGCGGCGGCCGAGGCGGGCGCAGCATCAGCCTGGTAGAGGCGCAGGAATTCAGCGGTCCACTGGGTCTTCACGTGCAAAAGCCTGAACAAGACTGAGGCCGCGCCGCGGAAATAACTGGGCGTGTCAGCCATGTAGAAGGGCCCGCCGTTCAGCAGCGCCGGCCAAAGCGCAACGATGGCGATCACCAGGACGAGCAGCAGTCCTGCGGGGCGGCTTTTCATCGCCATTGGAATTGCACCTGGACTTCCCCCTTCCCCAGCTGCGAAGCGTTATTCCGGCGCAGCGACAAGCCGCCCTTGACTAACTGTCCCGCTTTGCGACGCACAATATAGTCGGATAGTATTGCGGCAAGCGAATGGCGAATGATCTCAATGCTTAGGATCTCATCGTCCAAGCAGAAGTTAATGCCGCGCGCTTGGCAACCGGGGGCGACAACGATGAAGCTGATCGTGCAAATTCCCTGCTTCAACGAGGAGGCGACGCTTCCGGAAACGGTGCGCGATATCCCGAGGCAGATCGACGGGATCGACACGGTCGAAATCCTCGTGATCGACGATGGATCGACTGACCGAACGTCGGAAATCGCCCGTGAGCTCGGCGTCGAACATATCGTTCGCAACAAGACGAACGTCGGTCTTGCTCGATCCTTCCGTGTCGGGCTCGACCGCTGCATCGCGCTGGGCGCCGACATCATCGTCAACACGGACGCCGACAACCAATATTGCGGCGCCGATATCGAGAAACTCGTTCAGCCGATCGTGGAAGGCCGCGTCGACGTTGTCGTCGGTGACCGCCAGACGTCGACAATCGATCATTTCTCCGGCCGCAAGAAGGTGCTGCAGAGTTTTGGAAGCTGGGCGGTACGCAAGTTCTCGGGCGTGGACGTACCGGACGCCGTCAGCGGCTTCCGCGCCATTTCGCGCGATGCGGCTATGCGCCTCAATATCGTGTCACCGTTCAGCTACACGATCGAGATGCTGATTCAGGTCGGAAAGAAAGGCATAGCCTTCACCAGCGTTCCCATCCGGACCAATCCGAAGACGCGCGAATCCCGGCTGTTCAAGAGTGTCTTCCGCTTCATTGAGCGGTCGTCGACGACTCTATTGCGCATGTATTCGATGTACCAGCCGCTGCGCGTCTTTACGGCGCTCGGCCTGCTGGTCGCGATCATCGGCGCGATCCCGATGCTGCGCTTCCTCTATTATTACTTCTTCGCCACCGGGACCGGAAAGATCCAGTCGCTGGTGATCGGATCGGCGCTCCTGACGATCGGCGCGCTGACTTTCTTTCTTGGACTAGTCGCTGACCTTCTCAATCACAATCGCGCTCTGATTGAGATGGTGCTTGAAAAGACGCGCCGGCTCGAGGCGGCCTATCTAAACGACAGGCTCGGGCCGCTCGCCGAAGAGAAACCGGTACCAGACGAACTTGACCATGGTCGAGATCCCAAGCGTCAGGACAAGGGCGACAAGGTAATAGAGGTGACCGAGCTCGAAGAGCGCAAGAAAGCATAGATATTCAAGGCCGCGGAACGCGGCGGCGCTCCCGACATAATAAGCGAGATCGCGCCGCGGTGCGCGCTTGCTGCGAAAGACGAATACCCGGATCATCAGGAAATTGACCAGCAGCGCTGACGACTGGCTGATCGCGACAGCTGTCCTTTGCTCGATGCCGAGCAACTCATGCAGAAGCGCGGGCAGGCCGATGGTGATCGCGGCGCTCACGCCGGTCGACATTCCGAACCTGACTAGCTGACCAGCAGTTCGATGGAGGGACGCGGCTTGGATTTGCACGGTGCGAGCCTATGCGGCTGATGATGAGCGAACAAGCCGCAGTTGAGGCGCTGCTCAGGACTGTAATAGAGGGACGTGGGCCGATCGGCCCGGAAAGGACTCGCCATGACCGATGTCGCCGCGCTTCATTTCGACCTGACGCCACCAACCGATGCGCAGCTCCACTCGCTGGAGGCCGACCTCAGCGAGGAGGAGCGGCACGTCCTTCTCGAGCACGGGACGGAAGCGCCATTCTGCGGCGTGTTCCTGCAGGAGAAGCGCGAGGGCGTGTACACCTGCCGCCTCTGCGGCTTGCCCCTGTTCAAGGGCGGAGCGAAGTTCGAGAGCGGAACCGGCTGGCCGAGCTTCACCCAGCCGTTCTCGGACGAGCATCTCAAATATATCCGCGACACGAGCTACGGAATGGTCCGCACCGAGATCGTGTGCGTGCGCTGCGGTGCGCACCAGGGCCATGTCTTTCCAGACGGGCCGCCTCCGACCGGGCAGCGCTACTGCATCAACTCGGTGAGCCTTGCTTTCACGCCGAATGGGGAGGCGCTTCCGGACAAGCTCGGCCGCGGCGCTCCGGAGGGCGAGCCTCTAAACTGATTTGCTGATCTTCATGCGGGTCGGCTCGCCGGAGAAGATGAAGACGGGATCGCCGACCTTCACGACGTCGAACAGCTTGGCGGCGAACGCCTTCGGAATTCCGACGCAGCCGTGCGTCGCGAATCCCCAACGCACGTTGCTTCCGTGGATCGATACGCCGTCGCCCGTGAGCCGTAGCGTGTAGGGCATCGGCGCATTGTCGTAGGTGATCGAGCGGTGATCCTTCAGCTTGGCGAGGATCGGGAACCTGCCGGTGGGAGTGGGGAGGCCATCGGCGCCGTAGAGGATCACCGCAGTGCCGATCTCGTGGCCGGAGCGAAACACGCTCATCAATTGTGAATGCAGGTCGACGCGCACCCAGGTAGGGCCGGGCGGCACGCCCTTGTCGTCCCAGACATAGTCGCCGTAGCTCATCGGTCCACGCACATCGAGGATGCTCTTGATTGGCTGGTCGACCAGGCCGGAGGCATAGGCCTCCTTCAGTTGGTCGGGAGTGACGGCGATACGGCCGGACATGTCCGGGAGGAACTGGGTCGCAGGCGCGGGGCGCGAAAGGTGCAAGGCGGCTGGCCGTACCTCGTGGCGGGGGCTGCTTGGGATACCGAAGCCGAGGGCGGCGATGAGTGCCGCGACGAGGACGAAAAGGGAGCGGAACATAGGGCTCAGCCGGCGGAGGGCTTTGTCCTTTCAGGTCGCTTCCGCCGCATGAGCCAGCCAGTCAGGCCGAATCCCAGCACCAACGTCATCCAGGTACCCGGCTCGGGCGCCGATGGCGGAGGAGGGGGCGGTGGCGGCGGTGGAGGAGGCGGTCCCGGAGGCGGCGGAGGGGGCGGCCCCGGCGGCGGGGACGGCGGCGGAATAATTTCGCAGCAGGGTGGGACGAACACTCCCGGCGGCGGCGTAATGAATATGCCGGGCGGCGTGATCGGAACGAATTGGGCAATGGCCGGCAGCTGCATCGCGGCGGGAACGAGAGCTCCGACAGGAGGAGCGAAAACGTCGGCCAGACCCGCGGGCGGCACCGGCATCTCGATGGCTGGGATCGGCTTCTCGGCGAGCACCTTGAAGTGCTTCGCCTTGGTCTTGATGAGCTCACCCTTGACCCGCTCGCCCGGTGAGCGGCGGTTCATCAGCTCGATCAGGCTCTTCGCCCGTTCGACGGCCGCATTGGCGAGATCGACTCCGGTGAAATTGGCGACTGCAAGCGCGCTGGCGAGCGCGGCGGTAAGCGCCGATCCGCTGGCAATGAGAAGAGGACGGCGGCGCCGACGATTGCGGCGGCTCTTTCCCCGACTGGGAGGCGAATAACGCCTACTCATATGCGTGCCTGTTGCCCCGTATTGCATCTCGCGCGGAGGCTCGTCCTCCGCAGGGAAATACAATTAAATCCCCGTTAAAGTTCCGTATCATACCGGATAGTAAACGCAATCGGCCCCCCTGGCGAGTCCCGCCGTGGGACACTTCTGCACGGCCCGCAAATATCCGTCAAATGGTTGGGGGCTTCTCATCAGTTAACATGTCGGTTACCATTGCGCCGGGTTGAGACGGGGGGTCACCACCCGATGAAACGAGTAGTTTTTCTGATGCTGACCGGCCTTGCCGCAACCGCGGCGAGCGCCGCTGTGTCTGCTCCGCCAGGAAGCCTCGCCCGCACGACGACCAAGGCGACCGACCAGTTCGCCGCATGCTTCGTGCATACGCAGGATCGCGCGTCGGCTCCCTGGTGGTTTGTCCCCAAGGAGAATGGTGGGGGCACCTTCTCGAACCTCGGTGCGAAGGGCGTAGCTCATCCCTATTTCGTCGATGTGACTGAGCTTGGTTCGCGCCGCGAAATCCGGCTCGAGCTGGTTAGCGCATCGGCCGGCGAAGCGTCGCTTCTCCGCGCGATCGACTCCTGCGTCTGACGCGCAGGCTTCCTTCGTTCATCGAAAATGCATGACTGCAGCGGCAGAGGCCGTTGCGTTGACGTCGCGCGCCGTTAAGGTCCGCCCCGCCGAAGCATTTTAATCGGAGAATTCAAGACCATGCGCCATCTTCGCAGCGTTGCTTTGCTTGTCGCCGCGACTGCACTGACGTCGCCTGCATTCGCTGCCGAGCAGTCGGTACCGATCCCGACGCTGGTCAAGGCCGTTTCGATCCCGCACTCGACGTTCAAGCTGAAGAACGGGCTCACGGTGATCGTTCACGAGGATCACAAGGCGCCGGTCGTCGGCGTGACCGTCTGGTACAATGTCGGATCGAAGGACGAGCCGAAAGGCAAGACCGGCTTCGCGCACCTGTTCGAGCATCTGATGTTCAACGGCACGGAGAATTTGCCGGGCGACTATTTCAATTACCTACAGCAGATCGGCGCGACCGATTACAACGGCACGACCTATTACGACCGCACCAATTATTTCGAGACGGTGCCGTCGGGCGCGCTTGCTCGCGCGCTATTCATGGAAAGCGACCGCATGGGGCACCTGCTCGGCGCGGTGACGCAGGGCGTGCTAGATAACCAGCGCGCCGTGGTGCAGAACGAGAAGAGGCAGGACGACAGCAAGCCGGGCGGCCTCCTGCAATATGAGTTGTTCGGCAATCTCTTCCCGCCGGGCCACCCCTACCATCACACCGTGATCGGCTCGATGGCCGACCTCGACGCCGCGAGCCTGGCGGACGTGAAACAATGGTTCCGCGATCGCTATGGACCGGACAATGCCGTGCTCGTGATCGCCGGCGACACCACGGCGGCCGAGGCGCGTCCGCTGGTCGAGAAATATTTCGGAAATATCCCCGCCGGGCCGGTCAATCACCCGGCAATGGCGAGCGTTCCGACTCTGGCCAAGCCCAAGTCGATCGCGATGAAGGACACTGTCGCGACGACCATCATCCAGCGTTACTGGGCAGTGCCCGGCCTGCTCGACAAGAAGCTGGCCGCCATCGACATCGGCGGTTCGGTACTCGGCGGCCTTGCCAGCTCCCGCCTCGACAAGATCATGGTCCGCGACGAGAAGATCGCGGTCGCGGTCACCGCCGGGTTGATCCCGCTTCAGCGCGCCGGAATCTTTTCGGTGGCGGCCTATGTGAAGCCGGGCGTCGACCCCGCCAAAGTGTCGAAGCGGCTCGATGAGATCCTGGCCGACTATATCGCGAAAGGACCGACGGCCGACGAGGTACAGCGCGCGGTCATGAGCGAGGTCTCCGGGCGGATCCGCGGGCTCGAGCAGGTGGGCGGCTTCAGTGGCAAGGCGGTCACCCTCGCCGAAGGTCAGACCTACGCGCACGACAGCGATTTCTACAAGAAGACGCTCGCCTTATACGCCGCAATTACTCCCGCGGTCGTACGCAGTTCGATGCAGCAGTGGCTGCGCCGGCCCGCACTAAGGGTAACGCTCTCGCCCGGTCAGCGCGACGCTTATACCGAGGCCAAGGCTGTCGAGCCCCCTAAGGCGGGGACGGACAAGACCGAAGGCGCGGCGAAGGGAGATCGCCAGATTCCGGCGGTCGGGCAGCTTGCCGCGCTCGACTTTCCGACGATCACGCATACGACTCTCTCGAACGGCATCCCGGTCCAATATGTGCAGCGGACGGCAGTGCCGGTGACGCAGATTGCGCTGGCCTTCGACGCTGGCACGGCGGCCGACGGCCCGCAGCAGCGCGGCCTCGCGGCAATGACGATGGACCTGCTCGACGAAGGCACGTCGAAACTCACGTCGCAGGAATTCGCGGAGGCCGAGGAGCGGCTCGGCGCCGACGTCAGCGCGAGCAATGCGGGCGATCGGTCCTACGTGTCGGTCAATGCTCTTTCGCCGAACCTCGCTCCCTCGCTCGACCTGCTCAGCGACACCGTCAAGGATGCGGCATTCCGGCCTGGCGACATCGACCGTCTGCGTGCATTGCACCTGACGTCGATCGCGCAGCTGCAGAAGGACCCGACGCGGGTGGCTCAGCGCGTGATGCCGGCGGTGATCTACGGGCCGAACCATCCGTATGCCGCTCCCGCCGGCGGCGATCCGGCCGTGATCGCCAAGCTCACCCGCGAGGATCTCGTCGGCTTCGAGCAGCGCTGGCTGAGGCCCGACAACGTGAAGATCTTCATCGTTTCGGATCGTCCCCTTTCCGAAGTGCAGCCTCTGCTCGACGCCCGGTTTGGCCACTGGACGCCGCCCGCGACACCGAAAGGCATGAAGACCTTCCCCGCCTTGCCGCCGCGTCCAACGAGCCCGAAGATCCTGCTCGTCAACCGTCCCGGCGCGCCGCAGTCGAGCATCCTCGGCGGAGAGCTGCTGCCGATCGACCCGCATGCCGACATCGTTCCGTTCGATGCGGCCAATGATGCGCTGGGCGGCGACTTCCTGTCGCGACTCAACATGGACCTCCGCGAAGACAAAGGCTGGTCCTATGGCGTGAGTGGGGACATGTCGGTACTCGAGCATGCCGTGCCCTATTATGTCTCGGCGCCGGTCCAGGCCGACCGCACCGGCGACGCGCTCGTCGAGCTCAATCGCCAGATCAACGAGTTCCTGACGGCGAAGGGCGTGACCCAGGATGAGCTAACCCGGGTCGTCACGAAGAACATCAACCAGCTTCCGGGCGAATTCGAAGCGTCTGGCGCGGTGCTGGGCGCATTGATGAACATGGAAGTGCTCAAGCGGCCCGACAATTATTACGAGACGCTTGCCGGCAAGTATCGTGCGCAAACCACCGCCTCTCTCGACCAGGCCGCGCGCTCGGCGCTCGATCCGAAGGGCTTCACCTGGATCGTCGTCGGTGATGCGGCCAAGGTGAAACCGCAGCTTGAGAAGCTCGGGATGCCGATCGAGGTAGTCGAGGCACCATAACGACCGTAGGTTCCGACGGCCGTTCGGTATGCCTGTGGCGGAAGTGCTATATGCCTTCGGGATGATGGACGCGCCTCAGGCCATCTTATCCGACGCACGCCAGGAGGACGAAGCCGGCGGCAACTGTTGAATTCTCGCTCGGACAGGCAGATAGCGTTTTCGAAGCGGCGCCGGCTGTGGAGATTGCAGTGAGTGACGGGCTTCCACTTGATGGACGGCACATCCTCGTCGTCGAGGACCAATATCTGCTTGCGAGAGATGTATGCGAGTGGCTCGAGGCGGCGGGCGCCGAGGTGATCGGCCCCGCGCCCAACAGCGGAAGGGCGTGCGAGCTGCTGGAGGGCAGAAACGTCGATGCAGCTGTCGTCGACATCAATCTGGGAAATGGACCCACGTACGAGGTCGCCTCACGGCTGGTCGAGCGGAAAGTGCCGTTCATCTTCGCGACCGGGTACGACCAGGCGGTGATCCCGGCGGAGTTCGAGGCGATGCCGCGGCTCGAAAAGCCCTTCAGGGGCACGGATCTGGTTCGGGCGGTGCAGGCGCTGAGCCCGGCGTAACGAATTCACCTCCGGAATATCGACTTTAGGGTACCGGAAGGTTTACATGAAAAACTAATCCAGGTGAGGGTGAAGGCCCATGCCGGAAACTACCGTGGATTTGTCCACATCCTTCGTGTCTGGATCGCCAGTGGCGCTCAAGCTGCACGCCTTTACCAAATTGTCGGATGCCGATCGGGAAGCTCTCGAGCGGATCAGCAAGCGTGTGCGGGTCGTCGATGCCCGGCGGGACCTGATCAACGAGGGCGATTCCCCTACGCATGTGCACCTGATGCTGCAGGGCTGGGCGGCCCGCTACAAGGCGCTGCCCGATGGGAAGAGGCAGATAGTCGGCCTCTTTGTCCCTGGCGATTTCTGCGACCTCAATGTCTATATCTTGAACCAGATGGACCACAGCATCGGGGCGATCACGCGGCTGAAGGTCGCGATGATCACGCCCGAGGAAATGGATGAGTTGACGTCCAACTTCCCGCGGATAACGCAGGCCCTGCTGTGGCATGAACTGGTGTCCGCAGCGACCCAGCGCGAATGGCTGCTCAACGTCGGCCAGCGAACCGCCTATCAGCGGCTCGCGCATCTCTTCATCGAGCTATATCTTCGACTTCGGACGGTTGGCCTGACCCAGCAGAATTCGTGCGATTTCCCGCTGACTCAGAATGATTTGGCCGATGCAACGGGCCTGACGCCCGTCCACGTCAACCGCATGCTGCAGGATCTGCGTCGCGACGGGCTCATTGAACTCGAACGCAAGCATCTTCGCATCCCCGACATCGAGCGGCTGATGGACGTGTCGATGTTCAATCCCAACTACCTGCACCTCAATCACGAGGGCGCGTACCTGGATTCGAACGAATAAAGGTCAGGCCGGCCAAACTCGCGTGACGTGGCCCATCTTCCTGCCGGGGCGCGCCTCACCCTTACCGTAGATATGGACGTGGGCGTCCGGCTCGGAGACGAAGTCGAGCCAGCCATTCAAGTCGTCGCCAATCAGATTTTCCATGATCGCCTGCTGGCCAACGAGATCCGTGGCTCCCGGAGGAAGGCCGCAGATCGCGCGGATATGCTGTTCGAACTGCGAAGTGACCGCGCCTTCGATCGTCCAATGGCCGCTGTTGTGAACTCGCGGCGCGATCTCGTTGACGACTGGACCTGACTCGCTCGCGAAGAATTCCACCGTCAGAACGCCAATGTGGCCGAGCGTTTCGGCGATGCTCAATGCAGCCTCGCGCGCTTCGGGGATCTGAACGGCGACCGAATCGCTGCATGGCGCCGTCGATCTGCGAAGAATGCCGTCACGATGCTCGTTCTCGGACGAATCCCAGAACGCGTACCGGCCGTCAGCCCAGCGGCAGACGATCACGGAGAATTCGGCGGCGAAGTCGACGCCTGCTTCGGCAACTGCAGGCTCCCCAGCAATCGCGTCCCACGCACCGTCCGCGTCCTCGCGTGAGCGGATCCAGGCCTGCCCCTTGCCGTCGTAGCCATAACGCCGAGTCTTGAGCACGATGGGAAGGCTAAGCTCTTCGATGGCAGAGCGCAGTTCCGCGAGCTCGGAGACCGCGCGCCACGGAGCAACGCGCCCGCCGCATTCCTCGATGAACTGCTTTTCGACCGCTCTATCCTGGGCGACCGCGAGTGAGCGGGCGCCGGGACGAAGCTTGTCGCCAAGGCCTTTCAGCGGTCCAACCGGCAAATTTTCGAATTCGTAAGTGATGACGTCGACAGTCATGGCAAACGTCTCAATCGCGGCGGCGTCGCCGAAATCCGCGCGGGTGAATTGTGCCGCGACATCCGTGGCCGGCGGATGCTCGTGCGGGTCCAGGATGTGGCATTTGTAGCCGAGCTGGGCTGCGGCCACGCTCAACATACGGCCAAGCTGGCCGCCGCCGATGATTCCGATCGTGGACCCGGGAGCTACGATCATTCGGGAGCTTCGGCCACCGATCCGGTCTGTTTCTCCCGCCAAGCTTCGAGCCGGGCGGAAAGCTCCCCGTCACAGGTCGCGATCATCGCAGCCGCGAGCAGCGCAGCGTTGACTGCGCCGGCCTTGCCGATCGCAAGCGTTCCGACGGGAACGCCCGCGGGCATCTGGACAATAGATAGCAGGCTATCCATGCCCTTGAGCGCCTGGGTTTCGATTGGCACGCCCAGTACCGGCAACGACGTCATGGAGGCCGTCATGCCGGGCAGATGGGCGGCGCCGCCGGCGCCCGCGATGATGATCTTGAGGCCGCGCTCCTTCGCCGCGTGCGCATAATCATAAAGCCGTCTTGGGGTTCGATGCGCGGACACCACCTTAGTTTCGTGGGAAACGCCCAGATGATCGAGCGTTTCCGCCGCGTGGCGCATGGTCTCCCAGTCGGAGCTGCTGCCCATGATGATTCCGACCAGGGGCTCCGTCATCGTCCCGCCTTGAAACAGTAGTAGGAGCAGGCTCGTTTAAGGGCGGGATTCAGGGTAGGCAACGCCGCTTGGATCGGATGAGGGCTGAACTCTCGGCTCCATCGGCAATCCTACTGAGTTTTCAACAGTTTGGAATCGCGCTATGTCAAAAGGCCATTCTTGGGACAGGCTCGGGGGCAATGTCTGACCAATTGACCGACGACGCGGATGTTGACCGCCTGATGGCTGAGATCAGCCGTCTGCGCGGTCAGGTGGCGCAACTTCAGGAACGCGTCGAACAGCTCGACCATCTCGCGCACCAGGACAGCCTGATCGATCTTCCCAACCGTCGCGGTTTCGTGCGGGAGCTCGAGCGCCTGATCGCCCGCGCCAGCCGTTACGATGCGCGGGCAGCCATGCTGTACGTCGACGTGGACGGTCTCAAGATGATCAACGACACGCTCGGGCATCGCGCCGGCGACCAGGCATTGATCCAAGTCGCGGAGCTGCTCTCAAGCGGCGTTCGCAAGAGCGACGTCGTCGCTCGGATCGGCGGCGACGAATTCGGGATACTCCTCGAAAATGCGAACGAGCAGACCGCCCACGAAACAGCGGGCCGCCTCGTCGATCTGATCGCGGCGTGCGAGTTCATGCACGAAGGCGATTCACTGCCGCTGAGCGTCGCGATCGGCGTCGGAATGATCGACGCCAACGACACAGCCGAAGCGATCATGGCTCGCGCCGACGAGGAAATGTACCGCCGCAAGGCCGCGGCGTAGCCGCCCTAGCGGCGTTTAAGCTGCCGCCGCGCCTTAGGCCTCATCCAGATAATAGCGACGCTCGACGCTGAGGTCGTCGTGCAGCTCATAGACGATCGGCTTGCCGGTCGGGATCTCGAGACCGACAATCTCCTCGTCGCCGATGTTCGACAGATATTTGATGATTCCGCGCAGCGAATTGCCGTGCGCCGCGATCAACACCCGCTTGCCCGCGCGGAGCGCCGGTTCGATGTCGGAATGATAATAAGGAAGGGCGCGCGCGATCGTGTCCTTGAGGCTTTCGGTGCGGGGCACCTTCACTCCCGCGTAGCGGCGGTCGTGGCTGACGTCGTACGGGCTGTCCTCGGGGAGCGGCGGCGGCGGGATGTCATAGGAGCGCCGCCAGATCTTGACCTGTTCCGCGCCGACCTCGTCGATCATCTCCTGCTTGTTGAGGCCGGTCAGCCCACCATAGTGGCGCTCGTTGAGGCGCCAGTCCTTGGCGACGGGCAACCACAGCTGGTCCATCTCGTGCAGCGCGAGGTGAAGCGTGCGAATTGCGCGCGTGAGGACGCTCGTGAAGCAGCAGTCGAAGTTCAGCCCCTTGTCGCACATCAGCCGGCCGGCGGCGCGAGCTTCGTGGATGCCCTGATCGCTGAGATCGACGTCCCACCAGCCGGTGAAGCGGTTTTCCAGATTCCATTGCGACTGGCCGTGCCGCAGCAGCACGAGCGTCGGCATTACACGGAGACTTTCTCGCGCTTCGCTTCGGCCTTTTCCGATTTCGCCTTCTTCAGCTCCGGCAACACGGCGTGGAGCGCATCCAGGCAGGCGTAGGCCAGGTATTTCGAACGCTGCGGCGACCAGCCGTAGACCTCGTCGGGAAGGTCAAAGTTGTCCTTGAACGGCATTTCGAGGGTCATCGAGACGCAGCCATAGCGCTCGGCGAGCTGAGTCGTGGACATCGACATGTTCGCCTCGCCCGGTGCGGGGATCTCGTAACCCTGGCTGCGTTGGAAATCGGGAGACAGGCGCTCGAGGGTCTCGCTGAAGAGATTGAACAGCTTCAGCTGCCGGTCGGCAATCGACGGAATGCCTTCGAAGCCCGCGAGGAAATTGGCGGGGATCGCCTCGTCGCCGTGCACGTCCATCGCGAAGTCAACGCCGGTCTCGTCCATCGCATTGCGGACGCAGAGGACCTCCGGGCTCTTCTCGGCCGAAGGCGCATGCCATTCGCGGTTGAGGTTCACGCCGGCGGCGTTGGTGCGCAGGTGCCCGCGGCGCGAGCCGTCGGGGTTCATATTGGGGACGACATGGAAGGTGCATTCCTTGCGAAGCAGGCGCGCGACCGGATCATCCTCGTCGGTGAGCTTTTCGAGCGCGCCTTCCATCCACCATTCGGCCATGCTCTCGCCGGGATGCTGGCGGGCGTAGAGCCAGACGTTGAGCAGTCCCTCGCCGATGGTGAGGCAGTCGACGTCCTGTCCGTCGAGGCTCTTGCCCAGCGAGCTGTAATCGACGCCCGGGATCGTGGCCGTCTGCGTCACGAGATCGTGGTGACGCTCCATCGAATAAGGCGCGAAATAAGCGATCCAGACGACATCCTGCGGCGGTGTCAGCTTCATCGTCAGCACGCCCTTGTCGAAGGTCGTGTCGGTGATCCGCACCCACTCCTCGCGGTCGAGGCTCATGACAGCCTTGTAGTCGGGCCATCCGTGCGGATAGGCCGAGCCCGCGCAATTGGTGATGCGCAGCGTGACCTCACGGCCTGCGGCGCCGGCGAGCCGGAAATAGAACCACTGGTAGAAGTCGCTCATGTGGTCCTTGACGATCTCCAGGTCGACGCGGTCGTCGTCCTGCTTGACCACGCGAATGTTGCCGGCGTCGAACGAGCTCGAAATCGTAAGGGTCATGCGCTGCCACTCGGATTTGTTGGAATTCGGGCGGCTGATAGTGCGCTGCCGTCGATCAGGCAAACGTGCCCGCCCGCCGCGAAAGTCCTAATCTCTGTGCGTTGCAATGCGGCATGAATCGTCTTCAAGGCGGCCGGGATGCCGAACCCTTCTATTCGAACCCGCCCGCACCTGGGGGACTACAGCGCCGATTACCGAATGCTCCTTCTCGCCGCGATGGCGACCGTCGCGGGGACGGGAGGAGCGTTCAGCGCCTGGGCGTTGATGAAGCTCATCTCATTTGCAACCAACGTCTTCTGGTACGGCAATTTCTCCTTCGCCCCGGCCGTGATCGCCGATCGCGCGCCGCTTGTGGTGCTTCTCGTGCCCGTGGTCGGCGGGCTGATCATCGGACTGATGGCGCGGTTCGGATCGGATAAAATCCGCGGCCACGGAATTCCCGAGGCGATTGAGACCATCCTTTTCGGCGACAGCAAGCTGTCCCTGAAGGTGGCGCTGCTGAAACCTCTCTCTTCGGCCGTAGCGATCGGCAGCGGCGGCCCATTCGGTGCCGAAGGGCCGATCATCATGACAGGCGGCGCGATCGGATCGCTATTCGCCCAGCTGTTCGATTTGACCGCTGCCGAGCGCAAGACATTGCTGGTCGCCGGCGCGACAGCCGGAATGACCGGCATTTTCGGAACGCCGTTCGCGTCGATCATGCTCGCGGTCGAATTGCTGCTGTTCGAATGGAAGCCGCGCAGCTTCGTGCCAGTGGTCACGGCGGTCCTCGTTTCAATGGCCTGGCGTCCGCTTCTAGTCGGTTCCGGCCCGCTCTTTCCTTTTGCCGCTCAGACGCCGCTGGGAATCGAGCCGGTTGCAATCTCCGCGGCCCTCGGGCTTGCTACCGGACTTCTCGCCGCTTTCCTCTCCTTTGTACTGTACCGGATCGAGGACGGCTTTCACCGCTTGCCGATGCACTGGATGTGGTGGCCGGCGATTGGTGCAGTCGTTGTCGGCATCGGCGGCCTCGTCGACATCCGCGTGCTGGGCGCCGGCTACGCAAACATCCAGGCGCTCGTGGACGGCGATCTCGTCGTCAGGGCCGTGGTGGTATTGCTCATCGTCAAGGCGGTCGTCTGGCTGGTCGCACTGGGATCGGGGACATCGGGCGGAATTCTCGCACCCTTGCTGATCCTCGGAGGCTGCGCGGGGTTCCTGGCCGGCCAGTATTTGCCAGGGGACCCCGGATTTTGGGCCATGATCGGAATGGCCGGCGTGATGAGCGGGACGATGCGCGCGCCGATGACCGGAGCACTCTTTGCGGCCGAGCTCACCAATCACCTTTCCGCATTGCCGGAGACTATAGCAGCGGGGACCGCGGCCTATGCGATCAGTGTGCTGATCATGAAACGGTCGATCCTCACCGAGAAAATCGCTCGGCGCGGGCGGCACATCCTTCGTGAATATTCGGTCGATCAGCTGGAGTTCCTGCAGGCCTCGCAGTTGATGACCTCGGATCCCGCGACACTTTCCGGGAGCATGCCGCTCGTCGAAGCAGTCGCTTTCTTCGGGAGCGAGGCGCAGCACCGGTCTTATCCGGTCATCGACGAGCGCGGGCGCTTGCTCGGACTCGTCTCGCGCACGGACGCGCTGCGCTGGCAAGTCAACGAGTCCGCCGAGGGCACGCTTCGCGACGCCCTGTCGGACGCGGCGACGCAATATGCTTTCCCTGACACGCCGACGGCCGAAGTGGCGGATATGATGGTCGAGTCCGGCGTCGGCCGAGTGCCGGTCGTCGACCCGGAAAGCCGGCGAGTGGTCGGGATCATTTCACGGCAGGACCTGCTGATGATCCGCGAGAGGCACAAGAATGTCGAAAAGGTCCGCACCCGCGGTACAGTTTGAGCGGCTGGAATTGACTGGCCGGCTCCGCTAGCGCCTTCTACCCATGACCAAAGTCCCAGTCCTCATCACCGGTGGCGCCGGCTATGTCGGAAGCCACGCCATGCTCGCGCTCAAGGATGCGGGCTGGAGCGTCGCGGTCATCGACGACCTTTCGAATGGCGCGCGCCGAGCGGTGCCCGACGATGTTCCTTTCTATGAAGGCTCGATCGCGGACAGGGCGCTGGTCGAGCGCGTTTTCGCCGAGCAGGCCATCGGCGCCATCATGCACTTCGCCGGTTCGATCGTGGTGCCGGAATCAGTTGAAAGGCCGCTCGCTTATTACGGCAACAATACCGTCGCGACGCATTCCCTGCTGAGCGCGGCAGTGAACGCTGGCGTGAAGCACATCCTCTTCTCCTCTACCGCCGCTGTCTATGGCGCGCCGGAGACAGTTCCCGTGGCGGAGGACGATCCGAAGGAGCCGATCAATCCTTACGGCTCCTCGAAGCTCATGACCGAGTGGATGTTGCGTGATGCGTCTGCTGCTTACCCGTTCAACTATGGGGCCCTGCGTTACTTCAACGTCGCTGGGGCCGATCCGCAGGGGCGCGCGGGACAGCAGGGAAAGGGCTCGACGCACCTCATCAAGGTCGCCGTGGAAACCGCGGTGGGCCTGAGAGACCACATTTCGGTGTTCGGCACCGATTACGACACGCCCGACGGCACCTGCATCCGCGACTACATCCATGTCAGCGACCTCGCCGCCGCTCATGTCGCCGCGCTCGAGTGGCTGATTGCCCATCCGGGCGAAAATCTGACGGCCAACTGCGGCTACGGACGCGGCGTCTCGGTGCTCGAGGTTCTGAATGCGGTTGACCGGCTGACAAATCAGCCGATCAAGCGAGTCATGGAGGGACGCCGCGCGGGCGATCCCGCGATGCTCATATCGGCGAACCAGCGGATTCTCGAGACGCTCGACTGGCACCCGCAGTACCAAGACATCGACACGATCGTCGGTGACGCGCTCGCTTGGGAGCGCAAGCTGCTTAACCGGAGTGTACCGGCCGACGATTAGTCGGTTAATCAACCGATTGTTATTGCTGTTATTCCCAGTCACGCTCGACGACAGAGCCGCACTGGCGCGAGTCGCTACGGTTTCGGTGATGCGCCCTTTTGCGGCCGGGGAGGTGCGTCATGGGCTTCACCGGTGTCTTCGTGTTCGGCGACAGCCTGGTCGATTCAGGTAATACGCTAAAGCTTGCTGAACTATACAGCGACCTGCCTTTCACCGATCTTCCGGAAGGCGCTCCATCGGATGGCCGAGGTTATTTCAATGGCCGCTTTTCGAATGGCTATAATTACGCCGACCTCATCACCAACAAATATGTGGGGCAGGCTAGCAAGCCGGTGTTCCCCTACGACTATAAAGACCCTTGGCTCGGCTTACCCATTGATCCTTTCGCGCCCGATCCCAGCGGCAACAACCTCAATTTCGCTTATGGCGGCGCACGGATCCGGCACGGCAGCGAGGTCGTGCCCGATCTCGACGGTCAGACCGACGCATTCAAGGACGCGGTCGACGGTCATCCCGACCCAAATGCGCTGTACCTGTTCACCATGGGCGGCAACGATGTCCGTGCGCTCGCGCCCAAAAACGGTACGCCGGTATCGCAGACTCAGGCCTATGCGACACTAGACAAGGTGGCGAACACGCTGCTGACGGAGCTCAGCGGGCTCGTCGGCAAAGGCGTGAAGGACATCCTGCTCACCGGGATTCCCGATGTCGGCATCATCCCCCAATATGACCTAAACGGGAACCATGTGCTCGACGGCGCCGAGATCGCGCGCAGCGCGGCGGCGACCCAATATTCGCAATATCTCGATTCCCTCATCCGCATTCGTGTTGTGCCAGCCCTCGCCAAGACAGGCGCGGTCGTCACCTACGTTCCGCTGATGGATTACGTTGACCAGAACGGCACGCACGTCACCGGCGCGCTCAACGCGAACCTGCCGACGATCGCCGCGCTTCACGGCCTGACGACGCAGGATCTGTCGCAGAACCTGCTCGAACATCAGCAGCTGATCTTCTTCGACCAGATTCACCCGAACGGACAGGCCAACGCACTGCTCGCGGCGGAAATGTATGCGAAATTGGAGGGGACGCCCTGGATCGAAACGCTTCCGCTCTCAGGCCCCCATGTCAACTACAGCTTTGGCGGCGCCATCTCGGCGTCGCACGAGGTCGACAAGGTGCAGGTCTCGCTCATTGCCGGCACGACCTACACATTGGACATGCTCGGAATGAGCTCGCTGGGAACCGCCGGCAGCCTTGGCGACCCGTCGCTGCGCGTCCTGGCTCCGGATGGCAGCGTCGTCGGCTCCGATCAGGACAGCGGTGCGGGATTCGACGCGACCCTGACCTTCAGGGCGAATGTGACGGGGCGCTACACGATCGAGTTGTCGGCCACAGGTGGCCTGACGGGCAACTACTTGCTCGACGGTGGCGTGGATGGCGGAGCCGCCATGCAGCAAGGCAATAGCTATACGGTGACGACCGGCTCGATGGGCGTGATCGAGGGCATCGGCGGGATCGGGGCAGACACGGTCAGGACGACCGTCAGCTATGCGCTGAGTCCTGGAAGCGAGATCGAGGTATTGCGCACCACCGACAATCTGGGCACCGCCGCAATCGATCTCACGGGAAATGAGTTCGCGCAGCAACTCATCGGCAATTCCGGCGTCAACAGGATCGACGGCAAGGGCGGAAGTGACCACCTGACAGGCGGCGCCGGCGACGACCTTTTCCTGTTCACGACCACGCCGGGACCCGGCAATGTCGATGTGATCACCGACTTCACGCCCGCCGACGATACGATTTCCCTGGGCGCGGCTGAGTTTCACGGACTGACCAGAGGCGCCTTGCCGGCCGGCGCGTTCGCGCTGAGCACCGACACGCCGCAGGCCGACGATCGCATCATTTACGACAAGGCGACGGAGTTTCTCTATTTTGACGAGGATGGGTCGGGCGGCGCCTTTGCGCCGATCCATTTCGCGACCGTGACCGCGGGCCTGACGCTGACCTCTGCGGACTTCATTGTGGGCTGATGCGTACGAGTCCGGCGGTCGCCTTGCGGAGATGCTCGGCGAGTGCGCTCCTTGACTTGCGACATTCCTCTCTCTAGGTGAGCCGCCGGTCCTTAGGACCTATCCAACAACCTAAAGAACGAGACACGAGCAGGCGCCCGGCCATGAAGATTCGCAATTCTCTGAAGTCCTTGAAGTCGCGCCATCGGGACTGCCGCGTCATCCGCCGCCGTGGGCGCACCTACGTCATCAACAAGACGAACCGCCGGTTCAAGGCCAGGCAGGGCTAAGTCCCGTTAACGCTGGAGCCCGTTGCGATTCGGGGTCGGCATCACGACATATGGTTCGGGCACTGCTGGCGGCGTGAGCCGTTTCGGCTCGTGAACGACTTTCACCGTCGGTTCACACGATGTCGGCTAGCGGACGGCCAAGGAGTGATGTGAAGATGCGCAGGGTTACGAAATTTCTGGTGCTTGGAAGCATCGCGGCAGTCGCTGCGGGCGGCTGCGCGTCGGTGGCCCTGGCACAGAATCAGTCGACGCCGAAGGGCTGGAGCTACGAGATCAAGGACGGCAAGCGCGTGCCCAAGGGCAACCGCGTGACCAATCCGGACGGAAGCTGGCGCGAACAGGTCAAGCAAGGCAATTGCGTAACCGTCAAAGAGATGTCGAAGTCGGGCGAGTACAAGGAAACTCGCCAGTGCAACCCGGGTTAGACCAGCCTACTTCGGAGTCGCGAACGAGCCTTTCGGGCGCTCCTTGATCACGCAAGCGGGCAGGCCGCTGCCTGGAATGTCCTTGCAGTCACGCACCTGAGCGCTTCCATCGGGCCCCGCGAAGATCGCCCAATCACGCGGTTGCCCGTTATCGTAGGTGCAGTGTGCCACCCACATATCGAGGTTTTTCCAGGTCCCGACGAAACCGGCGTCGGTAATCGTCTTGCAGTGATAGCCAGCGTCGTAGATCGCTCGCTTAAGGCCGATCGCCAGGTTGAAGGCGTCCAGCTTGTGCAGCTGCTCCTGCTCGTCAGCACGGACCTTGATCGCGGGCTGATTTCCTTGAGCCTGCTGCTGCTGTTGCTGCTGGTTACAGGCGGCGACGCAGCTTCCTGCGACCATCACGACGAGAAGCTTGCTGCGCATCTTCGTCTCCCTTCAGGCATGATAACGAATTTTGATCCGTGCGGCTGCAGCCCTGGCACGGTCGACCGCTTCATGCGCTGTCTCGCCACGAGCGAGCGCGACGCCCATGCGCCGGTGTGACAGTGTTTTCGGCTTGGCGAAAATCCGGAGATCGACGGGCTTGCGCGGAGCGCCCACCCCGAGGGCCTCGGCCACGCCCTCGATCGAGAAATTCTCGCTCTCCTTGTCCGAAAGGATGACCGCCGAAGCCGAAGGGCTGATCAGCTCAATCGAGGGAATCGGGAGGCCGAGGATCGCGCGCAGATGCAGCTCGAACTCATTCGGAAATTGCGAAATGAGCGTGACCATCCCCGTGTCGTGCGGACGCGGCGAAAGCTCGGAAAATATGGCCTGGTCGCCGCGCACGAAGAACTCGACCCCGAAGATTCCGTGGCCTCCCAAAGCCTCGACCACCTTGCGGGCCTGGAATCGCGCCGACTGCAGCGCCTCCTGCGGGATACCGGCGGGCTGCCAGCTTTCGCGATAATCGCCTGCTTCCTGACGGTGACCGATCGGCGAGCAGAAGATCACGCCGTCCTTCGTCGACACGGTGAGAAGGGTGATCTCGCTGTCGAACTTGATGAATTCCTCGACGATCACGCGCGGGCGATCTCCGCGCATGTTCTCGACCGCATGGTCCCAGGCCTTGCCAACCTCGTCAGCATTCTTTGCCGTGCTCTGGCCATGGCCCGAGCTCGACATCACCGGCTTGATCACGCAGGGGAGGCCGATCTCTCCGGCTGCGGTGATCGCTTCCTCACGGCTCTCGGCAAACCGATATTTGGACGTGAGGAGGCCAAGCTCGTTCGAGGCAAAATCGCGGATGCCATCACGGTTCATCGTGAGCTGCACAGCCTTGGCCGACGGCGCCACGTGCCAGCCTTCCTTTTCGAGTTCCGCGAGCGTGGCCGTATCAATCGCTTCGATCTCCGGCACGATCACGTCGGGCTTGTGCTTTTCGACTGCCTTCCGCACCGCCTTTCCGTCGAGCATCGGGAAGACCTCGGACGCGTCCGAGACCTGCATGGCCGGCGCATTGGCGTAGCGGTCGCAGGCGATCACTCGGCATCCGAGGCGCTTGGCGGCAATCGCGAATTCGCGGCCGAGCTCTCCCGATCCCAGAAGCATCAATGTGGCAGTGTACATGCACGGGCGATAGCGGCCCGGCGAATGCTCGGCTAGACCGACGCGATAGCGGGGAGGGATGTCATGCGTTCATTGCTGTTGATGAGTGCGGCTGCGGTGCTGATTGGAGCCGCGCCTGCCCAAAAGCTGCTCACACCAAACGACATTGTTGCAGCCGCGCCGGCTGGCGCCTGGAAGGAGATTTCGGCCGACGATCTCGTCGTAATGGACCTGGCTAACGGGGGACGCGTGGTGATCCAGCTCGCTCCCGATTTCGCGCCGGTGCACGTGGCGAACATCAAAGCGCTGGCTCGGGACAACTACTGGCAGGGTTCCACGGTCTACCGGGTCCAGGACAATTATGTCGCTCAATGGGGGCACAATGAAAGCGGCAAGCCGTGGCCCACCGGCGTCACGGTCAAGCCTCCCGCTGAATACACGCGCCCACTTGCAGGCCTCGCGATCACGCCCATCGGCTCTGCCGATGCGTATGCGCCGGGCACTGGCTTCTCGGACGGCTGGCCGATTGCCTACAGCGAGAAGGGGGGATGGGCGGACCTCGCCCATTGCTATGGAGCAGTCGGCGTGGGACGCGACCTGTCCCCCGACACCGGGACCGGCGGCGAACTCTATGCGGTGATCGGCAACGCGCCGCGCCAGCTCGACCGCAATATCGCGGTCGTCGGCCGAGTCATCGACGGTATCGACAAGCTGAGCTCGCTTCCTCGCGGCACCGAGGCGCTGGGTTTCTACAAGGACAAGGCGCAGTACGTGCCGATCGCGCGGATCCAGCTCGCCAGTCAGATGCCTGCTGGAGAGCGCCCCTCATACGAATATCTCGATACGGGCAGTCCCAGCTTCGCCCAGTATTTGCACGTCAGGGCCAACCGCCACGACGATTTCTATATCCAGCCCGCCGGTGGCGTGGACCTCTGCAACGTGCAGGTGCCGGTCAGGAAGAAAGCCTGAACCTACGCCGCCCAGGCGTGGGCGTCGCGGTTCTTATGCTGGATGATCACCGGCCCGTGGTGAGAACGCAGGCTCGCCTCGGCTAGCGGCAAGGCGGTCGCGCAGAAAGCGCATTCGGCGGAGATCCGGCCGATCAGCCAATGAGTGCGGCCGCAGCCGGGACAGTGATTGACTTCCCCGTCGTGATAGACCGCGTGATAACCCCGCTCGTAAAGCTTGCGAGGCTCGCCGGAAGTGATCGGCATGGCAGATCTTCCTTTCGGGCCGCCCAACGAGTGACGCGCGGCCCGGTTGCGGACTCGCATAGGTTTAACCTGCCGCAAGACGGGCGGAAACGCCGAGCCGAGGCGCGGCACGGATCAGCCGTTGATGGAGTTGAGCTTCAGGCCGTCGAGCGAGATGGGCTCGGCGAACTCGGCGCCAATCTTGTCGCCGGCCGTCCACCTGACAACGGCATTGGCTCGTTCGCGACCGGGGAGCATCAGCCAGACTCTCGAGCCGACTTCGAACCGGCCCTCCGATTCGGCCATAAACCCGCGCTCGGAGATGTTGAGGACCCTGGCCTCGACGCCGGTGGCCCCGAGCTCACGCATTTTGGCATCGACGTCGACAGGCAGGCGTGGGAAGCGCCGCCGATCCCTCTCGTCTTCAGCCAACCGAGCCCTAATCATCGCGAAACTCATTTCCAGGCCGCCGTTACTCCAGCGGTGACGCGAATGACAGGCCGATGCGCCCGTCTTTCACCCAGCGAACCTGTGCCGAGACGAACCCTTGGTCAAGAAGCTGCAGAGGAAGACGTTCACCTATGTTAGGAATGTGCGGGAAGACGACCATGGCGCCCGATTGGGACACGTTGATCAACCGAACCACGTGCTTGCGCCCACGAAACTCGAGGACTCCAGTGCTCGAAATGGCGGCATGGCGCAGCTCCCCCCGTTCGTCGATCGTGCGCTTCTCGCTGCGCGGGATCATCGATCCATCGAGACTGAAATTCGACGCCACAGGTCATGCCCCTCCAACAGTAAAGGCGCCGTTGACCTTAGCCAGCCTCGCTTAAGGATTGGTTTGCGATGATGGCCCGGGCGATGAGGAGCGAACTGTTGCCCGGGCGTCACTGGCGAGGCTCACGGATCGCGTGTATGGATTAGCCGAAGTGTGGGGTATTCCTTTTAAAATGAAGGAGTTGATGCTGCCGATGAGTAGGCGTGCGAAGTCCTTGATGATGTTCACTGCACTGGCGCTGGCGGGCGCGACTCCGGTCGGTGCGCAGGTGAAAACCGGGCTTGCGACACAGGTGCGGCCGCCGGCCGCCGCACCGGCGAAGCCGGGCGTCGCTCAGGCCAAACCAGCTGCTTCGACGGCTAAAACCCAGGCGCCGCCCAAGGCACAATCCAACCAGCTTGGACCGGACGCGCCGGTACCTGGCAATCCCGATTATGCTCCCACTCCTGCGCAAGAGCCCGCGCCGCCACCGCCGCCGCCATTGCCGCCCGTGGTGTGGGACCTCGTCAGTGCCGAAGATCTCCTCCGCTACATCCAACAGATTGGCAAGGAGGGCCTGAACCCCGCCGACTATGAGCCGGAGGGGCTTGCGGCCGCGCTCCAGACGGGCAACCCTGCCGTCGTCTCACCGGTCGCGACCGACCGCTTCAACCGCCTCTCCTCGGATCTCGCGCTCGGGCACATAAGGAAGCCCGCGCGGATCGACTGGTGGGTAGTCGACAAGGATCTGGATGCGGAGAAGCAGGACGCGCTGCTGCGCTCGGCGATTGCCCAGCACAACATCACCCAGGCGCTCGATGGACTGCTTCCGACCCACCCGCAATATGCGGCCCTGAAGGCGGCGCTCGAGATCACTCCGGCGACAGAGACCCTGAAGGTCAACCGGATCAAACTGAACATGGATCGCTGGCGTTGGCTGCCGCGCGACCTTGGCAACAAATATATCATCGTGAACGTGCCGGGCTTCCACGCGACGCTCGTGGAGAACGGGGTCAACCGCTGGAAGCAACGTGCGATCGCCGGTAAGCTGTCGACTCCGACGCCGGAGCTGTCGGCGACCGCGGTCGGCGTGATCCTCAACCCGTGGTGGGAAGTGCCAAAAAGCATCGAGCACGAGGCTGCGGGCAAGAAGGGCTTCGTCGCGGTGAAGGGCGCGGACGGCAAGGTCCAGCGCTGGCGCCAGCCCCCGGGACCGACCAATGCGCTTGGGCAGGTCAAGTTCGTGATGCCGAACTCGAAGGCGATCTACCTGCACGACACGAACGCACGCAGCCGCTTCAACGATGAGACCCGGGCGCTCAGCCACGGTTGCATCCGGACCCAGCACATCCTCGATCTCGCGACGCAGCTGCTCAGCGATGACGAGGGCCCATGGACTCCGGAGAGGATCCAGGCGACGCTCGACAGCAAGAAGACGGTGCAGGCGAACTTCGTGAAGCCGCTGCCCGTTTATATCGTCTACTTCAGCGCGGCCGCGCTGCTCGACGGATCGATCGTCGAATACAAGGACCTATACGGCCGCGACTCCAAGGCGATCGCCGCGCTAGCGATGAAGGACGGCGGCGCGAGCCTCGCACCGCCGAAGCCGAAACCGGAGGACGAGATTGCGGGTCAGGCGGCCAAGCCGAACCCGGCGATGAAGCCGGCGGATCAGGCTCCCGCGAAGCCGAAGGCCAAACCAGCAGGCCAGGTGGCACAGAAGTAAGTCCGCAACGCCGCCGCCGAAATGTTCGCTTTCGACCCGTTCCGGACATTCTCGTGAGTGGGCAGCGGCGAGTTGACCTTGCGACCCATCCAAATGCAAAATTCGTACTTTGCGATCAGGTCGCTGCGATGAACACCTACCGTGACTGGCGGATGCCACGCCGACGCCTTCTGCAGATCGGCGCACTGGCGACGGCGGGAAGCTTCGCCTCGCGCGCTGTCGCATGGGGAGACGAGCCCGGCGCCCCCGGAGCGCTGGCTGAATTCGGCTATGGCGATGTGTCGATCGCCAGCGACGCTCATGAGGCGCAGTTCCGCAACACCCAGTCGGTGTTGATGTCATTGAGCGAGGACAGCTTGCTGATGCCCTTCCGGCAAATGGCGGGCCTGCCGGCGCCGGGCGTCGAAATGGGCGGCTGGTACGCCTATCGCCCCGACTACGACTATCGGAAGAACTTCGACGACGGCTTTGCGCCTGGCTGCCACTTCGGCCAGTGGGTGTCGGCCCTGGCGCGGGGCTATGCGATCACCGGCGACAGGGCCGCGCGCGAGAAGGTGCTGCGGCTCAATCGGCTCTACGCCGAGACCATCTCCGGCGAGTTTTACGAGAAGAGCCGCTTTCCCGCCTACACCTATGACAAGCTGACGATCGGACTGCTGGATTCCCACACCTGGGCGCACGATCCGCAAGCGCTCGCCATCCTGGAGCGGACGACCGACACGGCCGTGCCGCATCTGCCCGGCCGGGCGGTGGAGCACGACCAGCGCTGGCGGATGGACAAGGATACTAACGACGCCTCCTGGACCTGGGACGAATCCTATACCTTGCCCGAGAACATGTTCCTGGCGGCGGAGCGCGGGGCCGGCCAGCGCTATTTCGATCTCGGGCGGCGATATCTGGATGACGCGACCTGGTTCGATCCGCTGTCGCGCAACGAACATGTGCTGAACGGCCGTCACGCCTACAGCTATGTGAACTCGTTGTGCTCGGCGATGATGACCTATTTCGCGGCGGGTAGTGAAAAGCATCTGCGCGCGGCGCGGAACGGCTTCACCATGCTGCAGGCGCAGAGCTACGTCACCGGCGGCTGGGGTCCCGACGAAATGCTCCGCGGGCCGAACAGCGATGCCCTGTACGACAGCCTCAGCAACACCCACCACCACTTCGAGACGCCGTGCGGCTCGTACGCCCACTTCAAGCTGACGCGCTATCTGCTGCGCGCCACCGGCGATTCCCGCTACGGGGACAGCATGGAGCGGGTGATGTACAACACCGTTCTGGGCGCGCTGCCGCTGCAGGTCGACGGCCGCAACTTCTACTATTCAGATTACAATTTCGACGCCCGGCGGGTCTACAAGGAGGCCCATTGGGCCTGCTGCTCCGGCACCTTGCCGCAGGTCGCGGCCGATTATCGGATCAATATGTACCTGCGCGGGCCGCGGTCGGTTTACGTTAACTTGTACGTGCCTTCGACCCTGCGCTGGGAAGAAGACGGCGCGCAGCTGTCGCTAAGTCAGACGGGCGACTATCCCTACGATGGCAAGATCGTCTTCCCCCTCACGGCATCGAAGCCCGCGGACGTGACGCTGCATTTCCGCATTCCCGCCTGGGCGCGCGGGGCGCAGATCCGAGTGAACGGTCAGGCGCAGCCTGCCCCCGTACCCGGACGATTTGCGGCGGTGCGGCGCCTCTGGCGAAGCGGCGACGTGGTCGAACTGCTCCTGCCGCTGCCGATGCGGCTGGAGCCAGTCGATGCGCGCCATCCCAACACGGCGGCGCTGGTGCGCGGACCACTGGTTCTGATGGCCGTCAAACCCGACATTGACGCGCCCGTACCGATCGTGAGCCGTTCCGCGCTCCTGAGCGCCGCCCGCTCAGGTGCCACCGAATGGCGGGCGGACGCCGGCGAAGGCCCGATTATCCTCACGCCCTTCACCGCGCTGGGCGCGCGACCTTACACCGCCTACCTGGACCTGGTGTAGACGACCCTTCACCCGCTAGCTGAGGGACAGTTCGCCGAAAGTACTGTTTGCAGTAGGCAAAGGTGCGAAATCGGCTACGACGATGAGAGAGGGGGAGACGATGGCGGTTGAACTCAAAATCCTTGCGCTCGGCGCGCTGTTGCTTGTCGTCCACATCTTCACCGCGACCCGCTTCAAGACGGCGCAATATGGCCGCAAGTGGAATATCGGTGCGCGTGACGAGGCGCTGCCGCCGCCGACACCCATCACCGGCCGGACCATCCGGGCCCAGGCGAACTTCGAGGAGACCTTTCCAATCGCGATCGTGGCCCTGCTGGGCGTTGTGCTCGCGAACCGGACGAGCGGGCTGACGGCGCTCGGCGGCTGGATCTGGCTTGGCGCGCGCATTGTCTACCTGCCGCTCTATGCGGCCGGCATTCCGGTGATCCGCACAATGGTCTTCGTGATCAGCATGATTGGCCTGGGCATGGTGCTCTGGCCGCTGCTCGTTGGCTGACGGTCAGGGTTCTTCGAATAAATGAAGATCATCGCCCTTTCGTTGTTGCTGGCCGGCATAGCGTCGAGCCAGGCGGCACTGGCGCAAGATTGGGCCAGCGTGGCCCGCTATCGCGACGCTAACCGGGCAATCGTTCGGACCGATCCGAGACGGGTCGTGTTTCTAGGGGATTCGATCACTGAGGGCTGGGCAGGCCAGACCTTCATCCGGGATAACCCACATTTCGTTGGACGTGGAATTTCCAGTCAAACCGCGCCCCAGATGCTGGTCCGTTTCCAGTCGGACGTCGTGGCTCTCAGGCCGGCGCTCGTGCACATCATGGCCGGAACCAATGACGTTGCACGCAACACGGGGCCCGAAACCGCCGACGAGATGTTTGGCTACATCGTCAGCATGGCCCAGCTGGCACACGCCAATGGCATCAAGGTAATTATCGCGTCCGTTCCGCCTGCGGCGGACTTTCCATGGCGCCACGGGCTCGATCCGGCACCCACGATCAAAGCCTTGAACGCACGGCTCAAGGCTTATGCAACAGGTCATGGCTTCGTTTATGCGGATTACTGGAGCGCTCTTGCGACGCCGGGCGGCGGCATGAAACCGCAATATTCCGGAGACGGAGTGCACCCGAACGCGGAGGGCTACGAAGCGATGCGGCCGGTAGCCCAAGCCGCGATCGCAAAGGCAATGCGCGAGCGCTGATTTAAAACGCCTGCCGCTAGTGGTGTGGGTTACGCGAGCTTGCAGTTCGACGGTCCCCCGGACAGTCGCTTATGCAATCTTGTCCGCGTAGATCATGCGGCCGCCGGCGAGCTTGCGCATCACCTCGTACTGGCTCCTGCGCGACATGGCGAAGCAGCCTTCGGAGCGGCCGAGCTTGCCGTGGAGCGGGATCATGTCCGGCTCGGCGTACCAGGCGTTGTGGATGACGATCGCGCGCGCCTCGGCGTTGTTGTTGGTCCAGTCGAGGCCGCGAACCTTGAGCGACAGGCCGTACTTGCCGTCATAATAATCGGTCGTGACGTAACAGCCGTTCGACGTGGCATATGAGCCGAAGTCGTTCGAGAAGCGCTCGACGTAGCCCGAATGGTCGGGGTCCGACCCGCGACCGTGACAGACGAGATGGCTTTCCACCGTGCCGTCCTGCAGGTTCACCACGAAGAAGCGCGGTTCACTCGACGGCTTCGAGAAATCGGCGATACCAATCGAATCGCGAGCATAAACACGATGCTGATCGAGGGCCGCCTTCGCGCGAGCGAAAAGCTGCGGGTCGATTCCGGCAGGCGCCGCCGGAGCGGCCGGCTGCGCAGGCTGCGGCGGAAGGATAGGGTCTCCGTTTGGATCGAGCGACAGCGTCAGCGGTGACAAGCTCGTGCTCGCTGCCGACGATGAAAGGACCAGCCCCGCTGCCCCCATTGCCCCTAAACGCAGTACTTCCCGCCTATTCAACGACACTCTTGCCCTCCCAAACGAAGCGCCCCGTATAACATTCAATGGGTTAATGGGGCATAACCCATGCGTCCAGGTTTCCCGTTCCACCGCTCTGGATCAACCGTTCGTCGCAGTCTTCACCAATTTGACACAGGTTGAAACCATGGCGCGACGCTGCTAAGGGCGCGCGCTCGCCTCCGGCCTGGCGGCTTGGAGGGCGCTATCGTATACCAATGGAACGGGCCCCAACGCCCGTTGACATTGGATATAGGATGTAAGACCCTGAATTTAAAGGAGTTTGACGGGAATTTATGCAGATCATCGTTCGCGACAATAATGTCGAGCAGGCGCTGCGCGCGCTCAAGAAGAAGCTGCAGCGCGAGGGCGTCTACCGCGAGATGAAGCTGCGCCGTCACTATGAGAAGCCCTCCGAGAAGCGCGCCCGCGAGCGTGCCGCCGCGATCCGCCGCGCCCGCAAGCTCGAGCGCAAGCGCGCCGAGCGCGAAGGCAGCCGCTAAGCCTTAGCCGACACAGCCCAGTGTCCGTCGCCGAAGCCGCCCACCGACCCGCCAAGACTGGCAGGGCAGTCGCGCTTTGGCTTGCGTTCATCCTGATCATCTCTGCCGGGATCGGCCTCGCTTGGTTCGGTGCGGGATCACTCCGCCCGACCGTAACTGAAAGCGGGCTCCAGTTCCGGACGATCAAGGCCGGAACGGGCGATCCCATCACCCAGAATGACGCGGCGCTGATGGATTACGTCCTTACGGTCGGCGATCAGGTGGTCGACAGCAGCCAGAACCACGGCGGCCCCCAGCCGTTCGCGATGGGCACAACCTTTCCGGGATTCGGCGAGGCGATGACGCACATGCAGGAAGGCGGCGTCTATCATTTCACCATGCCGCCGAGCCTCGCCTTTGGAAGCGGCCAGCCGCCGCAGGGCTTCCCCAAGGGCGACCTCAGTTTCGACGTGCAGGTCCGCAAGGTCGTTCGTGGCGGAGCGGCCATGTTGATGCAGGGCGGGGGTCCGCCACAGCAGTAAAGCTCAGGCCGCCACCACTTTTGGCGGCTCTTCCTCTTCCGCGGCGTGCTGCTTGCTGAGATCGATCAGCACTACCTTGAGCGTCGCAAGGATGGGATCGGCGAAGAGAATGCCGAGAATCCCGAACAGCGCGCCCATCAGCAGCTGCATTGCCAGAAGCACGGCTGGTGCGAGATCGACGGTACGTCGCGCGACATATGGCACCACGACATAAGCATCGATGTTGTGCACCAGGAAATAGACGACGATGCACCAGATCCCCTGATGGGTGCTGGCGCTGAAACCAACGGCGACCATCAATATGCCCGAGACGATCGCGCCGATATTGGGAATGAAGGCGAGCACACCGGTCACAAGGCCGAGAAGGCCGGCCATGGGCACGGCCCCGAGCATCAGCATGAACCAGGTGAAGATGCCCTCGAAGACCATGGCGACGAGACGGCCGAACAGCAGCCGACGCAGCGTGAACCCCGCATGCGCGGCGATGCGGTAGAATCCGGCACGCGCTCGCAATGGAAGCATCCAGGCGATGCCGCGATCGTAGAGCCGCGGTTCCGACGCCAGGAAGATGCCGATGACGATCATCGCGATCACGCTGGCGACGGCGCCGATCACGCTTCCGACCGCGCTCGTCAGCTGGCCAATTCCGCCGAGGAGCTGGCTTCCAATGTCGGCCGGCTGGCGCCTCGGCATCAGTCCGAGCGAGGCCACGAAATTCAACAGCCGGTCGAACTGCCCCGCCACCACGTTCCGCAGCGCTTCGAATTGAGCGGCGATCGTGGTCCCCGCGAAATAGAAAACCCAGCCGATGAAGCCGAAACCGAGAATGAGGACGAGCAGCAGCCGCCAGGCGCGGGGTATCGGGAGAAAATGGCCGAGAAGGCGCACGCCTCCGTCGAGAAAAACGGCGAAGATGGCCCCGCCGACGATCAGCAGCAAAGGCTGGCCGAGGACGATGACGCCGACGATGGCGAGCGCCATTCCGAACCACACCGCCGCCTTGACCATTTCGCGGCGGACGAGTGGGTCCCGGAACTCCGCTGGACCTGGCCGCTCCACATGGGGCTCGGTGGTCGGCGGGCGAGAGCTCATCAGCTGTTCCTGAGGGACCTTCCAGCTCGTCCCGGCCGCAATGACTCGAACCAGCTCAGCGGGTTCCACCAGACGGTCGAGCCGTCGAGGGAGAAGGTGATGAACTCGGCTCGGCCCCCGATATTCTCCCACGGCACCGGGCCGCCGAGGCCGCCCTGCCATTCGGGCACGCGGCTGTCGGCGGAATCGTCGCGATTGTCACCCATGAGCCAGACACGCCCGGCCGGAACCGTAACCGGATCGAAATTATCCTCGCTCGATCGGCCAAGCTCCACCGTTTGATAGGTGCGGCCATTAGGAAGCGTCTCGCGCACCACCGGCACCCGGCAGAACATCCTTCCGTCAGCGCCACGAACCCGGAAGTCGTAGAGCGCCGGGTCATGATCCGAACCGCAGGGCGAGTTCACGTCGATGGGGATCATGTCGGGTGCTTCGACCTGCCGTTTCACCGGCTGGCCATTGATGTAGAGCTGCCCGTCGACCATCCGGATGATGTCGCCCGGCAGGCCGATGACGCGCTTGATGTAATCGGTGCGCGTACCCGGCGGAGTGACGATGACGATGTCGCCGCGCTCAGGCATCCGGCCAAACAAACGGCCCGGCATCGGTCCGATGATGTGGAAGCTTGGGCTGACCCAGGACCAGCCGTACGGATATTTGGTGACCACCAGGCGATCGCCGGTGAGCAGCCCCGGCATCATCGATTCAGACGGGATGTAGAAGGGCTTGGCGATGAAGCTGTGGAAGGCAAGGACTGCGAGCAACACCCAGAACAGGCCGCGGATTTCGCGCCACAGGGCGGAGCCTTTCTCTTCCTTCTTCTCTGCGGGGGGAGCGGCCGATTCGTCCATGCTCGCCTCCGGTACAATGTCGTTCACTCAGGACTCCAACTTGCGGGCGGTCAGGATCACGAAAGCCTGCGCCCAGGGATGATCGTCGGTCATCGTCAGATGTATGTCGATGGCGTGGCCTTCCGGCGCAAGGGCGTCAAGCCGCGCCTTTGCTCCACCGGTAAGTCTTAGAGTGGGCGCCCCAGACGGAAGATTAACGACACCGATGTCCTTCATGAACACGCCGCGCCTGAAGCCGGTGCCGACGGCTTTCGAGAAAGCCTCCTTCGCTGCGAAGCGCTTGGCGAGGGTGCCAGCACGAGTATGCGGGCGCGACGCGGCTTTCTTCCGTTCGGTTTCGGTGAAGACACGGTTGAGGAACCTGTCGCCCCAGCGATCGAGTGAGTTCTGGATCCTCTCGATGTTGCACAGGTCAGAGCCGATGCCGAGGATCATCTCAAAAGGAAACCACGAATGTCTGCCAAATGAAGAGGCCGAGGAGGAGGATGATAAGAGCAACGGCTGACAGCGCCGCCGATCTGGCCGGAGTTGCAGACCACGCCCTGCGCCCAAGAGTGAATGCCGCATAAGATGGCACGAGGCCAAACACGACCAGGTTGATTGATAACCACCAGGGGTCTGCGTCGGGCCAGGCGATGGCAGACGTTGCACCAGTTGCCGCTAGATAAAGAACAGCCGAGGCAATCACGAATCCTGCGAGATAGCGCCCGCCAATCTCCTGGGATCGCATCACCGCGCGCTGTCCATCAACTCGCGCATGCGGCGGACGCTGGCGTCGAGGCCGGTGAAGATCGCCTCGCCGATCAAGAAATGGCCGATGTTGAGCTCGGCGATCTGCGGGATGGCGGCAACGGGGATGACATTGTCGAACGTGAGTCCATGGCCAGCGTTCGGCTCGATTCCGTTCTTGATCGCGAGCGCCGCACAATCGCTGATTCTCTTTAACTCCGCCGTTCGGTCTTCCCCATCGACATGCGCGTAGCGGCCTGTGTGAAACTCGACGACTGGCGCGCCGAGGCGCAACGCGGCCTCGATTTGACGTTCGGAAGGCTCGATGAAGAGGCTGACGCGGACGCCTGCCTGTCCGAGCTTGTCGACGTAATAGGCGAGATGATTGTGCTGGCCGGCGGCGTCGAGCCCGCCCTCGGTCGTGCGTTCCTCGCGCCGTTCCGGCACAATGCAGGCCGCGTAGGGCTTATGGCGGAGCGCGATGTCGAGCATCTCCCCGGTGGCCGCCATCTCGAGGTTCAGCGGGAGCGCAATCTCGGCCATCAACCGGTCGATGTCGTCGTCGGTGATGTGCCGCCGGTCCTCACGGAGATGCGCCGTGATCCCGTCGGCGCCGGCATCGGCGGCGATGTGAGCGGCGCGGACCGGATCGGGATGATCGCCGCCGCGCGCGTTCCGGATCGTCGCGACGTGGTCGATGTTGACGCCGAGGCGAAGCTTCCCGCTCACGCAGCGGCGCGGCTCCCCGGCTTGATTGCCGGAATCGACGCCAACTCGGGCGGAAGCGCGTCCACCTCGTAGGTTGGGACATCGATCCGGATCAGCGGAGTGTAAGGCACTCCGAGGTCGGCCTTGCCGCCCGAGCGGTCGACGAGCGAAGCGGCGCCGAGGACCCTGGCGCCGGCCGCCTCGATCGCGGCAATCGCTTCGCGGGACGAAAGGCCCGTGGTCACGAC
>JBEDUM010000003.1:0-7448 GCA_040414585.1 Sphingomicrobium sp. | reverse complement strand
CCTTATGCCGCCTATGTGCGGGCGCTCCTCAACCAGGGCGAGCTCTTTTCGCGGCAGGTCCATCTCCAGACCCATGAAAACCCGAACGTGCTGCCGGGATTCGATCTTTGGATCCGCGGCTACGGCGGATGGGGCAAGGCAAGGGACGACGGCTTCCGGATCGGCTCCAAGATCGACGCCTGGGGCATCACCGGAGGCGCGACCTACCGCTGGACCGGCTTCTACGTCGGCGCGGCCGTCGGATGGTCGAAGGATAAGGTCGACTATGCGCTCGGCAACAGCAACGGCGACAACAAGAGCTGGCAGGCCGGATTGTATGGCGGCTGGCAGGGTGGCCCGTGGAGCGCCGATCTCCAGGTCGACTATGTCCATGGAAGCATGAGTGCGGACCGTACGATCAACGTCGCCACGATCGTGCGTCAGGCGAACGCGGATACGAAGAGCCATCTGTGGAAGTTCGTCGGAACGGCTGGTTACGACTTCGACCTCGGAGGGATGAAGCTGCGTCCGTTCCTCGGCTTCGACTACACGACGGGTAAGCAGGATGGCTTCACCGAATCCGGTGCCGGTGCTGCGGACCTGACCGTGGACAGCATCGATGGGAAGCGGTTCGACGGCATGATCGGTCTCGATCTCAAATCGAACCCGAACACGCAGATCTCGCCGTACGGTCGACTTGTCTACAAGCATAATTTCGACAAGTCGCATGACACGGTCCGGGCGATCTTCAACGGCAATCCCGCGACTGCCTTTGAGGTTGAGCCGGTCGCGGCAAGGAATGACGAGATCGATCTCGATGCGGGCATCAACTACCAGGCGAACCCGCAGCTGGCGGTCTATGCTGGCTATCAGGGGACCTTCCGCAAGGATCTCGACCAGCACGGCTTCTCGATTGGGCTGAGCTACAGCTTCGGAGCACCGCCTCCGCCGCCGCCTCCGCCACCGCCTCCTCCGCCGCCGCCTCCGCCGCCTCCGGCGACGCAGACGTGCCCGGACGGATCGGTGATCCTGGCGACGGATACCTGCCCAGCGCCGCCGCCACCGCCTCCGCCGCCCGCACCGGCACCGGAGCGCGGCCGCTGATAGGCTAAGACTCTAGGGGGCGAGAAAAGGGGCGGAGCCTTGCGGCTTCGCCCCTATTTTTTGTCGATTTGAGGAAGTTGGTGGAGCCAGGGGATCGAACCCCTGACCTTCGCAATCCCATAAAAGACTACCTCGCCTCGGGCCGTCTGCTGCAATCTCAAATCCGAGTCTGCAAACCCGGATTGACCCAAACCTGAGTGGCATGGTTGTCACCAAACAATCGTGACTGAAGGCGCAATTCACGTGTTTGCGGCGAGCCGTCACATGAAGCTCAATGCCTCTCAAACTACCTTGACGCGGCTTCTCGGCAGCTTCCGGCTCGCTGGAATTTGCCGTCTCATCGCCCTAAGCGCGAGCGCATGACAGGAAGCGGAAGCCGTAACGCGAGCTTGGCCAAAGAGGTCCTTATTCGCCCGCTCCGATCTGACGATTCGGTCGAAGTCTCCGACCTCCTGACGATCTACGAAGAGGCCATCCCACCGACGGAGCGCAAGCGACCAGAAGCTGTAAGGCGCATGCTGGATAGCCCCGATTATCGAGTGCTCGGAGCCTTTTCGAAGCAACAGCTCGTGGGTTTTTTGGTGGCATATGCGTTCCAGCTCCATCAGCAGTCGCTGCTAGAGTACATGGCCGTCAAACAAGGCTGGCAGGGACAGGGCATCGGCGGCCGGCTCTTGGGCGAGCTACTGGCAACCAAAGGAATGTCCTACCCGCTGTTGCTGGAGGTGGATTCGGATCACTTTTCGTCCGCGGATCGTGAGCTGCGGACTGCCCGCAAGCGCTTCTACCGGCGGCTGGGCTGCCGCGAGGTCGCCGGACTGATCTACCAGCTTCCGTTGCCAGGGAATCCGCCTCCGATGGACCTCTTGGTGTATTGGCCGGACCGCGAGTGGGTGAAGCGCGCCACGATCAAGCAATGGCTCACGGCGATATACACGGAAGTTTACAGTCAGTCGGAATCCGATCCGCGAATTCCGTCTATGCTCGGCGGCTTGCCCGACCTAGTCAGTCTCATATAGCTTCCGTGCATGGCGCCAGAGGCTCAGTTCTGGGGACACGGCGAGACGTACTGGGTCGGGATCGCGGCTATCGCCCAAGTCCTGTTAGTACTCGCAGTCGGCGTGCCGATCTGGCTCTCCTTGCGGGAAGGACGACAGTCTCGTCAGGAGTTTCAGCGGATAGAACGTGAGAAGTTCTACATCCAGCTCGATGAAATGTACCTGCGCATTCTCCGGATAGCCGTGGAAAACCCAAAATTACGAGATCCGGCACTGAACAGCTCGGAGAGCGACCGCATAGCGTACGATACCTATGCGTTCATTATCTGGAATTTCCTTGAGACCATCTACGACTTTTCTGCTGCCGACTCTGACGCCCATGCTTCCATAGCGGAAACGTGGCAGTGCATTTTTGATACAGAGCGAAAAGCATATGCCGAGTGGTTCAACCGCGAGGAGAACCGCGGAAAGTTCAAGCGGAAATTTCGCGATCACATCGACGGGTTATCGGTAGACCCCAAATCGGGCGGCGCCACCATCGCCGCGTGATCCGGGCAGTGAACCCGGCCGGAACTCCGACCTCCTTCGGACCCGCCGCTAGTGTCTGCTTTCGACCCAAAGCAGACATTAATCACGGGAGGCGAAAGGTAGTCTGACGCCGGAGTTGAGGCCGGCGTCAGATGTTCATTCAAAATAATTAGCTTACGGCTTTACGAGCGCAGCGCGCCTGGCGTCGGGGCTTCGGCGTGCTCCGCCTCAGATCCGATGCACTGCCGCCAAATTCCCCCGATGGTGCCGAACTGTTTGCGATACTCAATCTTACTGCCAGTACCATCTGGGTAGACGGTGAAGGCCATCGAAACGCCACCGTAGCCATTCTTGATCAGAACGACCTTTCCACCGTCCTCCCGATCGAGCGCCGCCGTGTTGTTTTTGTTAGCCAAGCAAAACGCGACTTTCGTTGCGCTATCCGTCGAGTGATAAACCTGGGTGACTGGCTTATTCAGGACTGTCTCAGTGCTCGCGCACGCCGAGAGCAGAACAACAGATCCGACAATTACACTCTTTTTCATTCATCCCCCCTTCGCTGGAGGGCGAAAGCTGTTGCGGCGCTAGCTTAAAGTCAATGGCTCGGAATGCCGCAGAGTGAATTTAAAATGACGGCGTCACGACTTCTCAATTTGTTGTCGCCAATCGACAAGTACGAGTTCATGCAATGTAAGCTTTCGACCCAAAGCTGACTCTAAGCGGAGTGTCTGGTTTCGACCCAAAGCTGACTCTAGTCGGTCTCCCCTCGTAGCTGCTTCCACAGCGAACGCGCCGAGAGGAGGACTGAGAAGAGCGAAGTCACGCCAAGCGCAATGAGCGTCCAGATAAAGAAATAGCCTCCGCTGGATTTCGCGATTGTGCCGCCGACGCCCGCCCCTTTCATGTGGATGACTGGGACCACCAACCCGAGCAGCGACGCCACGAGGATGATAATATTCCCCGATCGCCTCTCGCGCAGCACCAGCGTCCCGTACAGCCACACCACCAGGATCGGCACGACAATGAGGTCGAATAGCGTGCCCGGCTCCATCCCGCGCACGATGTCATCCGTCGTGTGAAATATCATCAAGATGATCGAGAGCAGGGACGCAATCATCAGCATGACGTTCGGCTTCATTTGGAAGTCCCCCCACGAGCTGCCAGCATCAATAAACGCCACGACTTTCGCACATTCGTGTCAGTGAAATAAGACAGGGTTCAACAGGCGGACGCTCTCCGGTCCGATTCCCACCCATTGCAGACACTAGCCAATCATTCGGTAATGATCCTGTCAGCCCATTCGACAAGCGACACGAATATGGGAGGACTGCCAAACTTTGCGCCCCAGTTCGCCAGATCCGCTTCGGTGACGTTGCGAGCACGAGAACAAGCACCGCAGGCGTAAATTGGCACGTGCGCCTGAGCGAGCTCCTGTAGGGTGCTGATTAGCGGTGGCCACCCCACGGGAACGACGGCCTCCGCCTCGGATTTCCGCAACAGTCCGACCGCCTCTCCCAGGAGGAAAATCTGAACGTGGTGACCGGCGCTCAAGAGCGCATGGCCATGTAAGAACGGGAACGCAGCCTTGGTCGGATCATCGGAGCCCCAGGCGCTCTTCATCATGACGTTCAACGGCCGGGTGGCCTTCGGAGCCTGTGCCTCGGCGGCAGGAGCAAGTCCGGCCAGTAGTGGCATTCCGACAGCGAACTTTAGAAATTCACGGCGAGCCATTTTGTCCTCCCTCGATGAGGAAGGCCAATTTACTGCGAGTTGAGTGAGCGCTTAAGTTAAACCAGCGACGCTATGCACTGACCCACCCGTCGGCCTTTAGATCCTCTGTAATTGGGGCGCACTGCGCCACCAGGCTGAGCAGATACGGGCGGCGAAAGGGGGACGGTCGCAGAACACAAGATCGACCTGGTCGCCGCACAGTTTCACCTCGCTTATCCAGCCTCCCTCAATGGCCATGGGTTCACCGTGGGTCACCAAAAAGTCTTCCAGAATTAGAATGCCGGGCGCTTCCTGCACCTCGGATTGGCTGGAGCCTCGAAGGCTCGCCCACTCATCATCGAGCGCGATTTGGAGAACCGATCCGACGATGCGCGTATCGACTACGCGAGCATCGTGGAGATCGCCCCGCTCGTTTAGCCACTCTGACGTAACTGATCGCATGGTGGGTCTCCCCCGCCAGAGTCTTGCCATCAGTTTCCTAACGTCTGCTTTCGACCCAAAGCTGACTCTAGAGACGGACTTCCTGAACGGACGCGTCGAAACCGATTTCGACCACGAGCATGTTCATCACATCTTCGAGCGCGTCATTGGGGTGTGAGGAGGTTAGCAAGAACCTTGAAGCATCGGAGCCATCGCCGACTACAAGCTCATCGATGAGATCTTTGATCCGAGCACCACCGGGTCCAAATACAGCCACGATCTCCACCCGATCCCGCAGACACCTTTCGACGAAATCGTCGAGAAGCTGTTCGTCTGAAATGGGCGTGTGCAAAAGGACCTTGCGAGCAAAAGCCATAGCGGATGCTATCTCCCGTTGAGTCAGCTTTCCACCCATTCCTGCCACTACTGCGGCGGACGATCTAACGGCGGCGATGATCGTCGCTCATTTCAGATGCTTTCGCCAACAGGTCCTTCCCCAGCGCGCCGAAAACAATCGCGCCTAAGATGAAGGCGAACATTGCGAATATTGTGTCCCACAGATTATCGTAGTCCGACCAAGGTGCGATAATTGCGAAGAACGCGAACCCAAATGCACTAGCGCAGAAGGCGAGGCCGGAAAAGCGAGTCCAATCTTTCCCGTACTTCTTGGGCGTGAACAACATTAGCGAACGGTGCCACACCGAATGTCCGCTTTCCACCCAATGCTGACTCTAGAATGGCGATGCGTCCAACGGCGGCAACCGCAGCGTGTCTCGCTGACGTTCGATTGCGGAGATGACTTCGCCCTTCAACCGGCTTGGGTCAGAGGCGAGCTTGGCCATGCGTTCGGCTGCCAAGTGCAGCACTGAATCTGGGGGCGCTGTTGGGAAGTCTAGTATGCGCCCGAACATCTCCATTGCGTCATCAGCGCGTCCCACCAGCCCCGAAGCAATGCCCGCGTGGTAAGCCATCCAACCAGGATGGCCGGGACACTGCATTGGCCGCGTCCGCGCTTCGTTAAGGAGAACACTCGCGGTAGAGTTCAGCGAGCCAAACATTCCGGTAAGCCGTTGCGTCTCATTTGCGGCGCTATCCGCAAGGCCGGCTGCGGCGGGCGCGAACTGCGCGTCCGACTGATATTCCACAAACTCCGCCAGCCGTCCGCCGAAGTCGAAGCTGATGTTGCCTGTATCGGACCAGAGCCAGTGAGCGGCGACATTGAGGTAGCTGCCTTTGCTCCATGCACTCGGCTGGAACTCAACTACTGCAAGCCACCAAGTGTGGTCAGCGAACCACAGACGCGACCCGCCCTTGCGACGGAAACCCAATGGGCCGAGCGTCGCCTTCGCGGCATCGGCGATAACTTTGTCGTGTGGTCCCGGCATCCGCTCCCCTCCGACGTCGAGCCTATGAGAGCTAGTGTCCGCTTTCCACCCATTGCGGACATTAGCTCAGTGCCCGCGTTCGAACCGAAGCAGACAAAAAGAGGCTGGTCCGAGATGGACTCTGATTCCGAGAGCACCGCGTACAACTCGGCGAGGCATACACTAGCGGCTATTCAAAGAAAGAAGGCCGCATTCTTCGGCTCGTGCAATCACGGAGCAATCAAGTTTGCTCAGCGGGACGCACAAGGGCTCGAACCTCGGAGAAGCCGAGGAAGTTCGTTAGCGTGAATTCGCGCGGATCAGCGGCTCAAACAGATCCGGTTGGTCGCAATGGCGAGATAGCAGGCGCGAGTTGTTAGCCGCAGGAATTTGGGAATTCTCTTACTAATCTGCGTCTTGTACAAAGTAGTGTAGGCTTCGCGACTTGTCTCGAGCGGGTCTATCGGGGAGCTCGGCCCTGTATTGCGTAGGGAACAGCAATGGGGGCTGCGGTTCACTGGCAGGTGAGTCTGTGCGCCATCGCGCTGGCGACTGGCTCGCGATCGTCCGCAGCTCTGGCGGATCCGGTTCATCCGCTGCCTGCGCCGAAAGACCAAACCAAACCCACGTCCCCTCTTCCGGGTAGCGCCCAACCTACAAAGCGCGACTCCGCCCCTCCGATTGTGGTTACCGGCTCGCGGATCCCGCGTCCGAATCTGACGGCCGTCAGTCCCGTCACGATGATCAAGAGCGAAGAATTCAGGCTGGCGGGCGCCACCAATGTCGAGGAGGTCCTCAACTGGCTTCCACAGGTCAATCCGTCGCAAGGCGAGTTCGTTTCCGCCGGCGCGCCAGGTGTCGCCACGGTCGACCTTCGCGGCCTCGGTGCTGTCAGGACGCTCGTGCTGGTAAACGGTCATCGCCTCATGCCGGGCGATCCGCGCTTTCCCGTCCCCGACATCAACAGCATTCCGACGCCGCTCATCCAGCGCGTCGAAGTGCTGACCGGCGGCGCAGGTGCCGTCTACGGCTCGGATGCGGTAGCCGGTGTTGTCAACTTCATCCTCGACACGAAGCTCGAAGGTCTCAAGGTCGAGGGCCTGATCAGCGGCTATCAGCACGACAACCGTGACAAGTTTGTGGAGGGACTGCTCGACCAGCGGCAAATCCCATATCCGAGCGGCAGCGTGTTCGATGGCAGACGCGAAAACGTGTCGGCGGCGTTCGGACACAGCTTCTTCGACGATCGCGCGCACGTCACTCTTTACGGCGCGTTTCGCCACATTGCAGGAATCACGCAGGATCAGCGAGACTACAGCGCCTG
>JBEDUM010000002.1:0-17282 GCA_040414585.1 Sphingomicrobium sp. | reverse complement strand
AGCGGGGCCGCAGGGCCTCGAGCTTCTCGTGATCGGAGCGCCCAGCCTCGGCGACGCCCGCCGTGCCGATGTCGACGGCCGGCGCGACTGGTGGGCCGATTAGCGCACGGACACGCCCCGGATGGGCGTGTCCGAATAAATCGCCGGGCCCGCTCGAGCAGCCGGATCGCCGGCCGCGGCGCTGGGCCGTAATTCACGTACTCAGCGGTAGTTCTGCGTCGCCGGCGGTGAAACCGAGCATGCGACGGAAGGCCGGGCAGAGCTTGAGGGGATGCGGCTGCACTTTCACCCTGAGATGCTCATCCCGCTTGTCTGGGCATGTCTGGCGCTTATCTATTGCTTTGCTGGTGCGAGGTCAGACGCAATCCCACGCCGCAACTACCAGAGCCGGGCCAGGATGTACCGATTCGTGTTTCGACGCGAATACCGCATGGATGAGGCTAAGTACATCCACGGAGAACGATGGGTTGCTGGGACGATGGCGGTCCTGCTCGTGCCGGTGATCGTGATGTGCATCCTCGGCGTGCTTGGTGTATTCGACCCCGCCTGAGGCGTGAAACCGAGCATGCGACGGATGGTCGAGCAGAGCTTGATGACATGCCGGCGCACTTTCGCCCAGAGCTGCTCATCCCGCTTGGCTGGGCCTGCCTGATGCTCGCGCTCTGCGTGCTCCTCATCCGGTCGGACACCTTCGCGCGTCGGATGTATCAGGGCCGCGCGAGGCAGCACCGCTTCATCTTCCGCAGGGAATACCCAAGGCCGGAGGCTGACTTCATCTCAGGGCAGCGAGGGACAGCCTGGGTGATGGCCTTCTGCCTAGTCGTGATCATCATCGTCGTAGCACTCGCCGTTGTCGGCGTGGTGCACTGACCTCAACAGACCGGCCCGCAGACGGCCCACTCTGGAGAGACGGATAGCCTCGCGTGCGTGCCTCGATTCGCCCCTAGGTTCGGGCGGTGTTCGCAGGTGGCAAGGTTGACCAACTAGAACGGGCAATCCGGGTCTCTAGCCCGGAACGGATCGTCGATGCGCTTCGGCAGTTCAAGTGGCGCCGGGGACCCGCCGAGATGACCAGGCGTCTCGTCCTGCCGCTCACGCAGGACCCGAGGCCTGAGGTCAGAGCAGCGGCGGTGCGGTACTTGGGCGTGTGGCGCATCTACGAGGGCACACCGGCGATTCACGCTGCTGTCGATGATTCGAGTCCGGATGTTCAGGTCGAAGCGCTGTGGGCTCTCTGGGCGATCCATGACGACTACCTTCCGATCGCCGCGGAGAGGCTGGCACGCGGCCAGAGCCATAGGGTCGCTCGAGAGGCCAACTTCTTCCTTGGCCAAGACGCCGCAGACCTTGGTCTGCCTGGCTCGCGCAGAGCGCTCCAGCGAGGGAAGGCTATTGCGAGCTCCATATTCCTGATCGCCCTGGCCGTGTTCGGCGCGGTGATGGGTATCCGCTACGCGCGAGCCTCAGTGGCGGCCGCACATGCACTCGGCAAGGACTGGGGCTGGCAGGGCGGCTTCCTCTTGGGCGCGCTTAGCCTCGCTGCTGCGCTACGTCTGTGGTCGAACCTGCGCGCGAATCCACGCCGGCCAACCGGGCGGTATGCGCTTCTCCTGGTTCTGCCGCTCATCCCCTGGATCGGGCTCGCCGTGCTGAACCGGCCGAACCAGGGCGCCGAATTCGCCCCCGGTTGGGCAGCGCTCTTCATCCTGCCCGGCCTCGCCGCAGGCTTCGCCTGGGCCGTCCTCATGGCGGTGATCATGCTGAGCCCTTCGCTGAACCGCCCACCCAGCGAAACGGCCTTGTACACGGGCTACTGGGCCGATTTCACACGCGTGTCGGTGTCAGCCTACCGAGCTCTGTTCTATGGCTCCAGTCTCGCGACCTTGGTGATCCCGCTTGCCGTGGTCATGTTCTTCACGCCACTGACTTTCTCCGAATCGGCTGTCGCCAAGCGCCTGGCGAACGACTTTTCAACTCGGTACGCCGGGGGCGCTGGGATGGACCGACAGCCAAGCCACATGTTCACGACGCGGGCTTGCCACGAACGCGCGCAACTCGAGTACGCGTGCTACCTGGGCATCGCCAATCCGCCAACGCCCGATGCGGGCAGGGGTGCGCTGTTCCTTGTTCACCTGGACAAGCCGGGCTGGAAGACCAACTACATGCACTGGGACGTCTACGCCTGGGATGTAAAGGGTTGGGACGAGCAGGAAATTCGTCAAGCGCTGAAGAGCCGGTGCTTGCCAACGCAAGACACCTGGCGTGGCCAATCTCCTGCAAATGACATTGCACCTCCTCGGTGCCAGGGAGGTTCAGTCAGCGAAAATGGCGAGAAGGGCCGTCCCAACGCATCAAGCCATCCCAAGGTCTCGAGCCGTCCCGGCGCCCCGAGCCACCCCAGTGCCCCGAGTCATCCCAGTACATCATCTCGTATGCAAAGCCATCCCAGACAGAGCACCCCAGAGAACTTGACGTTGCACTGGTCGGCGAATGTAGAGACGGGCGACGCGGGCCTGGATCACGATCTCCGTGCCGCAATCAACGACGCCCATTCGTACTACGTGAACCACAGTTCATCCTTCGATGGCCTGCTGGACTCGCACTTTCGAGACGTGAACCGAAAGGTCCGAGTCATAGAGAACCCGCCGGACCACGTCCGCTTCTGTGATTCGCAGTGGCGCGGGCCTATCAATGTGATGCGTAACGGCGGCGACATCACGATCTTCGTCGACGATGGTCGCCGAGCGTGGTCGATCGTAGCCGTGCCCCAAGCATCTAGGTTTGGAAGCGCTGTTTGTACTCCAGCGTAGAACTCGCATACGTTCCGAACCGTTTGATTGAGCCTTAATTCACGCACTCAGCGGTAGTTCTGCATCGAGCCGGATTTACGCCGAGGCTCTCGTACGGTGCACATCGGTCCGACTAGCGGCGATGTCGACGCTTCACGCTCGAGTCGGTCCGATTTTTTCGGGGAGTTTTTCGGACACTCCCTATGGGCGTGTCCGAATAAATCGCCGAGCCCGCTCGAGCAGCCGCATCGCCGGCCGCGGCGCAGGGTCGTAATTCACGCACTCAGCGGTAGTTCTGGGGTCGCCAAGTGCTCAATGGCCGCTGGAAAGCAGCGCCAACCCGATGAGCAAGAGGAATCCTCCTGGCACCAACACCAGTGCCCACAAGAATCCAGGGCGCACTTCAAGCTGCTCAAGCACACGTGATCTCTGGGGCGTGACCCGTGTAGGAGGGGTGCTCCGAGGCTGCGTAGGACGCGGTGATGATTGCGGCTCCCGGCCCTTGAGACCCTGCCCTCTTGGCAGAGTCGCGCAGCACCTCGTAGGAAGCGTTTACGGCCTTTGTCATTTCCTCGGCCTCGTCCCGCAACCGACCAGTGAATCGGTCCGGGTGCCACACCTGGATCAACGTCTTCCAGGCGCGGCGAATCTCGTCCGCCCTGGCATCAGGCGGTACACCAAGGACGTCGTAGTGGGATCGTGCATTCGCCATCGACAGCAGAGCCAAAGCTACGAGCAGCCGTCTCGGCGCACCGCATTCTTCGCGTCTGGATGGCGTGCTAGCGGCGAGGTCCTGACTTCGGATACGCGTACTGGAACACCTTGATGGCGGTGTAGATGAAGGCGGCTGTCACGGTAAGTCCAAGGACGATGCCGCCGAATCCCCAGCTGTCGACCGTGAGCGCCGCGATCAACGCATTGAGAAAGATGCCGCCCCACACGCAGACGGCGAGCAGGGCGCCCGCCGCCTTCTTCCGACGCTGCTCATAGGGGGCTTGTGGCTCTTCCATGGGCCGAACCTGGGCCCGTGCGTGATGAGGGCGCTCGGTTCTCCTTCGTGGCGGCCGTGTTTGGCGAGAAGGGGTCGTGCGTGACGCGGGCTCGAGTACGCGTGCCTTGTGGACCCTCGCGACAGCGATCAGGACGAAGAACGAGAGCCGCATCCGGCCGAGTGGGTTCTCGCCGGAGTGATGTTCTTCATCGTCCCAGCGGGCGTGGGAGTGATTGTCGCCGACGCGACCACGAAGGGGCTCGGGGTTATCGCTGCGCTGGCCATGTTCTGCGCAGTGATCTGGTTGTACGAGGAGCGATACAAGTGAGCCGCGAACTCAAGACCATGGGGCTCGTCGTGCTTCTTCTTGGGACAACCTTCGTCGGGGGCTGCGGCACGAAGACAGCCGAGGTGACAAAGGCGCACGCGTCGGACCTGATCATCAATGTCACGGAACTCGACGCTGGATGGGCTCAGGTTGACGCGACTCACCGTACTCTGGCCATCGCGCTGGGAGACGACCCGCCGCCGGTCCAGAAGCAGGTGCGGGCGCAGTGGTTGTCGGGCGAGGAGCGCACGTTCGACCTCGACGGAGACGAAGTCCGGCTCGCGATTGGCGTCGACATATTCCGAACCGTGCATGGCGCCGAACAGGTCGATGCCGCATGGACTTCGGAACTCCCGAAGGTCATGAAGAAGGATGGGGCCACGATCGAGCCCTACTCCTTCGGAAAGATCAAGATGCCGTGTTGCCATGGCATGAGCCTCGCCGGAAGGGGCAAGATCGCCAAGAACGGGCCCAAAGTCGAGGTCGCCATCTATACCTGGTCGCGAGGAAACATGGTCGGCCACGCTCTAGTCGTCTACACAGACCAAATCCGGACTGACACGCCCCCGTTGGACCTCCTGCGAGAGATCGCAACGAAGCAAGACAACCGATTTCGAAGTGCCTTGAAGTCGGAAGGCTGACCGTCGCGAAAGCCAAGCAGCTAGGCGGGCTTGACGCCCCCGCTAAGCGTGAGCCGGCCTTGGCGCTTGATGTCCTTGCACGCTTCCGTGGCCTTCTGGGCCGTGTAGTTGTCGTACTGGAAGCCGTGGTCAGTCATGTGTCCGGGGCTCGTGCCGTCTACCTCGTGCCTAAGTTGGCCGGCACACCGGTGGACAGCCAAGGCTGTGAGCGGACCAGCGCTGAATGTCCAGTCGGCCCAAAGCAGGACGACGATGCCGACCCCAATCGCCACGTATTTTCGTGAGTTGCCTTCCACCGCACCCCTCCGCCGTCGTTTCCGCCGATGAAGCTCGCAGCTGCGGACATTCGTACGCCGGTTTCCGTGCCTGGCTCTAGCAGCGCACGTAGAAGACCGACCGGCCGTGATCGTGCGCGCTGCCGACGACGATCTGCCCAGCCCGCTTCATCCGCTTGAGGAGGCGGCCGGCCACGTGCTCGCTGACGCCGAGCAGCGACTGGAGCTCGCGGGAGCTGATCTTGCCGTTGGCGTCGATGTACTCGAGCACCGCAGTCTCGACCTTCTCGGCCTTGGTCGGCACGTGGGGCACGGGCTCGTCGCTCCGCGCGAGCGCGACGACCCGCTTCCAGCCGCCGTAACGGTCGAACGTCGCCGGTGACGGCGCGTCTTCACGTCCGATGGACCAGGCGAGATAGCCCTTCTTCGTCTCTGATCGCCTGGCCGGAAGCCCTTTCTGGTACTGCCTGACCGCCTCAACGCAGCGCTCGAGCGACCAGTAGTTGCGCCTACCGGATGGGCGGTGCACGCCGTTGGCCGCCCGTGAGTCGAGACCGGCGAGCTCGAGTCCTGCTTCCCAGCTGCCGGCAATCCGCTCGACCTGGCCGACCGTCGGCAAGAGCTCCTCGAGCAGGTCCACCCCACGCCGGCGATCGCTCGCGATCAGCTGCTCGCGCGTGCGCGCGTAGGCGTCGGGCCCGGGCGACTGCGTCTTCAGCTCGGAGGCGACCCGCCGCAAGGCGTAGTAGAGGTGCTGCGCGGTGAAGTGATCGGCCTCAGGCCGGCGGTGGCGCAGTGCGTGCGTCTGCTCGATGTTGCGTCCGGGCTCGAAGACAAGCTCGAGAAGCTCGCGCCACGGGAAGCGATTGCCGTCGCGATCAGCCAGGCGTGCACAGATCGCGCGGGCGCTCGGCGCGTGCGCGTGGCCCGAGGGCTCACGGCCCGCATCCCAGGTCGCCATCGTGACGAGCGTCGGCTCCTCGGGCGAGACGAACTCGGCGATGACCCGGACCAGCGTGTACAGACCGAGGTCGTCGAACTCGGACGCAAAGGTGCCGCTCGGCCGCCTGGCCGTCGTCGCCATCCGCCGAACGTAGGGCCGAAGCGGCCTCGAGTTTCGAGATTGGGCGATACCGAAGGACCAACTGGCGGTCGCACGGCTGGAGTCGGTGCTCGGGCCTCAGGATGCAGCTAGCCGACTGCGGATTTCCTCACGCACAGCGCGGCGCACCTGGGCATGCAGATGAGTCTCTTTCAGCTGGTCCCGTAGCGAACCCGAGCCGTGCGGCGCACTCATGAAATCGTCGAACGCAACGGCCTCAGCTTCGAGCGCTTCACGTTCGTCCTCACCGCGCTCGATCCGGAGACGCGCGAGGTCTTCGTTCCAGTCGGTCTGAAGCTCCGCCTCAACGAGCACGGGCAAAGATGCATCACGCAGTGCATCAAGCGGAACGTCGAGTCGCGAGCGAGCGAAAATCTCGCGTTGTTGGAGCAGCAGCACTCCCTTCTCCGAAAGACATGCGATGCGCAGGTCGGGGCTGAGAGCCGAGCTTGGCACCATGCCGCGATCATCGAAGCGGGCGGCAAAGTGCTCCTTGGGCTCGTCGGGCACGAGCGCCGGGAGCGGAAAGACGCGCGGGTGACTGTCGGGCCACTTGCGCAACGGGACCTTCTGGTACTTCGTCACCGGCACCACCTCGATGCGAGCGCGAACTTGTGCGCCGGCACGCATGGTGCACGGGTGCACGATCACCATCACGTACTCGTAGTCGACGTCCTCTAGCCCAGGGATTTTGATGCCCTTGTAGATGTCGCCCTGCATCGGCGGGCGATAGGACTCGACCTCCTGTCCTCGCGCTAGGTAGAGGTCGTCATCGTCGTCGGGTTGCCCGAGATTCGTTGCCAATGCACCGCTACTCAGTCGTTCCCCGCATCACGATTGCCTTGTGGCCGTCGGCGGCGTCGACCACGGTGAAGCGCTGGTCGACGGCATAGGTCGATTGCCACTCGGGATCGAATTCGGCAAGTACGTCGTGCGAGCTCTTGCGCCGGCCGGCGAGCTCGAAAATCAGGTCGGTTCGATTGGCCACGTAGAGGTCGACAGGGGTCACCGTTGCATGGTCCGACACGCGCATTTCGAGCCATGAAGCCGGGTCCTTGACCGGGTACTTGCTTGCCTTGAGCATCTCGAGCATGCTCACAAGGCGAGCGAGCCGTCGTCGATTTTCGGGTGTGATCTGGTCACCCCGGCGCCACTTGCGGATGGCGGTCTCGCTCACATGGAGGAGCCTGGCAACTGCTGCCCAGGAGAGCCCCCACTCGACGCCAAGCGCGTCGAGCAGCTCTCGCGGCTCTTGCATGCCCACCTGAGCAGTGCGCTGATCGAGCTCGAGCAGCTGCGCCCTGCGATGCAGGTCGGTCGAGTCCGCATCAAGGATGCCGACCTCGTCTCGAATCGCAGCAGCCTCTGAGATCACTCCGGTAATCGCCGTTTCAGGGACGTCGCGGATGACGTCGGTGTCTGAAGCGGTCGCGCTCTGCTTGGCAAATGGGGTGTCGAGAACGCTCACCTACCCCTCCTTTCGTAGAACTTCGTCACGGAGACGATCTGTGATCGCGGCCTCGAATAGGGCATGCACTTGCGGTCGCAGCGACAGACAGATTTCCATCGCCCGATCGAGGGTGAACTCGGGCATGTCGTCGTCGGGTGCGGTCCAGAAGCTGTCGAGGTCAATCAGGAAGAACGGCCCACCGTCTGATGTCTTGAATCGCAGCGGGCCCGCCGGATTGACTATCGCTCCCTCGGGCAGGGCGCCGAACCTCAGATTCACGTGTCGATCACCGTCGAGCGCGTACTGGACCATGCCCTGGGTGGCCTCAGCCGGAAAGTCACGGTCGAGGTCCAGTCCTGCGAGCAGCGATGCGTTGATGTAGTCCCGCCAGTCGTCGACGGCATGCACGTCGGGGACTCGGACTTCGTTGATGTAGCGAAGTCCCACGCGCTCGATGCCGGCAATGTCCGGCCCAGCAGCTTCCAGCAGCTTCCGGATGACATCCTGGAATGCCTCGAAGCGGTCGTAGTCGGATGTCTCGACGATGAGCGCACTGGGCGAGATCGTCACGCTCAGCGTCTTGCCTCGGTTCAGCAGTCGCAGAGGGATCGGTGCCTCGCGCGTGGAAACCCCGCCCTCGCCGGCATGAATCTGCACGGCGGCGACGGGCGCGGGGCCGATGATGGGCAGAATGTCGCGAAGGCTCGCATACAGAGCGTTCGCGGCGGCTTCGTGGCCGGCGAAGGTCGGCACGTATGGCATCCGCAGCTCGAAGGCGACGAGCTGGAGGGAGTCATTGGGATAAATCTCGCGGTCGGCGAGGTTGGGATGCGACACCATGACCGAACTGTACCCGAAACCAAAACCGAACTCAAGAAATCTCGCGCTTTGATCCGTCCTGGCGCCGCCAGCGCCTTCGCGCAGCCGCCGGTGCCGGGCTAGTAGTGCTCGGCCACGTACGCGTACGCGCGGTCAAACAGGTCGCCGGTCGGCTCCAGGCCGTACTTCTTGAAGGCCTTCCTGATCTCGAACTTGACCGTGCGGTCGCCCTCGCGGCTGGCCTGCCAGCCGGCGAAGCGGACGCCCATGACGACGGCGTCGATCTCGTGCACCACGCGCTCGACGATCGCCGGGGTCACGTCCGGCTTGTACTCCTCGAAAATCTGCGTCAGCGCACCGATCCGCTGGTCGGGCAGCAGCGAGTCCGGCTCGGCTGAGGCTTCCTCTCCGGCGACGGCCGACGCGCCCTCGGCGGCAACCTGCTCGCGGTCGGCCTCGACGACCTCGCGCGCGAGCTCGAGCAGCTTCTTCAAGAAGTCGACGCTCTCCTCGGCCGTCTCGATGTAGGACTGTCGCAGCGACTCCAGCCGCTCGGCGAGCGAGCGGTAGCGCGAGCTGCCGGGGTGGTCCTTGAGGCGGGCGTTGATCCGCTTGCGGATCGTGTCCAGCACCTCGGCCGCAGTCGGCGGTTCCCCGGGCGCGTCTGGCAGGCCACCCTCAAGGCCAAGCTCCTTGAGCCGCTGGAGAGACTCCTCGTCGAGCACGATCGACTTCGGGCCGCCCTTGCCGACTTCGATCTCACCGATGTGCTTGGCGATCAGCTCGTGCGTCTTCGCCCCGAGCCGCTGCCAGAGCAGCGCGTCCGGCGTGGTCGCCGGCTGCACCGACTGGTAGACCTTCGCGACCCAGCGGTACTCGAAGCGCTGGTCGGGCTTGAATCCGGTGTCCGGCTCGAGGAACTCGTACAGCGCCTCGCAGGTCAGGAACTCGCGCGCGAAGGCGTCGCGCTCTTCTTCCTCGCCCAGCCGCTCCTGCGCCTCCATCAGCGCCGCGAACGACGAGCTCGAGCGGTCGATCCCCTCGAAGCGGTCGAGCACCGTCTCGAGCGCGCCGGCGAGCTCCTTCTGCAAGGTCGTCAGGTCGTCGAAGCCGATCTTCTCGCCGTGCTCGCGCCGCTCGATCTGCACGGCGTTCGCGATCTCGGTGCCGAGGCCGATGTAGTCGATCACCAGCCCCGCCGTCTTCTCCTGGCCGGTCTCAGGGTTTGTCCAGGGCCGGTTGGTGCGCGTGATCGCCTGGAAGAGCGTGTGCGCCCGCAGCGGCTTGTCCAGGTACATGACGCCGAGGTTCTTGGCGTCGAAGCCGGTCAGCCACTTGGCCGTGACGATCACGATCTTCAGCGGGTCTGAGAGCGTGCGGAAGCGGCGCTTGACCTCGGCCTCCTGGGCGCGGTCGCGCTCGTAGGCCTGGTAGGCGGGCGGGTCGTCCTTGCCGCGCGTCGTCATCACGACCGTCGACTCCCAGCCCTCCGAGCGGGCGGCGAGCTGGCGGGCGATCTCCTCCTGGTAGAGGACGCAGAGCTCGCGGTCGTAGCAGACGACCATCGCCTTCAAACCCAGCGGCGCGATGCGGGTCGCGTAGTGCTCGACGATGTCGGCGCAGACCGCGCTGATCCGGGCCGGCGCCAGGAGCAGCGTCTCGAGCTTGGCCGACTTGCGCGCGAGCACCTCCTTCTCCTCGTCGGAGAGGCCCTCGTCCTTGGCCATCTCGTTGAACTCCGCGTCGAGCGCCGCCTTGTCGATGTGCAGGTCGACCAGGCGCGACTCCGCGATCACCTGGAGGGTGGCGCCGTCGTAGATCGAGCGCACGTCGTCGTACTCGTGCAGCAGGCCGTTCGGGTCGTCCGGGTGACCGAAGCGGTCGTAGGTGTCCCGGTCCTTGGTCGAGATCGGCGTGCCGGTCAGGCCGATGAAGGTCGCGTTCGGGAGCGCATCGCGCATGTCCTTGCTGAGCAGACCCTCCTGCGTGCGATGGGCCTCGTCGCAGAAGACGACGATGTTCGAGCGGTCGTTCAGGACGCCCGCCTCCTTGAAGCGGAAGATCGTCGTCACGATCACGCCGCGACGATCCTCCTCTCCGAGCATCCGCTTCAGGTCATCGCGAGTAGCCGCAGCCTTCAGGCGCATGCCGGCCGAGGTGAACTCGCGCGTCGTCTGCTCGTCGAGGTCGAGCCGGTCGAGCACGACCAGGATCGTCGGCGCGTGCTGAGCGCGCAGCAGCTTGCCGGCCGCGAAGGCCATCAGCAGCGTCTTGCCCGAGCCTTGGTGCTCGCGCAGCAGCGCCTGGTGGCGAGTCGGGTCGGTCGCGCGGGCGACGATCCGCTCGACCGCTTCGACCTGCGGGTAGCGAGGGATGATCTTGATCGGCCGCGGTACCGAGCCCGAGCCGTCGACCGAGTAGCGGGTGTAGTCGCGCAGGATGTCGAGCAGGCATTCGGGCGCGAGCAGCAGCTCGACCGCGCGCAGAGCCCGCTTGAGGCCCGGCGCCATCATCTCGTCGGCGGTCGAGCCCCAGGGCAGCCAGTCGACCGCCGGCATCCCGATCGGCCCGTAGCGCAGGTCCTTGCCGTCCGTTGCGAACGAGAGCACGTTGGCGACGAAGATCGCGGGGTTGCGCACCTCGTAGGTCTGGGTGATGTCGAGCGCGGCGTTCAGCCAGGACTTCTTCTCGTGTACCGGCGTCTTGGTCTCGCCGATCGCGATCGGGAACCCGTTGACGTAGAGCGGGACGTCGTAGCGGCGATCCCTCTCGCCGCCAGACTTGAAGACGACCTCGCGCGATACGACCAGCCGGTTCGAGCGCGGGTCGTCGAAGTCGATCAGCCGGATCGGAGTCGGGTGAGGCTCGCCGACGAAGTGCACGCTCTCGTTGCCGCGCAGCCAGCTCATCATCCGCTCGTTCGTGGCCATCAGGCCCTCGTCCTGGACCGAGAGGAAGACGGCCCGCAGCTTCGGCATCACCTCAGCCAGCAGGTGCGGCTTCTCGCCCAAGATCGGGTTCAGCCGCTGGAGCGCCTCGACGATGTCGGCTTCGAGCATGACATCGGTCTTGTCGCGCCCGAGATCGTCCGCTTCGACGAGCTCCCAGCCCATATCGGACTGAGTGAGCCGATCGACGACGGCGGCCTGGATCGTCGATGCCTCGGTGAAGGCCATGCCCTACACCGTGGCAGGCTCGAGGTTGACGCTGTCCGGGTTTTCGTCCGCTAGGAAGCGGTCGTAGGAGACAGGGATTTGCTCACGGGAGGAGATGAGCCGCTCCAGGGCTGCTTCCCTCAACCGAGCCAACGCATCTCTCTCTTCCTCAAGCGCGTGGATCAACGTGTCGAGCGCTGAGGCGACCGCGGTGACTTCGTTGCGGATTCGTTCCGCGGGCCATGGAATCTCAAGCCTGCGAAGCCACGTCACTGCAATGTTCTTGAGGCCGGTCGACCCACTCGTTGCAGAAGTAATAGCTCTCTGAACTTGAGGAGACTGAAGCACACGGAGGACGAATTCACTCGTGTCTGGATCGTGGGGCGTGATGGCAGTGAGAAACGAGCTGATCGTGTATCCGACTGCGTCCTCCGGCACGATGTGGACGTTGCCGATCCGATCAGCGTTCCCGTTCGTCCGGATAGTGAGGATGGTATGAGGCTCGATCAGTCTTTGTCTGGCCTGGTCGGTGGAAGGAATCCAGGTGCAACCATGAATATGAATGTAATCGCGCTGAACATTTGACACGCCCATCACGCCGATCCCAGCGGGATCGCCGGGCGAGAGCTCATCTTCCTTCTTCCACGAGACGCCGCTGTGGACATCGGCAAGCGATCCGAGCGTGCGAGATTGCCCTCCTTCAAGGCCAGCAAGAGTCCGACCGAGATACTGCGTCTTGAGTCGGAGGGCAGCTTCGATTCGATGTGTTAGAGCAGCTGCGGATGCTTCGATGGATGAGATGAAGTCCGCGATCCTCTGCTGAACTTTGAGAGGCGGCAGAGGAATCCGTACCGGAGCAAGCGACGTACGTGTGATCTGCCGTTGCACTCCTCCAGAAATAGCTCCGGATCGCTCGAGATCGACGGTCTCAAGCGCGTACCGTAGGTACCGAAAGTCAGTCTCTTCTGGCGACTTCTCCCAGACCGCCATGACGTTGTTGCCGAGCCACGCACTGGCAGGAGCGATGTCAAGTGTCCCGCATGAGCCTCTGCAGCCGAGTGCGATGACCTCACGTCCGTAGTGTCCTTCCGAATGCCACCCGATGATTCCGTTTGCACCGAAGACCGGATGCGAGCCGCCCTCCATGTCCTTCTTCGCGAGAGTCTTCCCCTGCTGGATGTGCGCGATGTCGCCCAGCGCGTGCTCTGTCCAATCGTCACTCAACGAACCCCGCCTCTCGCAGGCGGACATTCAACGCCTCTTCCGCTGCCTCCACTGATTCACGAGCTTCGACGTAAGCGACGAGCGCTTCATCAAAGTCAAATTGCTCAGTCGCCTCACGACCGACGTAACGACCGACGTTCATATCCCAGTCGTTGGCTGCGATGTCCTCGATAGACACGAGGGCCATCGACACTCCGTCATCATCACGGTCACCGCCGATCCCGACCGCCCCAGCAATCGCTTCAACATCCGCGAATGTCATCTCGTTGCGGGCGCCGCGCTTCAGGAACCTCTTCGATGCATCAACGAACAAGACGCTGCGGGCTCGGTCAGCACGCACCCGCGAGCGGAGGACTAGAACGCATGCCGGAAGACCGGTGTTGTAGAACAGGTTGGGCGGCAGCCCGATGACTGCATCGAAGAGCCCTGCCTCCAGCATTCGTTGTCTGATCTCCTTCTCGGTGCCGCCGCGGAACAGAACACCCTGAGGCATGACAACGGCGACGCGGCCCGTCTCAGGCTTCATGGAGGCGACCATGTGCTCGACGAACGCGAAGTCGCCTTTCGTCGCCGGCGGCACGCCATAACGTGACCGTCCGTAGGGGTCGTGAGCCCACGCCTCGTGTCCCCAGGGATTGAGGCTGAACGGCGGATTCGCGATCACCATGTCGAACTGTTCGAGCTGCCCATCGGCCGTGAGGAACTTGGGATCGCGCAGGGTGTCGCCGCGGCGGATGCGGAAGTCCTCGATGTCGTGCAGGAAGAGGTTCATCCGAGCGATCGCGGCGGTGGTGAGCTGAACTTCCTGGCCAGAGAGCTTGAGTGTCCGCGCGTCGCCGCCATGCTCGCGGACGACACTCGCCATCTCGACGAGCATGCCCGCGGAGCCGACGGTCGGGTCGTGTCCGCTCTCGCCTTCCTTTGGATCGAGGATGAGGGTGAGCAACCGGACGACCGAGCGCGGCGTGAAGAACTCGCCGGCCTTCTTGCCTGTGGTGTCGGCGAAGTACTTGAGCAAGTACTCGTACGCCGCACCGAGCACGTCGCCAGGCGCGTTGTCTGGCGAGAGGTCAAGAGTCGAGAACTCCTCGATGACGTTCAGCAAGGTGTGCTCGGGCAGCTTGTCCTTGTTCGCCCATTGGACGTCGCCGAAGATGCCGGCGAGCGTGTCCGAGTTCGCGAGCTCGATCCGCTGGAGGATCGTCTGCAGCCCGGCGCCGACGTTTTGCTGCAGGTTCTGGACATCGCGCCAGTGACAACCGGGCAGTCCGCGCTCCGCATCAGCGTCGGGAAGGACGAAGCGGTAGTTGTCCTCGAGCCGAGCGAGCTCCTCGTCCCCGTCAAAGGCTTCAAGCGCCCGTGTGTACTCCCAGTCCCAGTAGTCCGAGATGCGCTTCAGGAACAGCAGCGGGAAGATGTAGGCCTTGTAGTCGGTCGGGTCGACCGGCCCACGGAGGCAGTTGCACGCAGCCAGGAGCCTCTGCTCGAGCTCCTGCTGGGTCAGACGCGGCTTGCCGTTGGGCCCCGCGCCATCCTGGGAAGGGGGCGCCATGCCCTCGACGGTAGAGGGCTGAGCCTCGGTGTTCTCGGTTTCGTCGATGGTCGTCGGAGATACTCCCTAGATGAGCCGAAACTGGCCCTCATAGCCTAGGCCAGAAGCGCCGCTGATCCCAGCCTCGCGGGACCGAGGCGGACTCTACGAGCGGCTGCGGACCAGAGGTCCGCAGGGCTGCATACCTGGGGTAGTCATCGCGCCACCGAGAGACCGGACGATTCGTTATGCAAACGCCGGACGGTTCGGCCGCAACCCGTCCATCCAAGCCGTTCTCACATGGCTCGGAACCGGACGATAGGTCTACAAACGACGCTCAGCCTCAGGACTCGTAGCGGTCGACCAGGATCACGCCGGCCTCGCCTTCTGCGCCGAGCTCGTCGCACTGGGTCCAAGCCGCATCTAGCCAGACGTTCGCCGCGGTCGGCTCATCAGGGATGCCGAGCGTGCGGTAGATGCCGAGCCCTTCGTTGCCGGCCTTCTCTTGGGCGAGCGCACGAGCCGCCGCCTCGTGCTCGGCTCGAACGACGAGCCCCATGACCTTCTCGAACGGCGGCTCCCACGGATGCGCCGACCGCTCAAGAACCGCACTTCGGGGTTGCAGAAGCCAGAGCTTCATCACCTGATTGTATGCGAACACGTGTTCGTATAGCATCCCGTCATGGGACCAACCTGGCTCACTTGCAGGGCGAATGTTGGAACGGCGGCTGCTCCCGCCGGCGAGAGATTCCTGCGGTCCGCCCCAGGACCGGGCTTACCTTCGCGGCCGTGACCGCGCCGCTCCCCCGCACCCGTCCCCTCGGTAGCCGCCACGCCTGGCGATGAGCCGCTCGCGACCTTCGCGTCGCGGAGCCGCCACTCAGCGCAGACCAAGCCGCCGGCCGCGACGACTGCATGAGCAGGAGCTCGTCCACGTCTATCGCGCGACCGAGTTCAGCGACGACCCTGACCTCCAGGACCCGGTCTGGCTCGTCCGCGAGCTCAAGCAGCACCCGCAGCTGCTCGGCCCGCTCGAGGAGATGCTCACGCCGGCGCCCGCGCGCGACCAGTTCGCTGCCCCGGGCCGCCGCACCCGTGGCCGGCCGCGTCTGAAGGGTTCGTGGCTGCTCGTCTACCTCGCCTTCGTCATCTCGCGCGACCCCGCGATGGAGTCGTTCTGGCAGCGCTGGCGCGACTCCGCGCTGTGGTGGGAAGCCGGGTTCGAGTGCGTCCCCGACTACGACACGCTGCGGCTGCGCTTCGTCGAGCTCGAGAAGCTCGAGGCTGGTCGTGGTGAGCGCGGCGAGAAGACCGCCTTCCGCCACATCGCCGACCTGCTGATCTCCCAAGCCCGTCGACACGAGCCGCGGATCGGCCAGGTGATCCACGTCGACGGAACCGCCTGGCAGACGCACGCCCGCCTCGAGCATGTCTGCCCCGATCCGGCAAAGTGCTCGCAACTCAGCCGCGCCGCCAAGCTGATCACGCGCGCGAGCGACGAGGAGGTTCAGGAGCACCGGCACTCCGAAGCGGCCGGACCGGAACCCGCCGAAGGCGAACTGCCCGACGGCGCCGCGCCGACCGCCGGCGAGGATGAGCGCTTCAAGTACGTCTGGATCGGCGGGCACCGCTACCGGACGCGCGACAAGACGGCCGGCGCGCGTATGCACGGCCAGGGTCGCAAGGCGACGAAGCGCCGCCGCAAGAAGTTCTGGCTCGGCGGCATCTTGCTCGCCGGCGTCGACCATTTCCTGGGCGCACCGCTCGCCGTCAGCAACATCGCCGCCGACGAACACGAGCATCTCGCCTATCCGTCCTTGATGGAGGAGATCATCGAGGCGACCGGTGGCCGGCCGCTGGCGATGACGGGCGACAAGGGCCAGTCGATCAAGTCCGTCTTCGAGTTCAACACGACGCGCGGGATCGCCAGCGTCCTGCCGTGGCGCAAGCCGCGGTTCAACGTCACGCGCGATCAGATGCGGCGCGACGCCTACGACGAGCACGGCATCCCGCGCTGCCGTTACTGCGGCGGGCCGTCTCAGCTCGAGTCAGCCGGCCTTGGCTTCTACCTCGACGCGCGCAAGACACCGCGGCTGCGCTTCCGCTGCCTGCTCCGGCACACAGCCGAGTGCGAGAAGGCCCAGTCGATCGCGTGCTCAGAGGAGTGGCGGCTGCTCGTGCCGATCAACCGGCTGACGTCCTATTACCACGACGTGCGGAAGAGTCACGAGCACTGCGAGCGCATCTTCCGCCACTGGCGCGATCGCTACGGCGTCGCCGGCAAGAACGCGGACACCAGGCTCAAGCGGCCCGGGCTTCCGTTCCAGCAGCTGCGAGCGTCCGCCGCGCTCGCGATCGAGTGGTTCCGCATCTGCATGCGTTACGGCTGGCTCGGCTCCGCGCGTCGACGTGACTACGGCGAGCTTCGGAAGGTCGACGGCGCCAAGCGCCTGCGCAGTGTTCTCCGAGCGCGGAAGATGCAGGGCTTGGCCTTGCCGTACGGCCCGGCTGCCGTGAAGCTCGGACTCGCGCGCGCCGGACCGGCTCCGTAGCGGCTCCGGCCGTTCCTGCAATCAGCACTACGAACGTGAAGCCGGTCCGGCGGCTTTCGCATGCCAGCACACACATGCCCTGAGCCTGGAGTGCCGCTGAGAAGCGGCGGGGCCGACGACTTCGACCATCGTCAGCCCCGCAACTACTGCCGAGCGCCCGGCCTCCCCGATTTCTTCGGGTTGTTCATCGGACACTCCCGGATGGGCCCGCCTGGATTCGAACCAGGGACCAACGGATTATGAGTTGGCGGCAGCGACCTCGGGCCGTTTCGGTGCGACTGGCTTTTCCGCTGCACGCGGGCGGATTCTGGCCGGTGGGTCGATCAGTTCATTTCGGCCTGTTTCGGCGGCTTGTGTTGTCACCCTGTTGTCACCCTCGGGCGCCGTCAGGGCATCGAGGAAGTCGGCATCGGGCAGGTCGTCCT
>JBEDUM010000001.1:0-6444 GCA_040414585.1 Sphingomicrobium sp. | reverse complement strand
GTGTGAATGAACCGTCACGGTGGCTCAATCCGATCGGCAATCAGGCCTTTATTGCACTCGTCGATCCTATTTCGCCCCCATCAACAACCCTCGCGCAAGCGGGGGCTGATGGTGGAGGCGCCGGGGTGCTGCCCCCCGGGTCCGAAGTGCCTATTCCACCCAACAATCTACCGACATAGCCGGTTGCCCGGCGTGCCCTAGATATGGATTTTGGGCGTGAATCTCAAGGATTCGGCTGTTATGGCGCCAAGAGGCAAGTAGCCTGATGGGGAACGGAAAGTGATGAAAAAGCTTGTTTTTGCGGTCACTGGCGTAGCCGCACTTAGCCTTGCGGCGTGCAACAGCAACAATCAGGACGCGGTCAACAACGCCGAACTCAACCAGCCGGCAGAAGATCTCAACCAGCTGTCGAGCGATGCCGCGAACGACGCGGCGAACAGCGAGGCAGCAACGCTCGCCAACCAGCAGGCCGAGCTGAATGCTGAAAATGCAGCGGCCGAGGACAATATGAACAATCCGACGGACGCGCAGGAGCAGAACGTCAGCGGCATGTAGGCGCCGGCGACCTTGGCAATGAGCCGCCCGGGCAACTCCGGGCGGCTTTTTCTTTGCTCACCGCGCGCTTAGGTGCCCGACATGACTGACGAGGCGATTCCCGCCGCAACCCTGATCGTCGTCCGCGAACGGGATGGCGGCCCACCGGAACTGCTGATGGTCGAACGGGCGGAAGGCATGGCCTTCGCCGCCGGGGCGCTGGTCTTCCCCGGCGGCCGGATCGACGAGGCCGACAGGCGGTTAGCAGGCGAACTTGGAACTGATGCGGCGGTGATTGCGGCCATCCGCGAGACGATCGAAGAAACCGCGGTCCCTGTGGCCCTTGAGCCAACGCCCGATCGCAAAGCCGCCGGTCAGCTGCAGCAGGATCTTACTGCCGACAAGCACTTCGCCGCCGCTCTCGCCGAGGCAGGCTGCCACCTCGAAACAGCAGCATTGACGCCATTCGCGCGCTGGGTGCCGAAGTTTCATGCGGTGAGGCGCTTCGATACGCTCTTCTTCGTCGCCAAGGCGCCCCCGGGTGAATGGGAGCCGCGCGTGATCGAAGGCGAATGCGCCGGCGCCTTCTGGACGAGCGCGCGGGAGGTGCTGGAGCGCGAGCAGCGTGGTGAAGCGCGCCTCATCTTCCCGACCCGTCGAACGTTGGAGAGGCTTGCCCAGCACTCGAGCTTTGACGCGATCCGCGCCGACGCGCTCGCTCACCCGATCGAGCCGATCAGCCCTTGGGTCGAAGACAGCGGCGGTGAGAAATTCATCACCATCCCGAAACATCTCGGCTTCCCGGTCACCCAGGAGAGACTCGACGGTCTCTGGCGAGGCTGAAGGCGAGGCCGAGTCGCGATGGTACAAATAAGAAAGGGGACCCCCCGAAGCGGATCCCCTTCTCGGCTCAAAGCCTGGTTGAAGCTTATTTCAGGTGATTCGAGAGGTGCTTGTTCATCTCGAACATGCTGACGCGGTCCTTGCCCCCGAAAACCCTCTTCAGCTTGTCGTCCGCAAGAATTTCCCTCTTATTTTGAGGGTTTTGCAGGTTGTTCTTGCGAATGTGATCCCACACTTTCGAAACGACCTGGCTGCGCGGAAGCGGCGAGCTTCCAGTGATCGCAGCGAGATCCGCCGACGGTGTGACCGGACGGGCGAGCCCGCCCCCTGCTTTACGACTACCTTGTGCCATCAGGCCCTCCTGTTGTTCCTAACTGTGGATAGAGCGCAAAGCTCGCTTCATTGCAATGCCGTTGCAGAGGGAAAATCAGCGTTTTTCACACGTAAACGGAACAACGCGGTTCTGAACGTCATGCCCGATGTCGGCACGCCCACCGTATGAGATGCCGGAACGAGCGCACCATTCCTCAACAATCGCGCATTCGTCGCGCCCGAAATCAGGGTCGTTCGCGGGAATTTCGCCAACCCTTCCAAGCCTTAGACGGGCTACCTCCCGAATGTTGGCACTTGCCGCGACATGGAACATCGTCCGATCGATCCGGTAATGGTGCTCGCCGACATCTTCGATAAGCAAATCAACACCGGCGAAATCGGGCTCGAGCACCGTTCCGAGCAAGCTTGCAAGCACGGTGAGGTTGAAGGCCATCGCTGGTCCGCGCAGATCGCCTTCGAGCGACGAAGGATCACGTCGAACCAGCCAATTGAGCGCCCGGTCAACGGCCGCGTCGCCACCGTCACGGAGCACATCCTGAGGCATTGGGCCCCAGGCGGCGTCGAGGCCGGCCCTGTGCAATCCAGCCAATAGGAAGCCTGCGTCGCTATAGCCCATGTAGCTCTTCGACCTGGCGGCCTCCGGCAGGTCAGCCGCCGCCGCTTCTGCGATCCGGTTCGAACCATAGCCTCCGCGGGCAAACCAGACAGCATCGATCGCGGAATCCGACATCACGTCCCGGAACGCAGATAACCTTGCCTCATCCGGACCAGCAAAATGCCCTTCCGACAAAAAGCATTGCGGATGAATGACCAGTTCGCAGTCGCCGCGCCGCGCCGCGATTGCCTGCACAGCCTCAGCGGCTTCGCGCTTGAGAGTGCAACTAGGAGCGACGACGGCAATGCGCATCTTGCTACGCTTAGGTCGCGTAATGGCCACTCGGCAATGGGCTGAGCCTGCGGGCGTCGCTGGTAATCACTTCTCAAGCAGTCGCTCCTACCATTTGCCGGGTATGCGTTAGCCTGAGGAAATAGGGAGCTCGGTAATGTCGAACGTTCTGGTCTACGAGCGGGCGCCAGCGTCCTTCGCAGCCGGATTGGCCAAGCGCGGTCATCACATCGTTTACCGCGCGAACGCAGACAATCACTGTCCGGGCTGTGGGCGCTCCCAATGGTATATCGGCAGGTTCAGCGCGGAGTGCGGATTTTGCGGCACGGCCGTCCCGCTCGCCGAAGCAAGACTGGACGACGCGGCAGCTCCATCGACGCGCTCCTCGACGGCCGTGAGGCCAGCGGACCAGCGGCGCTTCCAGAGGATGGCCACCAAGGATCGCAATCTAAAGCTTCTGATCGACGGCTGCCCGACGAGCTTCGCGATCCACAACATCTCCGAAGGCGGCGTGATGGGTGATCACGTCGGCGATCTAGCGCCGGGCGCGAAGGTCTACGTACGCTTCGAGGGCGGGGTACTGGTGCCAGCGGTAGTGAGATGGGCCGACGATGGGCTCATCGGCCTGGCATTCATCGATCCGGTCATTCTCGACCGCTCCCAGGAAGCCAACTGAGCGGTCAGGCAGACTCCACCGCATACCCGTCGCCGTAGAACTTGCTCGTGCTTCGCGTATGAAAAGTAATGGCCTTGATCGGCTCGTATTTCGCCGGACCGAGGCCCGGCAACACGTCGAGGATCTCGTCTTCCCACAGGTAGACGTTCGTCGGAAATGAGACCCGCGAGCTCGTCAGGTGCGAGCCGTCCGTGGGCTTGCCGACACGATGCGTAGTCGAGGGCAGCCGATCGTTGGAGATGCGCTGCATGTAATCGCCGGTGTTGATGATGATCGAGCCGGCGGGCGCGCGCATCCGCACCCATTTTCCGGAGCGATGATTCCAGACGTGCAACCCATCGGTCCGCGTCGCCGGAAGGATCGTGAAAAGGTCGACGTCCTCATGACCCAGTAGCCGTCCGGCGCCGGAGCGCGCCTGCGCTTCGGACATCGGCGGATAGTAATTGAGACGGAGTCCGAAGTTCGTGCCCGTGAGACTGCTATCGAGGAGATGCGGATCGCAGCCGAGACCCAGCAGCATCGCCTGAGCGATCGGTTTGAACAGCTGCTCATGGGCCAGGACGAGCCGACGGAACTGTCGTTCATATTCGGCGCGCGGCCAAAACTCCTCGGCCCGGAACGTACGATCGCGCTGCTGGGGTACGTCGAATGCGCGGCGGCACCAGACCCAGCCTTCGACGAGGTCGGGATGGATGTCGCTCGTCTCCTCGATCGGGAAGTAGCCCTGGTTGACGCTGCCGTGGCGCTTGCCCCGGAAGCGCATCTTCTCCTCCAGCGGAGTCGATGTGAAGAGGTCGAGCGTCGCGTCCTGCATGTCATCATACAGCGCCGGGTCGACGCCGTGGCCGGTAAGGACCGCAAATCCGATTTCCTCGAGTGCGCCAGCGAAAGAGTCCGCGAACCTTCTCTTGTCGCTCTCGCCACCATGGAGAAATGGAGCAAAGTCGAGCGTCGCGATCTCGTAATCCTCGTCGAACTCGTCCGTTTCATGTTCGGCGAGTCGATAGGTGTGCGCCTTCCTGACCTGGTCGTACTTCGCGAAGTCGCGATTCAGTGCAGCAGTGTCGCTCATGACTCGAGCACCGGCGCGGTCGCAGCCTCGGCCTTATGCTCACGGCGGCCCTTCGACGCCGCGTGCGCCATCACCGCTGACGTGTAGACGACCACGACGATAACGAGCCAACGCAGCATTTCGAGCGGCATCGTCTTGACGATAAAGGCCGCGACCAAAACGGCCGGGACCCCTCCGATCGCGAGGGCGATGACCACGCGCAGGTCCATCTGCCCGATCTGAATGTGCTTTATGCCCGCGCCCGCGCTCATAAGGGCGGCGCCGGACGCCATGATGGGGAAGCAGAGCCTTGGGTCCATCCCCATCAGGCTCAGCATGACCAAGGTCGGCGCATAATTGCCGACTCCGAAGTTGAGCAGGATCCCGAAACCGAAGCTGGCGACAATTGCGACGATAGTAAGCACCGGCGGCAATCCGGCCGCGGTCCCGCCGCCGGGGAATAGATGGAGGTTCGTCATCGTATAGGCGATCGCCGCGAGCAGCAGCCCGATGGCGACGACGAGCTGCACGATCCACACCCGAGCCCGGGCTACGAGCGCCGCCCCAACGAGTCCTCCAAGCAGCACCGCGATCGCGCTTCCGAACAACAGGACCGGGTCGACCTTCACACCGAGCAGGACCAGGAAGATCAGGCTTTCGGCCATCGCGGGCGGACCCAGTCCGACGATCAGCGTCGGCGGAATGAGTCGATCGGGCACCAGTCTGCGGAACTTCAGCCAGGCGGTCGTTGGAGCGAAGCACCCGATTCCCAGCGTGTCGAAGAAGCTGACCACCGCACCGAGGACGAGCGCTTCAGGACTCGGCGTTGCCCGCTTCGCGATGGCCGCGCGCGCCAGCACGATCACGAACATCAGGATTGCCAGCGAGAGCGGGACAAGGAGTGCGATCAGCATCGCGGCAGTTCAAGCCATGCGCGGACACATGTCTAGGGAATTCTGCAGATGCGCTTTTGCTGTAGCGCGCATCATGCGGATGTTGCAGGTTCGCCCCTCCTGGGGAGAGTATCAGCGATGAAGAGAAGAATGGCTTACGCGTTTGCCGTTGCGGGTCTGCTTGCGACCGCGGCGGCGCCGGTCCCACACAAGTCCGCTGCCGACTACAGCGTGCTGATCCACGGCGGCACCGTCTATGACGGGTCCGGCGGCAAGCCTTTTGTCGGCGACGTCGCGCTGAAGGGCGACAAGATCGTCTATGTCGGCCCGCAAGCGCCCGGGACCGCGGAGCGCACGGTCGACGCCACGGGCAAGGCGGTCTCGCCGGGCTTCATCAACATGCTGAGCTGGGCCAACGAAAGCCTGATCGCCGATGGGCGCGGCCTGAGCGACACGATGCAAGGCGTCACGCTGGAAGTGATGGGCGAAGGCGATTCGATGGGCCCCTGGACGCCCGAAATGAAGGCGCGCGAGGTTAAGCGGCAAGGCGACATCAAGTACCCGATCAAGTGGACCACGCTGAGCCAGTATCTCGACTACATGGTCAAGAAGGGCGTCACGCCCAATCTCGCCTCGTTCGTCGGCGCCACTACCGTCCGCGTTCACGAGCTCGGCGAGAAGGATGTCGACCCGACGCCGGCGCAGCTCGACAGAATGCGCGCGCTGGTCCGGCAGGCGATGAAGGAAGGCGCGATGGGCGTTGGCTCTTCGCTGATCTACGCGCCGGCCACCTATGCCGAGACGCCGGAGCTTACCGCGCTTGTGACCGAGGCCGGCAAGTGCGGCGGCATGTACATCAGTCACATGCGCTCGGAGGGCAACAAGCTACTCGAGGCGATCGACGAGCTGATTACGATCAGCAAGGATTCCGGGGCGCCCGCCGAAATCTATCACTTCAAGCAGGCGGGCCAGCCGAACTGGGGCAAGCTCGATGCGGCAATCGCCAGAGTGGAAGCGGCCCGAAAGAGCGGGCAGCGGATCACGGCCGACATGTACACCTATACGGCCGGTGCGACGGGCCTGGACGCGGCGATGCCGACATGGGTGCAATCGGGCGGCCTCGAAACGTGGATCAAGCGGATGAAGGACCCGGAAATCCGCGCGCGCCTGGTCAAAGAGATGCGGACCCCGTCGAACGACTGGGAGAATCTGCTGCTGCTTTCCGGCA